>JANMXS010000135.1:0-7201 GCA_031394335.1 Burkholderiales bacterium
TTGCGGGTAACGGCGTGAGAGGCCGGTCCACGGGTCATCGCCCAACTGCTTCATGCCTAACGAAACACGATTTTTCTCTTGATCGAATTTCAGGATCTTTGCTTCAACTTCGTCGCCCACCGTCAATACTTCGGACGGGTGCTTGACGCGACGCCATGCCAGATCGGTGATGTGCAACAGACCATCGATACCGCCCAGGTCCACAAATGCGCCGTAGTCGGTGATGTTCTTGACGATGCCCTTGACGACAGCTCCCTCTTTCAGCGTTTCCATCAGCGCCTGGCGCTCGACACCAGCCGAGGCTTCCATTACGGCGCGGCGCGAAACCACCACGTTGTTGCGCTTCTTGTCGAGCTTGATAACCTTGAACTCGAGCTCCTTGCCTTCGAACATCGAGGTGTCTTTGACCGGACGCGTATCCACCAGCGAGCCGGGCAGGAAGGCACGAATGCCGTTGATCATGACGGTCAGGCCGCCCTTGACCTTGCCGGACACCATGCCGGTAATGATCGTACCCTTGTCCAGCGCGACATCGAGTTCATGCCAGGCGGAGAGCTTCTTCGCGCGGTCGCGCGACAGCTTGGTCGCACCGTAGCCGTCTTCCAACGACTCGATCGCGACGGTAACAAAATCGCCAACTTTGACTTCAAGTTCGCCTTTGTCATTCTTGAATTCTTCGACGGGAATCACGCTCTCGGACTTGAGGCCGGCGTTTACCACGACGATATTTTGATCAACCAGCACGACCTCGGCGGTAATGAGCTCACCGATACGCATTTCCTGACGGGTCAGGCTCTCTTCAAAGAGTGCGGCGAAGCTGTCTACCGGATGGATCGGCTTGGTTTTTGTTACGGGGGATTGGGCGGTTGCTGACATAAGAAACTGCACTTTCGGGGTTAAGTCGCTTGCCTTGCGGAAACCTGCGATTGGGTGAAAACCCACATCACGGGAAGGCGGCGACGGTTTATCAACACCGGTATTTCAAAGTAAAACCCGGCACCTATCGTTTGAAACAAAAAAACGGCAAACCCTTGCGGAGAAAACCGATGCGAAGCAAAAAAAGGCTTCGCGATCAGGCACCTACTTGATTTTTTCGTACCAATCGAGAATTTTTGCCACCGCTTCTTCGGCGGAAATTCCTGTTGTATCAAGTAGTTGGGCGTCGCTTAGACGCTTGAGCGGCGCAACCGGACGATTAATATCGCGTTCATCACGGATGCGTAATTCCTTCACAACGTTACCCATTATGGCAGACATTCCTTTTTGGATCAACTGCTTAAGTCTCCTCTCGGCACGCGCTTCGACGCTCGCGGTGAGGAATACTTTCAGCTCGGCATCGGGGAAAACCACCGACGCCATATCGCGGCCATCGCAGACCAAACCCGGCGCCTGGCGAAAGTCGCGCTGACGTTGCAGCAGCGCCTCGCGAACCTGCGGCAGCACCGCGACTATCGAGGCGCTCTGGCTGACCGCTTCGGTGCGGATTTCATCGCCAACGTCATCACCGGCAAGCAGGGTTCGCTCGCCTTCAGGGCCAAGATCAAAGCGAATATCGAGACGACGGGCAAGATCGGCAATGCGCGCCTCATCGCTCAGCGGGATGCGCTGGCGAATCGCCGCCAGGGCAGCCAGGCGGTAAAGCGAGCCGCTATCCAGATAATGAAAGCCCAACTGCGCCGCAACACGCTGTGCGACCGTGCCTTTGCCGGATGCGGTGGGACCGTCGATGGCGATAACCGGCGGCAGCGATGTACTCATGTGGAAAGTTTCAGCGGGCAGATATGGAGATAAAGACATGTAAGCACGCGAGAGCGCTTACGACCATCACGAACTTGCGGAACTGCAATTGCCTGCAAGTCGATGCAGGGCCGTAGAATACCATCCGATTCGCGTAATACGCCGATGCCATGCCAGCCTGATAAAACTGCAGTCGGGTAACGCGGCACGCCCGACTGCCCAATGAACCTTTGCCCGTTTCCTGCATCTGACCTCCTTCAATTTTCCCACTATCCCAACGGACCTTATCAATGAAAACCAAAGCCGCCATCGCCTGGAAATCGGGCGCCCCTCTGACCATTGAAGAAGTTGACTTGCAGGGGCCGCAAGCGGGCGAAGTATTGGTAGAAATCAAGGCCACCGGCATCTGCCACACCGATTACTACACCTTGTCGGGCGCCGATCCGGAAGGCATATTCCCGTCGATTCTCGGCCATGAGGGCGCGGGGGTGGTCGTCGATATCGGCAGCGGCGTATCGTCGCTGAAAAAAGGCGACCACGTCATTCCGCTCTACACACCCGAATGTCGCCAGTGCAAATTTTGTCTCTCGCAAAAAACCAATCTCTGCCAGTCGATTCGTGCCACCCAGGGCAAGGGCCTGATGCCGAACGGCACCAGCCGCTTCTCGATCGACGGCAAACCGATTTTTCACTACATGGGTACTTCAACTTTTTCAAATTACATTGTGGCGCCTGAAATCGCATTAGCGAAAATCCGCAGCGACGCGCCGTTCGACAAGGTCTGCTATATCGGCTGCGGCGTCACCACCGGCGTCGGTGCGGTGATCTTCACCGCCAAGGTTGAAGCCGGCGCCAATGTGGTGGTGTTTGGCCTCGGCGGCATCGGGCTGAATGTGATCCAGGGCGCAAAAATGGTCGGCGCCAACAAGATCATCGGCGTCGATTTGAACCCGGCGCGAGAAGCGATGGCGCGCAAATTCGGCATGACGCATTTCATCAACCCCAAAGATCATGAAAACGTGGTCGACAGCATTATTCAATTGACCGATGGCGGCGCGGATTACAGCTTTGAATGCATCGGCAATACCAAGGTGATGCGCCAGGCGCTGGAGTGCTGCCACAAGGGCTGGGGCCAGTCGATCATTATCGGCGTGGCCGAGGCCGGCGCCGAGATCAGCACCCGCCCCTTCCAGTTGGTGACCGGTCGCATATGGAAGGGCTCGGCCTTCGGTGGCGCACGCGGCCGCACCGATGTGCCGAAAATCGTCGACTGGTATATGGATGGCAAGCTCAATATCGACGACCTGATCACCCACACCATGCCGCTCGAAAAAATCAACGAGGGCTTCGAGTTGATGAAGCGCGGTGAGTCGATCCGCTCCGTCGTTCTCTATTGATGGCCGCATCGACTTCGCGACTTGAAACCATCAGCGAACATGCCTGCTTCGGCGGTGTGCAGGGTTTCTATCGCCATCAGTCAAGCACCATCGGCCTGCCGATGAAGTTTTCGGTCTACCAGCCACCGGCTGCAAAACAGGAGCCGGTACCGGTGCTGTTTTACCTGGCCGGCCTGACCTGCACCGAGGAAACCTTCATGATCAAGGCAGGCGCGCAGCGCTTTGCTGCCGAACATGGCTTGATGCTGGTAGCGCCAGACACCAGCCCGCGCGACACGGGCATTGAGGGTGTGGACCGTGACTGGGATTTTGGAACCGGCGCAGGATTCTATGTTGATGCCACCGAGGCACCGTGGGCTAAACACTTTCGCATGTATTCCTGGATCGTTCACGAGTTGCGCGAACTTATCGTCGCCAACTTTCCGGCGCGCGCCGAGCGCATCGGCATCTTCGGCCATTCGATGGGCGGTCATGGCGCCCTGGTGCTGGCGCTGCGCAATCCCGATATCTACCAATCGGTTTCGGCCTTTGCGCCGATTGCAGCAGCCGCAAAATCCCCCTGGGGTGTGAAGGCGTTCAGCGGCTATCTGGGCGATGACATCTCGCGCTGGAAAGAATATGACGCCAGCCGGCTGATGCAGCAAAACAGCACGCCGTTTCCGGCCGGCATCCTGATCGACCAGGGCTTGAGTGACAAATTTCTGGAGTCGCAGTTGATGCCACAGGAATTCGAAAGCGCCTGCAAGCTGGCGGTCCAGCCGCTTACGTTGCGCCGTCATGCGGGCTATGACCACGGCTATTACTTCATCGCCTCATTCATCGAGGACCACATCAGGTTTCACGCGAACATTCTCAACGGCTAGCGCGTGATGCTGGCGAAAGCGGTGAAGTAATCGGGAAAGGTTTTGGCAACACAGCCAGGATCGTTGATGGTGACCGGTACGCCGCCCAGCGCGACTAGCGAGAAACACATGGCCATGCGGTGATCGTCGTAGGTATCGATGAGCGCATTCGGCAGCAGTTTTTCAGGCGGCGTGATGCGAATGAAATCCGCGCCCTCTTCCACCTCTGCTCCCACCTTGCGCAATTCAGTCGCCATCGCGGCAATGCGGTCGGTTTCCTTGACGCGCCAGCTGGCGATATTGCGGATGGTGGTGGCGCCTTCGGCGAACAGGGCCAGCACCGCAACCGTCATCGCCGCATCCGGAATGTGATTGAAGTCGGCATCAATGGCTTGCAACTTGCGCGCGCCGGGAGCGGCGGCCTCGATCCAGTCCTCGCCCATCGAGATCGCAGCACCCATTTGCGCCAGCGTTTCCGCGAAACGCACATCTCCCTGAATGCTGGCGCGACCGACGCCCTGCACGCGCACCGGGCCACCTGCTATTGCGCCGGCTGCAAGAAAATACGAGGCGCTGGAAGCATCGCCCTCAACCGAGATGACGCCACCGGTCCGATAGTTTGCATCGGCGGGAATCACAAACTCGCGCCAGCCCCGGCGTTCCACCGAGATGCCGAATCGCGCCAGCAAATTGAGGGTGATATCCACATACGGTTTAGAGATCAGCTCACCAATGACTGCGACGGTGATTTCACGTTTCAGCAGTGGCAGCGTCATCAACAGCGCGGACAGGAACTGGCTGGAGACATCGCCGCGCACCCGCACCCGCGATACCTCACACATCTGCAAGGGCTGGACTTCGAGCGGCGGATAACCCATCGTGTTCAGATAACGGATCTGCGCACCGAGTGGCGCCAGACCATCGACCAGATCGGCAATCGGCCGCTCGTGCATGCGCGGCACGCCGCTGAGTGTGTAGTGGCCCCGCTGGAACGCGAGCGCCGCCGTCAAGGGGCGAAACGCGGTACCGGCATTGCCCAGAAACAACTCGGCTTCGGTAACGGGAAAACGGCCGTTGCAACCGCTGACGCGAAAATCCTGTCCGCCAAGCGCCTTGATGTTGACGCCGAGCGCTTTCAGCGCCGCCAGCATCACCTCGGTGTCGTCGGATTTGAGCAGATTGTTGACCCGCGTTTCACCATCGCTCAATGCGGCCAGCAGCAAGGTGCGATTCGAAATGCTCTTCGATCCCGGCAGGGTGACCACGCCGGCGGCATGCTTTAGCGGGCCAAGATTAAGCGATGGGCTCACGCCGACTCATCCCGAAAGTGATCGAGCTCGCCGGCCAGCCAGTGTTCGCGTGCCTGCTGTGCGCGTTGCATCAGGATATTGATTTTCACACTGTCGCCGGCAGCGATGGCATCGCGTAACTCGCCGGCATGGCGCAGATAGCGATCCATTTCAGCCACCAATGCAGTGCGATTATTGAGGGCGATATCGCGCCACATTTCCGGCGATGAACTGGCGATGCGGGTGAAATCGCGAAAGCCGGAGGCGGCGAACGAGAACAGGCTCTTCGCATTGGGGCGCGCGGCGAACTCATCGACCAAGGCGAAGGCGAGCATATGCGGCAGATGGCTGACGGCCGCGAAAATTTCATCGTGCGTGCCCGCCGTCATCTCGACCGCGCGCGCGCCGCAGGCCTGCCACAGCATCTTCACGCGGTTCACATCGTCTGCGCCATTTTCGGTGAGCGGCGTCAATACCACGGTGCGGCCGTCGAACAATTCCGTGGCGGCGGCGGCCATGCCGCTGTGTTCGCGGCCGGCGATGGGATGGGCAGGCACGAACTGGCGCGCACGCTCGCCGAGGACTGTGCGCGCCACCGCCGCCACATCCTGCTTGGTACTGCCCACATCGGTAATCACGGTATTGGCTTGCAGATGTGGGGCCAAGCCCGCCAGCACCGCCGGCAATTGCCGCACCGGCACCGCGAGCAGGATCACATCGGCATCGCGCACCGCGCTGTAATCGCCCACCACATCAATGGCGCCGCGGCGCAGGGCTTCGTCGAGATTCGCATCGTCGCGGTCGATGCCGGTAATGGCCACTGTTGGCCAGGCATTGCGCAGCGCCAAGGCAAAGGAGCCGCCAATGAGCCCCAGGCCGACAACGACAACGCGGCTTTCCATCTAAATACCAAACTCAAGCACTGGCGCGGCGTTCAGAGCAAAAATGCCTGCGAAGCCGCACCAATGCTGGATCCGCATGTTTTTATCTTTAATCACGCAGCGCCTGCGCAAGGGCTTTCAGGAAGCGCGCATTCTCGCTTTCGGTACCGATGGAAATGCGCAGGTATTCCGGCATGCCGTAGCTGGCGATCGGCCTCACGATCACGCCCTGCTTCAGCAGCTTCTGGAAAACCGGGCCAGCCGCGCCGACCTTGACGCACACAAAATTGCCGAAGGACGGAATGTATTCAAGGCCCTGCTGTTTGAAACCTTCGATCAGTTGCACCATGCCGCGCTGGTTATTATCGAGGCCACGCGCCAGGAATTCTTCATCATTCAGGGCCGCTGCCGCACCCGCCAGCGCGAGCTGGTTGACATTGAACGGTTGGCGCACGCGGTTCATCAGGCCGATCACTTCGGCAGCACCAAGCCCATAACCTACCCGCAGCCCGGCCAAACCATAGGCTTTGGAAAACGTGCGCGACACGATCAGGTTCGGCATCTCGCGAATCCAGCTTGCGGTATCGGCACGCAAAGCCGGGGGCAGGTACTCGGTATAGGCCTCGTCGATCAGCACCAGCACCTGCGCAGGCACACGCTTGATCGCGGCGCGCAACACGGCCGGATCGACGAAGGTGCCGGTGGGATTGTTCGGGTTGGCGATGAACAGAAGCTTGGTGCGAGGCTCGATGGCGGCGATCATGGCGTCGAGGTCATGGCCGAAATTCTTGGCCGGCACTTCGATGCCGCGCGCGCCCATCGCCTTGACCACCAGCGGATAAACCGCGAACGCATGCTGCGAGAAAACGGCGGAATCGCCCGCCGTCAAATAGGTGCGCGCCGCCAGCTCGAGAATATCGTTGGAGCCGTTGCCAAGCACGATGCCATCGCACGGCACTGCGAATTTTTCAGCGATGACCTGCTTGAGTTCAAAGCCGTTGCCATCGGGATACAGCGCGAGTTCCGGCAACAGTCGCTGCATGGCAGCAAGCGCC
>JANMXS010000136.1:0-7135 GCA_031394335.1 Burkholderiales bacterium
CTCGTCGACGATGCCGGCGAGGAATTTTTCGACACTGGCCGCAGTTGGTTTGGTCTTGAGTTCTCCCACCGCACCCTCCGTTTTAAACGACAAACTCTAGCATTGGTGCGATGTTACAGGCATTTTTGCTCCAAACACCGCGCCCATGCTGGAGTTTCATTTTTTTATGCTATGCGTCCTTGAACGGTTTGTGCTCGTTCATTTCATCGACATAGCGCTCAATGCCGCCGCCTTCACGCTGTAAAAAATCTTCCACCGCCTTGGCGAAGCGCGGCTCTTTCAGCCAATGTGCGGAATGACATTTCACCGGCAAGAATCCGCGTGCGAGTTTGTGTTCGCCCTGTGCGCCGCCCTCGAATATACGGATGCCGCGCTCGATGCAGAATTCCAGCGTCTGGTAATAGCAGGTTTCAAAATGCAGGCCGGAGTGGAATTCGGTGGCGCCCCAATAGCGGCCAAACAGTGTGCTGTCGTTGAACAGATTGAGCGAAGCGGCGATTTTCTGTCCATCGCGCGAGGCGATTACCAGCAGAATATTTTCCGCCATGCGCTCGCCAATCAGGCCGAAGAATTCGCGATTCAGGTAGGGCGTGGAGTAGTGCGCATGGTAGGTGCGGGTATAGACCGCGGTAAAGAAATCCCAGTCGGCGTCGCTGATGTCGCGACCGACCTTGCGCGTGAAGCTGATACCTGCATCGGCGACTTTGCGCCGTTCCTGCTTGATCTTTTTGCGCTTGTCGTGGCTCATGGTGGCGAGGAAGGCGGCGAAATCCGCATAGCCCGCGCCGTCGGCATTGCGCCAATGAAACTGTACCGAGCTGCGCGGCATCATGCCGGCGGCGACCAGCATCTGGTGTTCGCTGTCGCTGGGGAACAGCACATGCAGCGACGAGACCTCGCTTTGCCTGGCAATTTCAAGCAAACCGTCGATCAACAGCTGCCGGTCGGCATCGGTGTGCGCCATCAGCCGCGTGCCAGAGCAGGGCGTAAACGGCACGGCCGCCAGCAGCTTCGGATAGTAATCGAGCCCGGCACGTTGATAGGCCTCGGCCCACGACCAATCAAATACATATTCGCCGTAGGAATGGCCTTTCATGTACAGCGGCACGGCACCGGCCAATGTTTGCCGGCCTTCGATCTCGCGCCACAGGGTGAGGAATTGCGGCAGCCAGCCGCTGGCGGCGGTGGTGCAACCCGCGTCGATCATGCCCTGCAAAAATGCGTGACTCAGAGTGGGATTGCCGTCGGCTAGATGATCCCAGTCTGCCGCCGCAATGCTGGCGAGGTCGTCGACCACCTTGAGTTCGTATTCACGCATGTGCCCGGCTATCGCCCCATGCCGTCGTCAGTCCCGACCGAAAGGCGGAAGAAGATGGTGGCGCCCGCGCCGGGAACGGCTTCAGCCCACACCCGTCCGCCGTGTCGATGCACCACGCGTTGCACGATGTTCAGGCCCATCCCGTTGCCTTTGAACGCCTTGTCGGCGTGCAGGCGCTGGAAACCGCGGAAAATCCGTTCGGCGTCCTTCATCTCGAAGCCAACGCCGTTATCACGGACCAGGAACGTATCGTCGTCAAGTCTGGAAAATTCGATTTTTGCATCGGCACGCTTGCTCGAATATTTCCAGGCATTGCCCAGCAGGTTTTCCAGCACGATGCGCATCAGCGGCGCGTCAGCATGGGCGTGCAGGCCGTCGGCGATATGCACCTCGGCCTTGCGTGCCGGGTCCCGTGCCCTCAGCGCCTGGGCGATCTCATGTGCCATCGTCGTCATATCAAGCGGCATACGTGTGAGGTCGGCACGACCGATATGCACCAACTTCATGATGTCTTCGATCTGGCCCTGCATGCGCTGCGCGGCAGTATCGATATGCTTCAGATAATTCCGGGTCGTTTCCGGCAATTCGATGGAATGATCAGCGGCGATCAATTGCGAGAATCCCGCGATTACATTAAGCGGTCCGCGCAGGTCGTGAGAAACCGAATATGAAAATGTTTCCAGCTCACGCTTGGCAAATTCAAGCTCGGCCATGAGCTGTCGCAGGCGCTCTTCACTTTCACGCACCTGCGGCTCGCCGGCGGCTCGTCCGGAAAGATCGCGCAGGAAAATGGTGGCGCAGGCCAGGCCCTGCTCGTCCCGGAACAAAGTCGACGATACCTCGGCTGCGAACATCGACTGATCCTTGCGCGTGAACACCATCACGCCGCGCGCAGCACCTTCACGGTCGCACTGCGCCAGGGCGGAGGCAACACGCGGGTCGCTGGTATCGACCAAATCGGCGCGGTTGAGCGCGCTCAATTCCGCCTGCTCATAGCCCAGCATTTGGCACGCTGCCGGGTTGGCGGCGATGATGGCGCCGTTACCGCGCGTCAGCAGCACGGCCTCGAGGCTGCTTGCAAACATGGCGCTGAACAGCGTTATCGTTGACCATGATGTGGTCGCCGAACTGCCTGGCGGTATGTCAGAGGAGGTCAAGGTAGGCGTGCCAACGGGATAATCAGGATATTTGATCATAGCGGATGGACGTGGACCGGCATAGGGCTTTTGCGATGACGCCTGATGCATGCCACCGTTGCGTGCGGCCAGCGGGCCTGCTCGTATAATGGCGATATAAGCGCTGTCCCCCTGTTTTCCTTCACCTTGCCTGATCCTGCCCGCACATGAAAATTGCTATCGCCCAACTGAACCCCACCCTGGGCGATCTTGCGGGCAACGTCGAACGCATTCTTGGCCATGCCGAACGCGCCAGGGCTGAGGGCGCCACCCTGCTGGTCACGCCGGAATTGGCGCTGTGCGGCTATCCCCCCGAAGACCTGCTGTTCCGTCATGATTTTCGCGAAGCCTGTGCGACAGCGTTGAAAGCCATGGCGGCGCGGGTGCAGGGCATCAGCATCATCGTCGGTCATCCGCAGCTCGATGAGGGCAGGCTCTACAATGCCGCTTCGCTGCTGGAGCACGGCCGCATTGCGGGTACTTATCGCAAGCAGAGATTGCCGAATTACCAGGTGTTCGATGAGCTGCGCTATTTTGCAACCGGTAGCGTGCCGTTTGTATTCGACCATGCCGGCGCAAAAATCGGCGTGCTGATTTGCGAGGATGTCTGGTTTGCGGAACCGGTGGCGGCAACCCAGGCCGCTGGTGCCGAATTGATCGTAGTGCCGAATGCCTCCCCCTACGATTTCCAGAAGCTGGGCGTGCGCTATGACGTGGTGCGCGCCCGCGTTGCCGAGAGCCGCGTACCGATCGTCTATGCGCATATGACCGGCGGGCAGGACGAACTGGTATTTGACGGCGCCTCATTCGGCATCAATGCCGACGGCAGCGTGGGCTATCAGGAACGCGAGTTCGAGGAAGCGCTGGGACTGGTCGGGTTTGAGAATGGCAAAATTTCCGGCGAGTTGCACCCGGCATTGGCCACCGAGGCGAGCGTCTATCGTGCGCTGGTGGTAGCGCTGCGCGACTACGTGAACAAAAACGGTTTTCCCGGTGTGCTGCTGGGTTTGTCCGGCGGGGTGGATTCGGCGCTGACGCTGGCGATTGCGGTCGATGCGCTGGGCAGCGAACGGGTGCAGGCGGTGATGATGCCTTCGGCGTTCACGGCGCAAATTTCACTCGACGATTCGCGCGAGATGGCGGCGATTCAGGGCGTGAAGTACGCAGAGATCAGCATCACGCCCATGTTCGAACAATTCAAGTGCGCTCTGGCGCCGGAGTTTGCCGGGCGCGCCGAGGATACCGCTGAAGAAAATATCCAGGCGCGGGTGCGCGGCACGTTGCTGATGGCCTTGTCCAACAAGTTCGGCGCGATGGTGGTGACCACCGGCAACAAGTCCGAGATGGCGGTCGGCTACTCGACGCTGTATGGGGATATGGCCGGCGGTTATGCGATTCTGAAAGACGTGGCCAAGACCCTGGTTTACCGATTGTGCCACTGGCGCAATGCGCAATCGCTGGTGATTCCGGAACGCGTCATCACCCGTCCGCCCAGCGCCGAACTGCGGCCGGACCAGAAGGACCAGGACTCGCTGCCCGATTACGCCATCCTCGACCAGATCGTCGAAATGTTCATGGAGCAGGACCGCTCGCCCTCGGAAATCGTGGCGATGGGCTTCGCCAAAACCGATGTGGACCGCGTCACGCGTTTGCTCAAGATCAATGAATATAAGCGGCGCCAGTCGCCGGTTGGTGCGAAAATTACCCGGCGCGGATTCGGCAAGGACTGGCGTTATCCGATAACATCAAAATATATTCCGCAGTAAACAACCGGATCGGGAGCAGGAGATGAAAAAAATCGCGGCCATCATCAAACCGTTCAAGCTCGACGAGGTGCGCGAGGCGCTGCAGGAGTTGGGTGCGTCCGGACTGACGGTAACCGAGGTCAAAGGGTTTGGCCGGCAAAAAGGGCATACCGAGCTGTATCGCGGCGCGGAATATACGGTGGATTTTTTGCCCAAGATTAAAGTTGAAGTCATTCTTGCCGATAGTATGGTCGACAAGGCGATAGATGCCATCGTCAAGGCGGCGCGCACCGGCAAGATCGGCGATGGGAAAATTTTTGTGACCGATGTTGGCCAGGTGGTGCGCATTCGTACCGGTGAAACCGACGAAGACGCAATTTGAGGCGCAGCACGGGGAACCGCAGCAGGGCTGTGGTAATGTAGCTCCCGGTGACCACGGAGAGGCATTCTAAAAAAGGAGGCGTAATGTTACTGGCAGCTTTTTATGTATTTGCGATTTTGTGCATCATTTTTTATTACACCGGTCACCTCAAACGCTGGAAATGCGAGTGGGTCCTGCTCGTGCTGGCCATCGCGGTGTTCCCGGCGGTCCTTTATCTCTAGGCGATCCAGGGCCGACGTGCGCACCCGGTAAAATTCAAGATCAAAAAAACCCGCTGACATCAGCGGGTTTTTTATGGGTGCCAGATGTTTGCAAGAAAATGGGCTATCGGTGCACCGCCAGGCGGGCGAGCGGATCCTGCCGGTAGAACAGCGCCAATTGCCGGTAAACCTGCGGATACGCGCCGTGCACATTCTCCGGGATCTCGAAAAATGCCTCGGAAATGACGGCAAAAAATTCGGCCGGATTCTCGCTTGCATAGGGATCAATCGGCAGCCCGTCTAGCGCCGCGCCGCCATCGCGTCGCGCCAGTGCATCCGCCCGGTCGGTGCGTTGGCAAAAATCGAGGTACGCCGCCATGAAGGTCTGCTTCCACACGGCCGTGCTCATGCCTTTATGCAGCGGTGGAAAACCATTGGCGCCGCCGTTGCGCATATCGAGTTTGTGTGCAAACTCGTGAATTACCACATTGTTCCCGGCAATGGCGTCATGCGGATTGCCTGGCTGGGCCACGTCTTCATATGAGAGGATCACCGGTCCACCCAGCCAGGCTTCACCGGCCAGCACCTCGCGGGTGGTGTGGACCACGCCGGCCTCATCGATAACTTCGCGTTCGGGAATGAACTGGCCAGGATAGACGATGATGTCGTCCCAGCCATCGAAATAGTCAACGCCCAGTTCAAGCACCAGGATGCAGGCCTGCGCAGCGATCTGGATACGCATGGGCTCGGTAATCTCCAGCCCGGCCGCGCCAAGGATTTTTTTGCGCGCCAGAAAATCCGCAGCGATCAGGCGCAGCCGGCGATTTTCTTCGGCGTTCAAGCTGAGCATGAACAGGTAGTGCCGAGTGGCCTCCTGCCATGCGCTTTGCTCGATCAGCGTGACCGGCTTCATCATCCGGTTTCGTGCCCGGCGCCATGCGGATTTGACGCCATTCCACAGGGACGCTGTCTGCTCAGGCGGGTTGCTCGAGGACTTCTCAGGCGGCTTGGGGAGGGGGTTCGACATGGCTCACAAGTGCGGCCAGTTTCTCGATACTCAAGGGCGAGGAGCCCTCGGCTTTATTATTGACAACCACGAATGCGGGGTAGCCGTCGGCGACGGCACGAAGGCAGGCGGCAGCCAGACTGGCGCGGCTGTCCGGATCTTCATCGACCAGTTTGTCGAACGGGAAATAGCGCGCCTTGGCGACTTCATATTTGAAGCCTGAGTGAAGCGTCCAGCGCGCGATCAGCGGTCCGGCACCGAGCACGGCGGCAGCGGCTTCGATTTGCTCGCGGGGCGGCGGCATGCGCGCGTGACTGGCCACGCAGAACTGCACGCCGGCGGTTTTCAGACACATCAGGAAGCGCCGCGTGAGCAATTCGGGATCGCGGATTTCCACGGCATATAAAAACCCCGGCGGCAGTTCCTTGAGGAAGCGATACAGACGATTGATCCATGGGTCCGGGTTGCGCGTTGCCTCGCGGCCCTGTGGCGGGAACTGGAACACCAGGGGGCCCGCCTTGGCACCCAGGCCGGCGGTACAGGGCGCGATGAATTCATTGATCGCATAGTTGACATTCAGAAAATACGGGCTGTCGCTGAATACGCCTTCGTCGGAACGAAGGTAAGAACTGGTAATAGCCATGGGGGCCTTGACCATGAAACGAAAACCTGCGGGAACCTGGGTCGCATAGCGGGCATAGTCGCGCTCGGCGATTGGCGCGTAAAAGGTGCGATCGATACTGACGGTGCGAAACAGGGGGTGCGACGCATACGCGCCGAGGCCGTCGCGCGCGAGTTTGGGTTCCGGATAGCTGCCGTCGTAAACCAGCCCGTCCCAGCCGGCAAACGACCATGATGAGGTACCGAGGTAGATATTGGCGGGCATTCCCGCGGCGGCGGCCAGCACCGCATCGCTTGGCTTGGCGGCCAGTACCGCGGCTTTAGCCGTGCGTTTAAGCGCCGTTTGCGTGGACGACTCAGGCGCAACCGGTGCAGGCAGGGGCTCGCCGAAAAGATCAAATTGGGAAGACATACTCAATCGGTTCCAAAAACGTACTGTCATATATGCCAGGGCATCAACACGCTATGATTATGTCCCTATGATTATGTCCATATGCCGCGCCATTGTGCCGCTAATAACCGGATAGGAAAAATGATGCTCGCCCGCCCGAACCCACGCTGGATCGCTGGCGCGATAACCCTGCTCACCCTGTTCGCAATGTCGGCACAGGCACAGTGGCAGACGGATCCAGGTGTGGTGCTGGTCGGCCGCGTCGTGACCATGAATGATGCCGGCGAAGTGCTGCCT
>JANMXS010000137.1:0-7358 GCA_031394335.1 Burkholderiales bacterium
TTGGCGGCCTTCCACAACACAAAGTCGAGCGGATCCCGCTTATTGGCATCGACAGCCACGCGTTCCCCTGCCTGCAAATCATCCAGATTTTTGCGCGAGAGTTTTCCATAGCCAGCGAACTTGCGCACCGCGTAGTAGACATCGCCATTGGCGGTGCGATACGCCATGCCTTTGTCTTCGAGCGTCTTGATGATCGCCAGCATGTGCTCGATATGTTGCGTAGCGCGCGGGCTTGCCGTGGGACGCAGCAGATTGAGCCGGTCGGCATCTTCAAACATGGCCGCCGTCATACGTTCCGTCAGTACGCCGATCGGCTCACCGTTGGCATTGGCACGCTCAATGATTTTGTCATCTATGTCGGTGATATTGCGGACATAGTTGACTTCATAACCGGTCGCCGTCAGCCAGCGGGACACCATATCGAACACGGTGAAGGTGCGTGCGTTGCCGATATGGAAATAGTCATACACCGTGGGGCCGCAGGCGTACATGCGTACTCTGCCGGGTTCGATGGGCTTAAGACTTTCTTTCTTACGGGTAAACGTGTTGTACAGAGTCTGCATGGGTATCAATTTGCGAGGATGGGTGAGTAATCGTGGGCGTTGGCCACTAGCGGCAGCGACAAGGAATCCGTCTCAAGGTGAAATCAATAGCGTTGCAGCGCAGATCATGGGTCGGACAGCTGCAAAACTGTGCCTCCCGACCCTCATTCAAGCCGGGCCGCAACGGGACCCGATGAGCGTACACGACCGGCCATAGGCGGCATTTTCCCGTGCAGGCACGGGGGGCGCGGCCAAGCCGGCGCGGGAATAACAATTGCTTGTGAAGAAAGTAAGCATTCTTGGTAGAATGTGGGGCGTCGATATCGCGCTGTTTTTTATTAAATTCAATGAATTATAACGCAATGCTCAGTGAAACCTTTCTCCGCCGGGTGGGCTCTGCCCTAATTCCCGGTATCGCCATTCTGGTGACTATGGGGCTTGTCCCCGCTTGGGCAGGTCCCGCTGAGGACGTGAAAGAGGCATCGCACCTCTATCAGCAGGGCAAGTTCGATAGCGCCCTGACCAAAGTCAACGCGGCGCTCGCCCAACAGCCGAAAGACGCGCAGGGGCGATTTGTCAAAGGTCTGATTTTGACCGAGCAGAAAAAGCCGGCCGATGCGATCCAGGTTTTTACCGGGTTGACCGAAGACTATCCGGAACTGCCGGAACCCTACAACAATCTGGCAGTGCTGTATGCGAGCCAGGGGAACTACGACAAGGCCAAGGCGGCCCTCGAACTGGCCATTCACACCCATCCCGCCTACGCAACGGCCTATGAAAACCTGGGCGATATCTACGCCCAGCGGGCACGCCGCTCTTACGACTAGGCACTGCAACTCGAAAAATCAAACACGACCGCACAATCAAAATTGGCGATGGTGAAGGACCTTTTCGTTCCCCCCAAAGCAAGCAATGCCGATCCAGCCAAGCCGGCAGCAACACAAGTAGCTAAAGCCGAACCGGTAAAGGTCGCCGCAGCAACGACACCAGAGCCATCATCGCTTGGCGCTGACGCACAAATACGGGCCACCATTGCTGCCTGGGCGAAGGCTTGGGCCAGCAAGGACACCGCCGGCTATCTGGGCGCCTACGCCCCCGATTTTGAAACACCGCGCGGCATGCTGCGCACAACCTGGGAATCGCAGCGCAGCGAGCGCATTAAAGCACCTAAAAGCATCAGCATCAGCGCAAATATTTCCAAGGTAACGATCACCGGCAATGAGGCAACGGTTGTATTTCGCCAGTCCTACAAGTCCGACAAAATCACCAGCAACAACACCAAGACGATGCGGCTGGTGAAGTCCGGCGACAAATGGCTCATTCGCACGGAACGCGCAGGCAGCTGATCGCCGATGCATGAGCAGATGCGGTCTCGATGATATTCAAAAAATTGCGGCCCCGGCCCTCCTCGATGCAGCTATATGCCCTGTTGCCGGCAATGCTGCTGCCGATGTTAACGCTGCACGCGCAGACCACGCCAGCCACCTCGGTTGTCTTCAGCAACGAGGTTGAAGCGTCATTGGTGCGCACCCTTGAGACCCTCAAGGAAGGCAGCATCCAGGCGGCACTTCGTGAGATAGATATTGCTCTGAAAAAGAATCCGAATTTTCGCCTCGGCCACTTGATCAAGGGCGACTTGCTGATGGCGCAATCAGGCGCGCCGATCGCATTTTTTTCGGGAAATTATGCGGGCAGCAAACCACAGCCGGAGATGGTGGCAAGCCTGCGCTCGGAAGCCAAAGCACGCCTGACCCGCTATTTCGATGGGCCACCGCTCGGACATTTGCCTTCTGCCCTGTTGCAGCTCGCACCCGCGCAGGAATATGCCTTGCTGATGGACAGCGAGAAATCGCGCCTTTATATCTTCCGCAATGTGGATGGCGCCCCGCAACTCGTTACCGACTTCTATATTTCAGCGGGCAAGAACGGCGTGGACAAGGAACGCGAGGGCGACCAACGTACTCCACTGGGCGTATACACCATCAATCCGGCCGTGGCAAAGGAACGGCTCAGCGATTTCTACGGCCCCGGCGCGTTTCCACTCAACTTTCCCAATGAGTGGGATAAGCGGCTCGGCAAAACAGGGTCCGGGATCTGGCTGCACGGTACCCCACCGACAACTTACAGCCGACCGCCGCGCGCCAGCGATGGCTGCGTGGTGCTGACCAACGACGACTTCGAATCGATCAAGAAATACGTGGATCCAGGCGTTACACCGATCGTGATTACCCCGAATGTCGAGTGGAAATCGCCGGACCAGTGGCTCGATATGCGCACCGCTTTCAACGGCGCTCTCGAGCAATGGCAACACGATTGGGAAAGCCTGAATGCGGACAATTACCTGGGACATTATTCTTCGCACTTCAGCGCCGAAGGCAAGAGCTTCAACGACTGGTCGACACTCAAGCGCCGGGTAAATGCCGCAAAGAGTTTCGTGAAAGTCGGCATCAGCAATTTATCGGTCTTCGAATACCCGCTCTCGTCAATCGCGCCGCCGATGATGATCGTCACCTTCGATCAGGACTATAAAAGCAGCAATAACAGCAGCAGCATGAAAAAACGCCAGTACTGGCAGCGCGAAGATGGTCAGTGGAAAATTATTTACGAAGCTGCTGCCTTGTAACGCTGCCTTAAAAATTCCCGCCTCGACAGCCAGCATGATTTCCCCCAAGGATATAACCATGAATCATTTCCACACCCGCGTTGCTGCCGGCATCCTGTCGAGCACATTTTTTTTCGGCGCCGCCTACGCACAAAAAGCAGCAGATGCCGTCAAAACCACTAAACCGGCCGCCGCCATCAAGGCTGCCTCCTGCAAACTCAATGACAAAGGAACCACCGCCGTGAAAGTAAAACTCACCACCAATATGGGCGCCATTACGCTTGCACTCGACAACGAGAAGGCCCCGCTTTCCACCGCGAATTTTGTGAAGTATGTCGAGAGTGGGCATTACAACGGCACGATTTTCCATCGCGTTATCAGCAATTTCATGATCCAGGGCGGCGGCTTTGACAAAAGCCTCACACAAAAGCCGACCAACCCGCCGATCAAGAATGAAGCCACCAACGGCCTCAAGAACGACGTTTATACCGTGGCAATGGCGCGCACCGGCGTAGTCGATTCTGCAACCTCGCAGTTCTTTATCAACGTCGCAGACAATGGTTTCCTGAACCACTCGGGCACGGCCAACTATGGCTATGCTGTATTTGGCAAGGTGGTGGAAGGCATGGATGTGGTCGACAAAATCAAAGCCGTGAAAACCGGCCCCAGGGGCATGTTCCCGACTGATGTGCCGCAGGAAACGGTTGTGATTGAAAAAGCTGAATGCATTTGACGCAACGATGTCGGCATCCGGCAGACAAGAGAGCGGCTACGGCCGCTCTTTTGTTTTATAGTCGAGGCCATGCGCGCAACCCTGTTCATCTCTGATCTGCACCTTAGCGAAACGCGGCCGTCGGTCAACGCGCTGTTTTTCCGCTTCCTCGAGACGGCGACTTCCGAGGCGGCATCTCTCTATATTCTCGGCGACCTGTTCGATTATTGGGTGGGCGATGATCAGCTGGAGCACGATGTCGTCGGTCGGAAAGTCGCGGCGGCACTACGAGATCTTTCCGAAGCAGGGACGAAAATTTTCCTGATGCACGGCAACCGCGATTTCCTGATCGGCGAGCGCTTCGCCACCGAGGCCGGATTGATCCTGCTGCCCGATCCGGTGCTTATCGAACTGGATAGCAAGCCCACGCTGTTGCTGCACGGCGACACGCTTTGTACCGACGATATCGGCTACCAGCAGTTTCGACTACAGGCGCGCGACCCCGAGTGGCAACGCGAAATACTGGCCAAGCCCTATCCCGACCGACAGGCGCTGGCCAGGTCGATTCGCATGCAAAGCGATAGCGAAAAATCAGGCAAGGCGGAGGAGATCATGGATGTGACGCCCGGCAGCGTCGAGGCCGTTTTTCGCAGCTATGCCTACCCGACGATCATTCATGGCCATACGCACCGTCCGGCCACCCACCGGCACATTGTAGACGGGCATGTTTGTCAGCGCTGGGTATTGGCCGACTGGCATGAGCGCGGAGAGTATCTGCGCGCCTTCCAGGGCACCTTGACGCGCGTAAGCGTAGACGGCTGAACCTCGCGCGTCGGGGGCCACCGTGCGAGGCACTTAAATTGCTTGCAGACCCTCACTCAGATCCGCCTGCAGGTCGGAGACATCTTCCAGCCCCACTGCCACCCGCAACAGGTTGTCGCCGATATGCGCCGCGTCGCGTTCCGCCTGCGAAATGCGCGCGTGCGTGGTGGTGGCCGGGTGCGTGATGGTGGATTTGGTGTCACCAAGATTGGCGGTAATGGACAGGATCTGCAGCGCGTCGATCAGCCGCCACGCCGCATCTCGACCACCATTCACCTCAAACGCCAGCACCGCGCCCTGCTGGGGCGACTGACGCATCGCCAGCAGGTGTTGCGGATGCGATTCCAGCCCGGCGTAGTGAACGCGCTTCACCTTCGACTGCGCCTCAAGCCAGCGCGCAATTTCCAGCGCGGCCAGCGAGTGCGCTTGCATACGCAATTTGAGCGTTTCCATGCCTTTAAGGCAAATCCAGGCATTGAATGGGGACAGCGCCGGTCCCGCAGTGCGCACAAACCCGTACACGGGGTCGATCAATTCCTTGCGGCCACAGACAGCACACGCCAGCACCCGGCCCTGGCCATCGAGATACTTGGTCGCGGAATGAATGACCAGATCAGCCCCGAGCTCCAATGGGCGCTGCAGGGCTGGCGTCAACAGACAGTTATCCACCGCCAGCACGGCCCTGGCAGGCTTGGCAATGGCGGCAAGGGCGGCGATATCGCAAATCTCGGCTAACGGATTGGACGGCGTCTCGCAGAACAGCATGCGCGTATTGGGACGCATCGCCGCATGCCATTCGTCGATATTGGACGGCGCTACCCAGCTTGTCTCAATGCCGAAGCGCTTGCAGATCTGGTCGAACAACGGCACTACCGTGCCGAATACGCTGCGCGAAGAAATGAGGTGATCGCCCTGCTTTAACAAACCCATCACCGTGCTGGAGATGGCGGCCATGCCGGTCGCCGTCGCGGTACAAGCTTCTGCACCTTCCAGGGCGGCGAGGCGATCCTGGAACATCGTTACGGTGGGATTGGTGAAGCGGCTGTAGAGAAAGCCGGGCTCTTCGTTGGCAAAGCGCCGCGCGGCTTCAGCCGCATTCTTGTACACAAAGCTTGATGTCAGGAACAGCGCTTCGGAATGCTCCTGGAAATTACTGCGCAACTGGCCTGCGCGGACGGCCAGCGTATCGAACCCAAGTCCCTTGCCCTGGCGTTCCTTCATGAATTTATCGTCGACAAACCCAGGTCGAGCTGGTACGACGCAGCACCGCTGTCTGTGGCGCTTTCGGCGGCTTCACTGCCGCGCGTTTTGCCGTCCTTGCGTGAGGCCTCGATTGCGGCCAGATATTCAGGCGACACATCACCCGCAATATACTTGCCGTCGAAGCACGATGCATCGAAACTTTTGATGTTCGGGTTGCACGCGCGGATGTCATCAATCAAGGCATCCAGTTCCTGATAAACAACCAGATCCGCGCCAATGGCTTCAGCAATCTGTTTCTCGTCACGCCCGGTTGCGATCAGCTCTCCGCGCGTCGGCATGTCGATACCGTAGACATTGGGGAAGCGTACCGGCGGCGCTGCGGACGCGAAATAGACCTTCTTCGCGCCGCAGTCACGCGCCATCTGCACAATCTCTTTTGAAGTTGTACCGCGAACGATGGAATCATCGACCAGCAGCACGTTTTTGCCCTTGAATTCAACCGCCATGGCATTCAGCTTCTGACGCACGGATTTCTTGCGCTCGTCCTGACCCGGCATGATGAAGGTGCGGCCGATATAGCGATTCTTGATGAATCCCTCGCGATACTTGACGCCCAAAACCTGCGCAACCTCGACGGCCGATGGGCGGCTGGTATCGGGAATGGGAATCACCACGTCGATTTCGATGTCCGGATATTCGCGCTTGATTTTTTCGCCCAGGGACGCGCCCATGCGCGAACGGGTTTCATAGACGGAGACACCATCGATCACCGAGTCGGGGCGCGCCAGATAAACGAATTCGAAAATGCACGGGTGCAGGCTCGGGTTTTGTGCGCACTGGCGGCTGAAAAAATTGCCGGAGGTATCGATCAGGATAGCCTCACCGGGCGCAACATCGCGCATCACCTGAAAGCCCATCACATCGATGGCAACACTTTCCGAGGCGACCATGAACTCGACACCGCTCTCTTCGCTTTCATGTTTGCCAATGATCAACGGTCGGATGCCGTTGGGATCGCGAAACGCCAGCAGACCATAACCGGCGATCATGGCAACAATCGCATATGCCCCCTTGGCGCGACGGTGCACTCCGGCGACCGCATTGAAAATCGCTTCCGGATCAAGACGCATACCGCGCGCGGCGATTTGAAGCTCATGCGCCAGCACATTGAGCAGAACTTTGGAGTCGGAACTGGTGTTGACGTGACGCAAATCATCCTGGAACAACTCGCGCTGCAATTCCGCCGTGTTGACCAGATTGCCGTTGTGACCGAGCACTACTCCAAATGGAGAATTGACGTAGAACGGCTGGGATTCGGCTGCACTCGCAGCCGACCCCGCCGTGGGGTAACGGCAATGTGCAATGCCCATATTGCCGGTCAGGTTGCGCATATCGCGGGTGCGAAAAACATCGCGCACCAGCCCCTTGTTCTTGTGCATATGGAAGGTACGGCCCTCTGCAGTCACAATGCCGGCAG
>JANMXS010000138.1:0-6712 GCA_031394335.1 Burkholderiales bacterium
CCGACCTGCGCAATGTGGTGTCGGGTGATCCTTCACCGGACGGCAAGGGCATCCTCGCCATCCAGCGCGGCATCGAAGTCGGCCATGTGTTCTATCTAGGTACCGTCTATTCCGCGCCGATGAAGGCCACCTTCCTCGACGAAAACGGCAAGCCGCAGCTGATGGAAATGGGCTGCTACGGCATCGGCGTGACGCGCCTGCTCGGTGCCGCCATCGAGCAGAATCACGACGACAAGGGCATCATCTGGCCGGACGCGATGGCGCCATTTACGGTGGCACTGGCGCCAATGGGCTATGACCGTTCAGCGATGGTCAAGGAGGCCGTCGACAAGCTCTATGCCGAGCTACTGGAGGCCGGCGTGGATGTGCTGCTGGATGATCGCGGCGAGCGTCCTGGCGCGATGCTGGCCGATCTGGAGCTGATCGGCATCCCGCATCGGGTGGTGATCGGCGAGCGCGGATTAAAAGAGGGCAACGTGGAGTATCAACACCGTCGCGATACCGCGGCGACGCCGGTTGCCGTTGCCGACATCGGTGCATTGCTGAAAACAAAAATTGGCGCAAAGAAAACGTAGAACGCCATTTGGCGCGGCGTTTGGAGCAAAAAGCCTTCGAAAGCCGCGCCAATGCTGGTGTTTCACCTTTAAAGTTTCGGCACCTTCTCGCCTGCCACCACGCGGTTCAATTGTTCCTGCGTGACGGCCCCGGTCTTTTGATAGACGATTTTCCCGGTCGGGTCGTAGACGATGGTGGTCGGCAGTCCCTTGAGTTTGCCGAATGCTTTTTCACTGGCCGCATTGCCCAGCACCAGCGGATAGGTGAGTCCGACTTTTTTAGCGAAGGCTTTGACCTTGCGTTCATCGGCCTCGCGCTTGCCGGTCTCGTCCCAATCCAGCGCCACACCCAGCACCCGCACACGGTCGCCCTGCGCGGTGGCGAAGGCGGCGAGGTCGGGAATCTCTTTCACACAGGGCGCACACCAGGTTGCCCAGAAATTCACCACCACCCATTTGCCCTTCAGCTCGGCCAGGCGCTGCGCCGTGCCGCCGGTATCTTGCAGATCGAAGGCTGCGGCCGGGTTCAGGGCCAGCGCGGCGGCCAGTGCCGCGAACGATACGAGGAAAGGGGCAATACGACAGATGCAGAATGAAGATCGGGGCATTTTTGTCTCTGTTAGAATCGCGGTACTTGGGGCTGATCGACATGAATCGATCCGCATAATAAACGGCCCAGATCGACGGCCAAAAAAATAAATCATTTAGCGCACCCAGAACGACCAACGAGGGGATTGCATGGCATTGGTACTATCGACACCGGCTTGCACGCAAAGTTTAGCGAAAGATATTGAAACCAACCCGAAAAAGGCGCGGGCCTGGATTGAGTCGCTGCCGCTGACCAAAACGGTGGCGTCGGTTCGTATCGTCACCGATAACATCCGCGCATTGAATCGCGCCAAATTGCCGGCCGACGAGCGCGTTGAATTGCTGGAGGTTTACCGGCCCGTGATCGCCGTACTGCTCGACGAGCTCGATGCCGTCTATGCCTACAGCGTCCTGCCGATGCCGCAAAAACAGCTTGAAGCGTTTGCGCTGGCGCAGGACCTGCTTGCCGAGTGCGCCCACAGCTACAAACTGCTGCTGCTGGAAAAAACCGGCAAGCTGCTCATGTTCAACGCCAAAAAACATCTGCCGCTACCGCTGTATCGCGCGATGTCTTGCCTGTCCAGCCTGATGCTGCAAGGCTACAAAACCTATCACCCGGTTCCACCCGGTGTGTGGCAGGACTTTCATGCCTTGTACCAGTGCGCAGTTGAGCAAAACCTTTGCGCTGAAATCGTTGACGAGGACAGCAAACAGTCGATCGGCGAGCTGTACATCGCGTCGCTGCTGATTTCGCTGGCCGACCCGTATCGGCTGATGCATAAGGAAGTCGAGCGCGTGGTGCAGATACTGTCGCAAAACCGTGGCCTCGCCACGATCCGCGATAACGCCGATGGCCTCGATCCGCAACGCCTGTTCGTGGTCGCGCTCGATTCCGACCAGGCGCCCAAGGTCCTGGTGCAAGGCACCCGCCCGACTGGACAGGTGCTGCGGCTGGTTGATTCCACGCGGCTGGTCGCGCGTCTCGAGGAACGCCTGAAGGCCGCCGGCAGTGGCGCCAGCGCCGCCAAAAGCCACGCCACCCATGATCTCAACGATCTGATGTCGAGGCTTGTCCGCCTGTGGGGCGACCCGCCCAAACGCCAGTTCCGCCGCAATCCGGCCGAGACCGGTGTCGCCTTGTGCAGCAGCATCAAGGGGATCGCCTATTTTGCCGAACTCGCTGCCAATGAAAACCCGGAAGCGGATGCCGCGGCGATCCGCGATGGCCGCACCATTCCACTGCTGAAGATTCCGCAGGACCCAATGTCGCAACTGATTGGCGTCGAGGAATGGCAAGTGCTGAACCAGAGTGCCAACGGCCTGCGCATGCATCGCGAACTGGGCGGCAACGTCGGCATTGCGGTCGGTGAAGTGGTCGGTGTGCGCTTTGTCGGCGGGCGGGCGTGGAATGTCGGCGTGGTGCGCTGGCTGTCCATGCTGGATGGCGACGCGCTTGAGTTCGGCCTTGAGCTGATTTCGCCCGCAGCAACCAGCATCACCATCGAACCCACCATTGGCAGCGCCAAGACGATGCCGGCCCTGCTGATCGCGCCACTGATGGGCGACGCCGACGCGGACACGATCATGACTTCAACCGAGACCTTCGCCGATCTGCGCGAATATGAGCTGGTCGATCACGGTGATATCCGGCATGTGCGCGCCACCACGCTGATTGAACGCACCTCGCGCTTCGATCTGTTCCAGTTTCAGCCCTCTTAGCCGCTGGCCGCGCACGCCGCCCTTGCCGTTAACGCTTCGCGCGCCGCTCCAGCGCCTGCTGGATCGCATCATCGCTGATCGCCTCGCGCGCCATCAGCAGGCGAAAGCCCGGCTGGCGGCCGCGCCGCTCACTGGCCAGAATCTTTGCGGCGACGAGATTATCGAGAATGTCCTCGGCCTGGTCGATAGGCATCGGCACCCGCAGGCGCAGCGCATTGAAGTTCAGCGCGATATTGGTGCCGACCGTGGCGCGTGTCAATGCATCGAGCAGGCGTATCGCGGCCTGCTTGCGACCGTCCGGATCCAGGCGCTGCGCGTCGACATGCCGGAAATATGAAAACGTGGCGGTCACTTCCGCGCCAATCAGCACCACCATCCAGGAGCAATACAGCCACACCAGAAAAATCGGCACGCTGGCGAAAGCGCCATAGACGAGCCTGTAGGTCGGTACCTTTGCGACATAGGCAACAAACAGGTATTTGGTCAGCTCGAATAAAAATGCGGCAAACAGGCCACCCGCCAACGCATGTCGTGCCGGCACATAGCGATTTGGTATCACGCGATAGGCGATGATCAACGCGGAAGCGGTCAGCAGGAACGACACCAGCTTCAACAGCCAGTTATCCAGAAACATCAATACACTGTCGAGCCTGCTGGCCCAGTGCGCCAGGTACGAGGTCATCGACAGGCTCGCACCAATCAGAATCGGCCCCGCCGTCAGCAGCAGCAGATAGCCGGTGAAACGCTTCCACCACGAGTGCCGGCGGCGCGAGCGCCAGATATCGTTGAACACCGCATCGATGGTGAACAGCAGTGCAATCGCGGTCGCGAAAATGATCAGCAGACCGACCACCGTGAGACGCGCGGCGTTCTGCGCGAATTGCTCCATGTATACCGAGACCACGCGGCCGGCCACATCGGGCAGCAGGTTTTTGAGGATGAACGCCCGGACCTGAAAAATGATGTCGCGCGTCGCCGGAATTTGCGCCGCCAGCGTCAGGGTCACGGTAAAAATCGGTACCAGCGCCAGCAAGCTGGTATAGGTGAGGCTGCCCGCCACCGTCAGGCAGCGATCCTCGACCGCACGCCGCACCACAAAGCGCAGGTAGTGAAAAAGCTGGATCAGGAATTTCATGGGAAGGGTTCGAGTGGCGCCGCTCGTATAATACCGGCTCCTCTCCACTTTCTGCGCACCCATGGCCGACATTCTCGTTCTCTACTATTCGCATTCAGGCTCGGTCCGGGAGCTGGCGCGCCACATCGCCCGCGGCATCGACAGTGTGCCGGGCATGGCGGCGCGGGTGCGCACCGTGCCCAGGGTTTCGACCGTGGTTGAAGCCGCCGCGCCGGAAGTACCGAACGACGGCCCGCCCTATGTGATGCTCGCCGACCTGGCCGAGTGCGCCGGCCTGGCGCTGGGCTCGCCGACGCGCTTCGGCAATATGGCGGCACCGCTCAAATATTTTCTGGATGGCACCGGTGGCGAATGGATGCGCGGCACGCTCGTCGGCAAGCCCGCTTGCGTCTTCACCTCCACCTCGACTCAGCACGGCGGCCAGGAGGCGACCCTGCTGACGATGATGGTGCCGCTGCTGCACCACGGCATGGTGCTGGTCGGGATTCCCTATTCCGAGCCGGAACTGACTTCAACACGCGATGGCGGCACACCGTATGGTGCCAGCCACGTGGCCGGGGCGGCCGGCGACTTGCCGGTAAGCGAGCACGAGAAAAAACTCGCCTTTGCACTCGGCAAGCGCGTGGCGGTGGTGGCCGCCAAATTGCAGTCCTGATTGGCCGTGAACAGCACCTCGACAGGAGCAGGACGGTTTCGTTACCTGGCCTCGACCGCGCTGATCGGGCTGATCGCGCTGTGTATCGCCTGGGAAAGCATCCTGGCGCCGATTCGCCCCGGCGGCTCGTGGTTGATCCTCAAGGTGCTGCCGTTGCTGATCCCGCTGTTCGGCATCCTGCGCGGCAAACGCTACACCTACCAATGGGCGTCAATGTTCGTGTTGATTTATTTCTCCGAAGGCGCAGTGCGCGCCTGGTCCGACAAGGGCTTGTCGCAATCGCTTGCGTTCATCGAGGTCGCGCTGAGCATGGTATTTTTTATTGCTGCCATCATGTATGCCCGGGTCTCGGCACCATCACGATCCCAAGTTCCTGCCACGCAGGCTACTCAGCAAGCAGCTAAGACTCCGCCCGCGATTTAAGCGCGCCGATCATCACCGGAATCAGGCTCAGCACGATGATGCCGATGACAATGAAACCCTGGTTGGCCTTGATCCAGGGGATATTGCCGAAGAAGAAGCCGATATAGGTCAGTGAAGCGACCCAGAGAATGCCGCCGGCGATGTTGTAGGCCGCGAACTTGGCATAGGTCATGCGCGCCATGCCGGCCACAAACGGCACATAGGTACGCAGGAACGGCGTGAAGCGCGCCAGAATGATCGCCGCGCCACCCCACTTCTCATAGAACGCATGGGCTTTTTCAAGGTGATCGCGCTTCAGGTATTTCGCCTCGTTGTCCTTGAATACCTTCGGCCCAAGCCACGCGCCAATCTGGAAATTGACCGCATCACCGAGTACGGCAGCGATGATCAACACCACCACCAGCAGATTCACATCCATGCCGCCGATCGCGGCCAGCGCGCCGGCGATGAACAGCAATGAGTCACCCGGCAAAAACGGCGCCACCACCAGGCCGGTCTCGCAAAACACGATGGCAAACAGGATCACGTAAACCCACGGCCCGTAGTTCTGCACCAGCAGGGCGAGGTGCTTGTCGAGATGGACGATCAGGTCCCAGGCCGAGAGCAGGATCTCCATCGTTTAGTTGCCGCCGCGGTTGGCTACGGCGCGGCGGAAATGACTTCGGGTTCGGACTCTTTCTTCTTGTCCGGCTTCACAAAGTCTTCGCGCGAGACGCCCAGATACCTGGCGATCGGGCAGGCCACCAGCACCGAGGAATAAATACCAAAGCAGATGCCGATGGTCAGCGCCAGCGCGAAGTAGTGCAGGCTGGGCCCGCCGAAAATCAGCATGGCCAATACCATCATCTGCGTGAGGCCGTGGGTAATGATGGTGCGCGAGATGGTGCCGGTGATCGCCGCATCGAAAATTTCTTCGGTGGTGGCCTTGCGCATCTTGCGAAAATTTTCGCGTGCCCGGTCGAACACCACGACCGACTCGTTCACCGAATAACCGAGGATCGCCAGCACCGCCGCCAGCACCGGCAGGGAAAACTCCCACTGGAAGAAGGCGAAGAAGCCGAGGATGATGATCACATCGTGCAGGTTGGCGATGATAGTGGCAACCGCGAACCGCCACTCAAAACGGATTGCCAGATAGAAGACGATCCCCAGACACACGAACAGCAAGGCCAGCGCGCCGTCGGTGGCAAGCTCATTGCCGACCTGGCCGCCGACGAACTCGGTGCGCGTCAGGTTGACCGAGGGCTCATCGGCGCGCAATGCGGTCATTACCGCATCGTTCTGCTTTTGCATCGCCTCGTTCTGGTTATTCGCCCCGGCAGTCATTTTCAAGGGCAGACGGATCAGCACATCCTGCGCCGACCCAAACTTCAATACCTGTATATCGTTGAAGCCGGCCTTGTTGAGCGCGTCGCGAATCCGGTCGGGTTCAGCCGGCTTGGCGTATTTCACTTCCATCACCGCACCACCGGTAAATTCAATCGAAAAGTGCAGGCCCCTGGTGGCGAGGAACACGACCGCCAGCAGGAAGGTGATGAATGAGATCGCGTTGAACACCAGTGCATGGCGCATGAACGGGATCGACTTCTTGATTCTGAAAAATTCCATTTGCTTTACCTCTTGTTAATTCCGGCGGCT
>JANMXS010000139.1:0-12251 GCA_031394335.1 Burkholderiales bacterium
ATGTCTCGGTGTGGCTGTCACTGGCCGTTACCGCCGGTTCATTCTTTTGCCTTTCGGCCCTCACCCTCTCCCTGTTAAAATCAGGTTACAAACTCCGCCAATAAGGCTTCCCGTGGTTACGCCCCAGCAAATTGAAGGTTATCTTCGCGACAAATTGGACTGTCAACACCTTGAGGTTGATGGCGACGGTGCACACTTCAGCGCGGTTATCGTTTGCGGCGCGTTCGAAGGCAAATCGCGTGTGCAACGCCACCAGATTGTCTACGGCGCGCTGGGCGAGCGCATGCGCGAGGAAATTCACGCCTTGTCGATGAAGACCCTGACGCCGACCGAGTGGTCGTCGCATCCCGTTCAATAAAGTACTGTCCCATGCAAAAACTTAAGATCCGGGGCGGCCCACCATTACACGGTGAAGTTCGCATTTCCGGCGCCAAGAATGCGGCCTTGCCGATTCTGTCGGCCGCGCTACTCAGCGCCGAGCCGCTGGTGTTGGCCAATGTACCGCGCCTGAACGATATCGACACCATGCTGAAATTGCTGGGCCAGATGGGAGTAGTTACGTCGCGCGACGGGGAAACCGTCACCTTGCTCGCCGATAAAGTCAGCGAACTGGTCGCGCCATACGACCTGGTCAAAACCATGCGCGCCTCGATTCTGGTGCTGGGCCCGCTGGTGGCGCGCTTCGGCGAAGCGCGCGTTTCGTTGCCCGGTGGCTGTGCCATCGGCGCACGCCCGGTCGATCTGCATATCAAGGGGCTGGAAGCGATGGGTGCTGCCATCACCATTGAAGCCGGCTACATTCACGCCACCGCCAAGAAGCTGCAAGGCGCACGCATTTTCATGGATACGGTGACCGTCACCGGCACTGAAAACCTGATGATGGCGGCCTGTCTGGCAAAGGGTACGACGGTGCTGGAAAACGCCGCGCGCGAGCCGGAAGTCGTCGACCTCGCCGACTGCCTGATCGCGATGGGCGCCCACATTCGTGGCCACGGCACCGACGTGATCACGATTGACGGCGTCGCCAGGCTGCATGGCGCCCACTACCGGGTGATGCCGGATCGCATCGAGACCGGGACTTTCCTGGTGGCCGTTGCCGCCGCCGGTGGTGAGGTGCGCCTGACCGCTACGCGCCCGCATTCGCTGGATGCGGTGATCGAAAAACTGCGCGAGGCCGGTGTGTCCATCAGCACCACCAACACGGAAATCATGGTGGCACGCCGCGAACGCCCGCATGCGATCAATATCCGCACCGCGCCCTATCCGGCGTTTCCGACCGATATGCAGGCGCAACTGATCGCGCTTAACTGTGTGGCCAGCGGCACCGGCGTGGTGACGGAAACGATTTTTGAAAACCGCTTCATGCATGTGCAGGAGCTGGTGCGTCTCGGCGCGAAAATCGACATCGACGGCAATACCGCGATCGTCCACGGCGTTGCGCGCCTCACCGGTGCTACGGTGATGGCGACCGATCTGCGCGCCTCCGCCTGCCTGGTCATCGCCGGCCTGGTTGCCGAGGGCGAAACCGTGATTGACCGCATTTATCATCTGGATCGCGGCTATGATCACATCGAGCAAAAATTGACCGCGCTGGGCGCACAAATTGAACGGGCCGCATGATGGGTGAAAAAAGCAGCCGCATCACCATTGCCCTCTCCAAGGGCCGCATTTTCGATGAGACCCTGCCGCTGCTGAAGGCCGCCGGTATCGTGCCGCTGGATGATCCGGAAAAATCGCGCAAGCTGATCCTCGACACCAATCAAGCCGACGTGAAGCTGGTGATCGTGCGCGCCTCCGACGTGCCGACCTATGTGCAATACGGCGCCGCCGATCTGGGCGTGGCCGGCAAGGATGTGCTGCTCGAGCATGAGGCCGGCAGCAATCAGGGGCTGTACGCGCCGCTGGATTTGCATATCGGCAAATGCCGCATGATGGTCGCCACCCGCGAAGATTTCGACTACGCCGCTGCCGTGAAGCGCGGCGCGCGGTTGAATGTCGCCACCAAATATGTGCAGACCGCGCGCGAGCATTTCGCCAAGAAGGGCATGCACGTCAACCTGATCAAGCTGTATGGCTCGATGGAGCTGGCGCCGCTGACCGGCCTCGCCGATGCGATCGTCGATCTGGTCTCCACCGGCAATACGCTGAAGGCCAACAAGCTGATTGCAGTGGAAGAAATCCTGCCGATTTCAAGCCGCCTGATCGTGAACCGCGCCGCACTCAAGTTGAAGCGCGACACGATTCAGCCGATGATTGAGGCCTTCGAGCGCGCAGCCAAAGCGTAATGGGAACTTCTCGAAACGTCGTCGTCCCGGCGCCCCGAATGGGGTCTCCATCGAAAGGCCGGGACCCAGTCCCTCCAAGTATTTGATTCAACGAAGGACTGGATTCCGGCCTTCGCCGGAATGACGAAATTTGAGGGTTTCAAGAATTACCCTAATTTATAACCCCAGCATTGGCGCGCCTTTCGGAGCATTTTTGCCCCAAATGCCGCGCCAATGGTGGATCTACACTTATTAATGCCATGTTAAACATCCGACAACTCGACTCGCGCAACGCCTCTTTCGAAGGCGAACTCGCGCAATTACTGGCCTTCGAATCTGCCCAGGACCCGAAGGTCGAAGCCTCCGTGCGCGAGATTCTGGCAAATGTGAAGTCGCAAGGCGACGCCGCGCTGCTCGATTGCACGCGCCGCTTTGACCGCTGGACACCGACCTCGGCGGCAGCCTTGGAAATACCTTCCGCAACATTGAAGGCGGCCCTCGCCGGTCTGCCCACTGCGGTGCGCGCTGCGCTGGAAACCGCTGCCGAGCGTATCCGCAGCTACCATCAGCGGCAGATTCAGCCTTCCTGGCAATACACCGAGGCCGATGGCACCGTGCTCGGCCAGCAGATCACGCCGCTGGATCGCGCCGGACTCTATGTGCCAGGCGGCAAGGCCGCCTATCCCTCATCGGTGCTGATGAACGCGGTGGCCGCCAAGGTTGCCGGCGTCAAGGAACTGATCATGGTCACCCCCACCCCGGACGGGGTGATGAATGAGACCGTGCTGGCCGCTGCTGCGCTGGCCGGGGTTGATCGCGTGTTCCGCATCGGCGGCGCTCAGGCGGTGGGCGCACTGGCGTTCGGCACCGCAACCATTCCGCCGGTCGACAAGATTGTCGGGCCCGGCAATGCCTACGTGGCGGCCGCAAAACGTTTCGTGTTCGGGCAAGTCGGTATCGACATGGTCGCCGGCCCCTCGGAGATTCTGGTGATCGCCGACGGCAACACCGATCCCGACTGGGTGGCGATGGACCTGTTCAGCCAGGCCGAACACGATGAAATCGCGCAGTCCATTCTGCTGTGCCCGGACGCGGCCTACATTGCGCGCGTCGCCGCCAGCATGGAAAAACTGCTGGCAACCATGCCGCGCGCCGACATCATTCGCGCTTCATTGGGCAATCGCGGCGCGCTGATCAAGGTGCGCGACCTTGACGAGGCTTGCGAAATATCGAACCGTATCGCGCCGGAGCATCTGGAGCTATCGGTGGTGAATCCGCAAGCCTTGCTGCCAAAAATCCGCCACGCCGGCGCGATTTTCCTGGGGATTTTTTCCTCGGAATCGATCGGCGATTACTGCGCCGGCCCGAACCATGTGCTGCCGACCTCGCGTACCGCGCGCTTCTCCTCTCCCCTGGGCGTGTACGACTTCCAGAAACGCTCGTCAATCATTCAGGTCTCGAAAGCCGGCGCGCAAACGCTCGGCAAGGTGGCGGCCGCATTGGCGCGCGCCGAAGGACTCGAAGCGCATGCACAGTCGGCTGATTTTCGCTTGAAGTGATGGCCGCGCCGAATATCATTCGCGACGAGATCGCCGCCCTCTCGGCCTACCATGTGCAGCCGGCGGCGGGCCTGATCAAGCTCGATGCGATGGAGAATCCCTTCGCTTTTCCCGGGTCGTTACGCGCCGGGCTCGCCGAGGCATTGGCGACGGCCTCGCTGAATCGCTATCCCAGCGCCGCCGCTGAGGAATTGAAAGATGCGATCCGCGGCGCGATGAATATCGCGTCCGACCTCGACATCCTGCTTGGCAATGGTTCGGACGAAATCATCCAGATCATCGCCATGGCCTGCGCCAAACCGGGTGCGGCGCTGCTATCGGTAGAACCGGCGTTCGTGATGTTCAAGATGATCGCGACCTTTTGCGGCCTGGAATACATCGGCGTGCCGCTTACAGCCAATTTCGAAATGGATACCGAGGCGATGCTGGCGGCCATTGCGGCCAAGCGCCCGGCGGTAACCTTCATCGCCTATCCGAACAACCCGACCGGCAATCTGTTCGACCGCGCGGGCATCCGCCGCATTATCAAAGCCGTTGAAAGCGATGGCGGGCTGGTGGTGATCGATGAAGCTTACTTTGCGTTCTCCAGCGAATCGTTCCTGCTTGAGATCGCGCAGTATCCCAATGCGCTGCTGATGCGCACCGTCTCCAAATTAGGCCTCGCCGGCGCGCGGCTGGGCATGCTGATCGGGCGCAGTGTCTGGCTGAACGAATTCGACAAATTGCGCCTGCCCTACAACATCAATGTGCTCACCCAGGCGGCAGCGACCTTCGCGATGCAGCACTACGATTCGCTATTGCAGCAGGCGGAAATCCTCAAATCCGAGCGTACCCGGTTGGGCCTTGCTCTCGACACGATCACCGGCGCAGCCAACTTAGAGCGCTTTCCCTCGGAGGCAAATTTCATCCTGATTCGCGTGTCCGACGCCGATAAAACCTTCAAGGCCCTGCTCTCGCGTAAAATCCTGGTCAAGAACACCGGCAAGTCGCATCCGCTGATGGCCAATACCCTGCGCCTGACGGTGGGCACGCCGGCGGAAAACGATGCGCTGATTGCCGCACTTCATGAATCCCTTTGATCGATACTGAAGCAAAATGAGAACCGCCACCATCACCCGCAATACCCGCGAAACGCAGATCACCGCCACCGTCAATCTCGACGGCCGTGGCGACTCGAAACTCGATTCCGGCATTCCCTTTCTCGACCACATGATGGATCAGATCGCGCGCCACGGCATGATCGATATCGAGCTGAAAGCCAGCGGCGATTTGCATATCGATGCGCACCACACGGTTGAGGATGTCGGCATCACCCTCGGGCAGGCGATCAGTAAAGCGGTCGGCGACAAGGTCGGCATCCGCCGCTACGGTCATGCCTATGTGCCGCTGGATGAGGCGCTGTCACGAGTGGTGATTGATCTATCCGGTCGGCCGGGGCTGTCGTATCACGTCAACTTCACGCGCGCCCGCGTCGGCGAGCTGGATGTCGACCTGTTCATCGAATTTTTCCAGGGCTTCGTCAATCACGCGCTCTGCACCCTGCATATCGACAATATTCGCGGCGTCAATTCGCACCACCAGGCCGAGACCGTGTTCAAGGCCTTCGGCCGCGCCCTGCGCATGGCCTGCGAAGTCGACGCGCGGGCTGCGGGCATTCTGCCGTCGACCAAGGGTTCGCTTTAAACCGGCCTCGAAAAAAACCAAACTCCAGCACTGGTGCGGCTTTTGAGGCATTTCTGCCTCAAACACCGCGCCGATAAAGGAGTTTGTCGTTTTAAACGCAGGTCGCGTGCTGACCTTGCCGACAATGCAATCCCAATAATTTCCATGCAAAAACTCGTCGTCGTTGATTACGGAATGGGCAATCTGCGCTCGGTCGCCAAGGCCTTCGAATTCGTGGTGCGCGAGCACGCCCTGCCGTTCAGCGTAGCAATTTCCAGTTCGCCGCAGGACGTGCGTGACGCCGATCGCGTGGTGTTCCCGGGGCAGGGCGCGATGCCGGACTGCATGCGCTATTTGCGCGACAGCGGGCTGGAAAGCGCGGTGCGCGAGGCGGCCGCAACCAAACCATTCTTCGGCGTCTGTGTCGGCATGCAAATGCTGTTTGATCGTTCGGAAGAGGGCGACACGCTCGGCCTGGGGATTTTTGCGGGCAAGGTGCAGCGCTTTCGCCCTGCCGATCACGCACTCAAAGTACCGCATATGGGCTGGAACGAAGTGGTGCAAACTTCAGACCATCCGCTGTGGGCGCAAATTTCTTCCGGCGAACGGTATTATTTCGTGCATAGTTACTTCTGCGCACCTACTGACCCCAAAGTTACTACAGCAGTGACAGACTATAGCCAGCGCTTTACCGCCGCTATTGCACGCGATAATATTTTTGCAACCCAATTCCATCCCGAAAAAAGCCACCACGCCGGTTTGATGCTTTATAAAAATTTCCTTCACTGGAATCCATAAACTCAGCTCAAGCTCAGGCCCGCCCCCGGCTCCCTTTCCTTCCTCCTTTTCCCACCACTACTCTCACACCACGATGTTGATCATTCCGGCAATCGATATCAAAGACGGCCAGTGCGTACGCCTGCAGCAGGGCGAAATGAATTCGGCGACGGTGTTCTCCGACAACGCGGGCGAAACCGCGCGCAAATGGCTGGAGATGGGCGCGCGACGCTTGCATGTGGTCGACCTCAACGGCGCTTTCGCCGGCAAACCGAAGAACGAAAATGTGGTGAAGGAGATCATCGCTGCGGTGGGTGACGATATTCCCATCCAGCTCGGTGGCGGCATTCGCGATCTCGATACCATCGAGCGTTATCTCGATGACGGCATCACCTACATCGTGATCGGCACCGCCGCCGTGAAAATATCCGGCTTCCTGCATGAGGCCTGCGACGCTTTTCCCGGCCACATCATCGTCGCGCTCGACGCCAAGGATGGCAAGGTCGCCACCGACGGCTGGTCGAAATTGACCGGTCATGACGTGATCGATCTGGCGGTACGCTTCCAGGATTACGGCGTCGAAGCGGTGCTGTACACCGATATCGGCCGCGACGGCATGATGACCGGCGTGAATATCGAGGCCACCGTCAAGCTGGCCCAGGCGTTGACCATTCCGGTGATCGCCAGCGGCGGCCTCAACAACCTCGACGACGTCAAGCGTCTGATGGCGGTGGAATCCGAGGGCATCATGGGCGCCATCACCGGCCGCGCGATTTACGAAGGCAAACTCGATTTCAAGAAAGCCTGCGAAATCGCGCACGCGACCGAGGAATAAGTTTGCTGCGGGACCGCCCGCGCGACGAACACCTGTCGCTGCATTATTGAGACTGCCATGCTTGCCAAACGAATCATTCCCTGTCTGGACGTCAACGCCGGCCGCGTGGTCAAGGGCGTCAATTTCGTCAACCTGCGCGACGCCGGCGACCCGGTCGAAATCGCCAAAAAATACAACGATGAAGGCGCCGTTGAAATCACCTTCCTCGACATTACCGCCAGTTCCGACCAGCGCGGCCTGATTCTCGACATCATCGAGCGCGTTGCCGAGCAGGTGTTCATTCCGCTCACCGTCGGCGGCGGCGTGCGCGAAGTCGCCGATGTGCGTCGCCTGCTCAATGCCGGCGCCGACAAAATCAGCATCAATACCTCGGCCGTCACCAACCCGCAACTGGTGAAAGACGCCGCCGACAAGTTCGGCTCACAGGCGATCGTGGTGGCGATCGATGCGCGCAAAAAAGACAACGGCACCGGCTGGGAAGTCTTCACCCACGGCGGCCGCAAGGCAACCGGGCTGGATGTGATCGAATGGGCGCGCCGCATGAATGAGTTGGGCGCCGGTGAAATTCTGCTCACCAGCATGGACCGTGACGGCACCAAATCAGGCTTTGACCTAGCGCTGACGCGCGCGGTGGCGGAAGCGGTGAGCGTGCCGGTAATCGCCTCGGGGGGGGTCGGCGCGCTTGAACATCTCGCCGACGGCATCATTCAGGGCAAAGCCGACGCGGTGCTGGCTGCCTCAATTTTTCATTTCGGCGAATTCACGGTCAAAGCCGCCAAGCAGCATATGGCGGCGCGCGGCATCGAAGTGAGAATGTAATGACGGCTAATCCCATGCAGGCAATGTGGCTGGACGCCGTCAAATGGAACGAGCACGGCCTGGTGGCCGCGATCGCCCAGGACAGCACCAGCAAAGAGGTATTGATGATGGCGTGGATGAACCGCGAATCGTTGGCGCTGACCCTGGCCTCCGGCAACGCGCATTACTGGTCGCGTTCGCGCAGGGCCCTGTGGAAAAAAGGCGAATCCTCCGGCCATATTCAGCATGTCATGGAGATGCGCCTGGATTGCGATGGCGATACCCTGCTATTGATGGTGGAACAAGTCGGCGGTATCGCCTGTCATACCGGTCGCGCCAACTGTTTTTTCAACCGGCTCGAAGACGACAGCTGGATCGTAACCATGCCCGTACTGAGTTCGGGCGCGAATTTCAAAGTGGATGATTGATGAACACCAACATTACCGATAGCCTGCAACGTCTGGAAGCAATCATCGCGGCGCGAAAGTCCGCCTCGCCCGAATCTTCGTACGTGGCCAGGCTGAATGCCAAAGGGCTCGACGCGATCCTGAAAAAAATCGGCGAAGAGGCGACCGAAACCATCATCGCCGCGAAATCGGGCTCACGCGAGGCAATCGTTTACGAGACCGCCGATTTGCTGTTTCACACCTTGGTGATGCTCGGCCAGCAGAATATTCCACTGGCCGAGGTAATCGCCGAACTGGAACGACGCGAAGGCGCCTCGGGCATCGACGAAAAAAACGCACGGCAAAAACCATGAGCCCCAACACAAGTAATAACAACACCATTTTCGGCAAAATCCTGCGCGGCGAAATTCCCTGCAGGAAGGTTTACGAGGACGAGGACTTCCTGGCATTTCACGATATCAAACCGATGGCCGAGGTGCATTTCCTCATCATCCCGAAGAAATTCATCCCCACCCTGGCCCATGTGTCGCCCGAGGATACCGCGCTGCTTGGCAAAATGCTGGCGCTGGTGCCGGTACTGGCGCACGCGGAGGGTCTCGGCGATGGATTCCGTACCGCCATCAATACCGGCAAGCTGGGGGGGCAAGACGTGTATCATTTGCATATTCATGTGTTCGGCAATCGTCCTGGCAGTGCTCCGTTGCGGGTGATGTCAGGAGCGGATTAACCGGCAACACAGTTTGCGTCGGCATCATGGCTGGCCCGACGCATCCTAGCGCTGTCCACCGTCCGGATCGGTTGCCGGCAGCGAGTTTTGAATTCCGGCCGGTGCGATGGGCGTGACCATACCGCTTGACGTCGTACCTACTTTTTTACAGGAGATGGTTATGGGTAGCTTCAGCATCTGGCATTGGCTTATCGTGTTGGTCATCGTATTGCTGGTATTCGGCACCAAAAAGCTCAAGAACATCGGCAGCGATCTGGGCGGCGCGGTCAAAGGCTTCAAGGACGGCATGAAGACCGATAGCGATGCCGACAAAAAACCCGATCAGCTCGCGACTGAAAAAGACGGTTCGACAATTGATGGCGAAGTGAAGGACAAGCAGAAGTCTTAAGTATCATCAGATACTTCGATGACGCAGGGTGGCGGCCAGCTTGTTTGTTGGCTCTCCCTGCCTGTCCACGTTCGACACTGACACAGCCACCATGCTAGATATCAGCTTTACCGAACTCGCCGTGATCGGCGCCGTCGCCCTGGTGGTGCTCGGCCCCGAGCGGCTGCCGAAAGTCGCACGTACCGCCGGCCATTTGTTCGGTCGCCTGCAGCGTTATGTGAATACGGTAAAAGCCGATATTTCGCGCGAGATGGAGACCTCCGAGCTGTCCAAATTGAAGCAGGATGTTCAGGACGCTGCACGCTCATTTGAGCAGACGGTTCAACAGCACGCGAATTCGTTGGAAACCGAGGCCAAATCGATCCAGACGAACGCGGAAAAAAGCCTGGCAGAGTCGCCATCACCAGCCCCCCCGTCCGCGCCACCGGCCCCATTTGTTGAGTCGTCTGTGGCGGCGAAGCCTGTACCACCAGCAACGCCTTCGGTTGAAGACGCGCCGGTAGCTGCCGCCTCTGTCGTTGCGCCGTCTGTAAATGCAGTTGCAGCCAATGGCCAGGGTATGTTCGATTTCGGCATCGAATCAATTCGTGGCGGCAGCACCTCGCCCGCCAGCCAGCGTTGAGACCTGAGCACCAATGAGCGATTCCGCATCAGGCAGCACCCAGGACACCTTCGTCTCGCACCTGATCGAGTTGCGTACGCGACTGGTACGCAGCGCAGTGGCGCTGTTTGTGGTGGCGATTCCCACCATGCTGTACGCCCCTGAACTCTACGACCTGCTCGCCAGACCGATGATGGCCGCTCTTCCGCAGGGCTCCAAGATGATCGCCACCGGCGTTATTTCGCCGTTCTTCATTCCGGTAAAAATCGCCCTGCTGGTCGCTTTCCTGTTTGTGCTGCCATTCATTCTTTATCAGGCCTGGGCATTCATTGCCCCAGGGCTTTACCAGCACGAAAAACGCTTCGTTATTCCCTTGATCGCCACCAGCACCTTGCTGTTCTATATCGGCATGGCGTTTTGCTATTTCATCGTGTTCCAGTTTGTATTTGCCAGCATCGCAAAATTCGCGCCGGCCAGCATCACGGTGGCACCGGATATCGAGAACTACTTCAATTTCGTGCTCGGCATGTTTTTCGCGTTTGGCGTTGCCTTCGAAACGCCGGTCGTTGTCGTCGTGCTGGTCGCGACCGGCCTGGTCAGCCTGGATACCCTGCGCGAAGTGCGCCGCTATGTGATCGTCGGCGCGTTTGTGGTCGCGGCCATCGTCACGCCACCCGACGTGGCCTCGCAACTCGCCCTGGCCATCCCGCTGTGTATTCTTTACGAGCTGGGAATCCTTTTTGCGCGCTTTTTCGTCAAGGCCAAGCCCACAGAAACAGAAACGGCAGCGAGTTAAACCCGCTGCCGTTTTTTCATCTCACTACACGTCAGCCCGCTACTGCGCTCGCGGCGGTTTCGGCCGCTTGCCAATGGTGACCGCAACCGTCAACGCTTTCTCGCTGCGCGTTACGCTGAATCTCGCGTCTACGCCGGGTTTCAGCGCGGCAATCACCGCCATGGCGGCAACACTATCCTGAATCGGCTTGCCATCGATCGAGGTAATGACGTCACCGGTCTTCAACCCCGCCTTGTCGGCCGGGCCGCCGCGACTGACAGCGGCCACCAGTGCGCCGCTGGCGGTCGCCAGTTTCAGCGATTCGGCAAGCTCAGGGGTGACGTCCTGCGGGGTAATGCCCACAAAGCCGCGCGTGACAGCGCCTTCGGCAATGATCTGTTCCATCACACCCTTGGCCATCGACACCGGAATGGCAAAGCCAATCCCGAGCGAGCCGCCACTCTGGGAATAAATGACGCTGTTGATGCCGATCAGATTGCCGTTGACATCAACCAGTGCGCCGCCGGAATTGCCGGGATTGATCGCGGCATCGGTCTGGATGAAGTTTTCATAACGATTGACGCCCAGACGGTTGCGGCCCAACGCGCTGACGATGCCCGCCGTCACTGTCTGTCCCACGCCGAACGGGTCGCCCACTGCCAGCACCACGTCGCCCACTTGCGCCTTCTCGGATTGACCGAAGGTGATCGGGATCAGCCCCTTGCCTTCGATACGCAGTACCGCCAAGTCGGATTCCGGATCGGTACCCACCACCTTGGCCGCGATCACGCGGCCATCGGAAAATGAGATCTGGATATCGTTGGCACCACTTACCACATGGTCATTGGTCAGGATATAGCCGCCCTTGGCATCGGCATTGACGATTACACCTGAGCCGAGGCTGGCTTGCTGTTCAGGGTTTTCCTCGTCCTGATCATCGGGCTGCGGGAAAAAACGGCGCAATAAAGGGTCCGCCACTCGCGGATGGGTGCGCGGCAGTTTCACATTGCGCGATGAAGAAACATTGACCACGGAGGCCATCGCTTTTTTGGCGGCATCCGCGTAGCTCAGGCGAGCGCCGGCATTGCCAACGTTGAACAGACCACCCGGTGCGGTCGATTCACGAATTTCCACCACATTTTTGCGCCAGGGGTTCCAATCCGGCCGAATCAGGGTGACTACGAACACGATTGCGAGGGTAATCGTGACAAATTCCGCAAAAACCTGCCAAAGACGACGCATAACATCCAGATCAAGGGCCAAAGAAGAGAGATTGAGTATGGGGCTGAGGTTTATAAAAAACAACGGGAGCCGCACCGACGCACCGCCCCAGCGCTCCCTGAAAAGCCGTAAGCGCAGGGTTAAATATGAGTGCTCACTGTCGTTATTTTTTTATCGAGGCGCGGGTTTGTGGCAAATGCACCCCAACATCCGGGGTGGGGGCGGGGGCCCCGGGGG
>JANMXS010000140.1:0-3566 GCA_031394335.1 Burkholderiales bacterium
CCACCTGCGACCCCGAGTATTACAAGTGGAACCAGTGGCTGTTCCTGAAAATGCTCGAAAAGGGCATCGCCTACAAAAAAACCCAGGTGGTGAACTGGGACCCGGTCGACCAGACCGTGCTGGCCAATGAGCAGGTGATCGACGGCCGTGGCTGGCGCTCCGGTGCGCCGGTGGAAAAGCGCGAGATCCCCGGTTACTACATGGGCATCACCCAATACGCCGATGAATTGCTCGACTGTGTGAGCAACAAGCTCACCGGCTGGCCGGCCAGCGTGCGCGCCATGCAGGCAAACTGGATCGGCAAATCGGTGGGTGTGCGCTTTGCCTTTCCGCATCGCATCATGGACGCGGCCGGTAAGCTGGTCGGCGAGGGCAAGTTGTTCGTGTTCACCACCCGCGCCGACACCATCATGGGCGTGACCTTCTGCGCGGTGGCGCCGGAACATCCGCTGGCCGCCGTGGCCGCGGCACGCGATGCCAAGGTCGCCGCCTTTATCGCTGACACCCAGCACGGCACGGTGATGGAAGCCGATATGGCGACCATGGAAAAAAAGGGCGTTGCCACCGGCTTGTTCGTGACCCATCCGTTGACCGGCGACAAGGTTGAAGTCTGGGTCGGCAACTATGTGTTGATGACCTATGGCGATGGCGCGGTGATGGGTGTGCCGGGGCATGATGAACGCGATTTTGCCTTTGCCAAAAAATATGACTTGCCGATCAAGCAAGTGATTGCGCTTGCCAAGCCGTATTCGACCGATGCCTGGCAGTCGCATTACGGCGATTACGGTACTTGCATCGAGGCCGGCCCGATGAATGGCATGGATTACGCGGCAGCGATTGATTTCGTTGCAGCGCAAACCGCATCCCATGGCGGCCAAAAGAAAACCCAATACCGCCTGCGCGACTGGGGCATTTCCCGTCAGCGCTACTGGGGAACGCCGATCCCGATCATCCACTGCAAGGATTGCGGCGATGTGCCCGTGCCTTACGAAGATTTGCCGGTGGTGTTGCCACAGGACCTGATCCCCGACGGCTCCGGCAATCCGCTGAAAAAAGATGCGGCCTTCCTGAATTGCAGTTGCCCGACATGCGGCAAGCCGGCCACGCGTGAAACCGACACCATGGATACCTTTGTCGATTCGTCCTGGTATTACATGCGCTATACCTCGCCCAATAACGCGTCGGATTACCACGACAAAATGGTCGGCGCCGGCAACGATTACTGGATGCCGATGGACCAGTACATCGGCGGCATTACCCATGCGGTGTTGCACTTGTTGTATGCGCGCTTCTGGACCAAGGTGATGCGCGATCTGGGCATGCTCAAGTTCGACGAGCCCTTCACCAACTTGTTGTGCCAGGGCATGGTGCTGAACCATATTTACTCGCGCAAGACCGACAAGGGCGGCATTGAATATTTTCCCCCGGCCGATGTGGAAACCATCCCCGCCACGACCGGCAAACCGGCGATGTACCGCCTCAAGTCCGATGGCTGCACGGTCGATTACGGCGGCGTCGGCACCATGTCCAAATCGAAACTGAACGGCGTTGATCCGCAGGACATGATCGACCATTACGGCGCCGATGCGGCGCGCCTGTTCGTCATGTTCGCCAGCCCGCCCGAGCAGACCATTGAATGGTCGAGCGCCGGTGTCGAAGGCACGCAGCGCTATCTGCGCCGCCTGTGGAATTTTGCGCACGGCCTGCAAGCGGGCATGCACAATGCGGGAGCCGTCAATACCGCCTTGCTGGATGTCGCCGCCAAAAAGTTGCGCCGCGAAATTCACGCTACGCTCAAGCAGGCCAGCTACGACTACACGCGTCTGCAATACAACACCGTGGTCTCGGCGTGCATGAAAATGCTCAATGCGCTGGAGGAAAATCGCGCCGGCTCACCGGCTGTGCTGCGCGAGGGCCTGATGATTTTGTTGCGCGTGCTTTACCCGGCCTGCCCGCATATCACCTGGCAGATATGGAATGATCTGGGCTGCCATGCCGAGTTCGGCGATCTGCTCGATGCGCCCTGGCCGGAACCGGACCCGGCCGCGCTGGAGCAGGATGAAATCGAGATGGTGGTACAGGTCAACGGCAAGTTGCGCGGGCAGATTCGCGTACCGAAGGACGCCGCCAAGGAAGCCATCGAAAAGCTCGCCCTCAATGACGAAGGCGTAAAGCGGCACACTGAAGGAAAACCTGTGAAAAAGCTCATCGTTGTTCCCGGAAAGCTGATCAATGTGGTCGTCTGAGTTCATGCCCCGTTACGTTCGCCACCTCACCTTGCTGATGCTGATGGCGGCTCTGGCCGGCTGCGGCTTCCAGTTGCGCGGCTCCTACGAACTCCCGTATAAAAGCGTGTTCGTATCGGCCACCGCCACTTCGCAGGTGGCGAGCAATATTCGCCGCGAACTTACCGGCACGCCTACCAAGGCGCTACTGTCGGGCGCTGGTGCGGATGCACAGCTGAATATTTTTGAAGAACGCCGCGACCGTCTGATTCTTTCGCTGTCCGGTGCCGGCCGGGTGCGCGAATATGAGCTGAAAATGCTGGTGCGCTATCAGCTGGTTGACGGCAAAGGCGCGGTAATCATCCCGACCAGCGAAATCCAGCTGTCGCGCATTCTTACCTATGACGACACCAAGATCATCGCCAAGCAGCAGGAAGAAGCCATGCTCTACGCCGATATGGACAAAGACGCAGTAGGCCAGATCCTGCGGCGCATGGTGGCCGTGAAGCGGCCGCTGTAACCCGGGACCAACACAGCCATGCGCCTGACCGCCGAACAGTTTCTGGAGCGCCCGCCGAAAGCGCTGAGTGCGCTGTATGTCATCCACGGCGCCGAGCCACTGGCCGCGCTGGAAGCTGCCGACCGGCTACGTGAAATCGCGCGCAATACCGGCTACAGCGAGCGCGAAGTATTCACCGCCGAACCAGGTTTCGACTGGGGCCGTCTGCTCGGCGCCAGCAATGCCTTGTCGCTGTTCGCCACGCTGCGCTTGATGGAAGTGCGAATTCCTGGCGGCAAGCCCGGCAAGGAGGGCGGTGCGGCACTCGAAAAATACTGCCAGCGCCTGCCCGAGGATACCGTTACCCTGGTGTTGCTGCCGGAGATGGACTGGCAGATGAAACAGGCCAAATGGTTTGGCGCGCTTGGAGCGGTAGCGACCATGATCGAGGCGATGCCGGTTGCGCGCGAGCATTTGCCGCGCTGGCTGGCCGGACGTTTGGCGCGGCAGCAGCAGAGCGCCAATGCCGATGCGCTGGAATTTCTGGCGGATCGCGTCGAGGGCAATCTGCTCGCGGCGCAACAGGAAATCAGGAAACTGGCCCTGCTGTGCCCGCCGGGGGAAATTTCGCTGGAGGTGCTTGAAGACAGCGTGGCGAATGTGTCGCGCTTCAATCCGTTTCAGTTGGTTACTGCAATGTACGACAGCGATAATGGAAAATACAGTGGCAACGATGGCAGCAACAAGGTGGCGCGCATCTACCGCATGCTTGAGGGTATGAAAGCAGAGGGTGAGGCGCCGCCACTGATTCTGTGGGTGCTGAGCAATGAGGTGCGCATGCT
>JANMXS010000141.1:0-5038 GCA_031394335.1 Burkholderiales bacterium
CGGGTCCAGTTGATGATCTTGTCCAGCGAAGTGGTGACGAAACCTTCTTGCAAAACGCCTTCAATGCTCATACCGCCCCCTCTTTCCGCACGAAGTGCGGGAACCAATCAGTCGCCCCCGCCCGTGGGGCGGGGGATGGGGGGTGGGCACTCAACTTGGCCCCCGGGCCAGAGGCGCCAGCGCAGATAGTTGCTACGAAGCGATGTGCCACGACCTTGTTCATCATTCCCAGTCCAGTGCGCCTCGGGCCCACGCGTATATGTAGCCGATGACCAGAATGCCGAGGAAAACAATCATTTCCCAGAAGCCGAACATCTTGACACTGGGGGTGGCGACGATTTCCTTGAAGATGGTCGCCCAGGGAAACAGGAAGGCAATTTCAAGGTCGAACAGGATGAAGATGATGGCGATCAGGTAATAGCGGACATCGAACTGCATCCGCGCATCTTCAAAAGCCTCGAAGCCGCACTCGTAGGCGGAGATTTTTTCGCTGTCGGGATTGTGCGGGCCGAGGACACGGCCGAGAATGAGGGGTGCGCAACCGAAGGCCAAGCCAACGATCAGGAAAATCAGCACCGGAAAATAATTTTCCAACATAAAAACATTGCGTCCTGGCTGGTGGAGATCACCCAAACTTTGGTGCCGACGGCGAGACTCGAACTCGCACAGCTTTCGCCACTACCCCCTCAAGATAGCGTGTCTACCAATTTCACCACGTCGGCCTGACGACCGCCTTGCAGGGCGGCGCGAGCGGCGCAAATCATAACATTGCCGCGCCGCAATAGGTAATTTCCGGCACGCCTTTCTCACTGCAAAACCGCTATTTCGGAATGTCTTTCGCCTTTGAATCGTTCGCTGGCGCGGGCACTAGCGGGACATCGCTCTTGCCAGACAGCGGTACCGATTCATGGGCCGCCTTGTCGACGACGCTGCCGGAAGTCGCCGGTTTCGAACTGGCGAGATAAGTCAGGCTCAAACTCGTCGCAAAGAAAATGGCGGCCAACACCCCAGTGGTGCGGGACATGAAATTCGCCGATCCTGACGCGCCGAAAAGGCTGCCGGATGAACCGCTACCAAAAGCAGCGCCCATGTCGGCGCCTTTACCATGCTGAATCAGCACCAGGCCGATCAAGGTCAGTCCCACCAGAATGTGGAATGTCAGCAGCAGGGAATAAATAAAATCCATATCAAATCCTTATTAAGCTGCGGCGCAAATCGCCAGAAAATCCTGCGCTACCAAAGAAGCGCCGCCTATCAGTCCGCCATCGATATCGGCCTGTCCGAACAACTCACCGGCATTGCCCGGCTTGACGCTGCCTCCATAAAGAATCTGGAGTTGCTGCGCTGCCGCTGTATCCGCGCCGATGCGGGCACGGATCAAGGCATGAACTTCCTGCGCCTGTGCTGGCGTCGCTGTCCGCCCTGTTCCAATGGCCCATACCGGCTCATAGGCAACGACCGCACCCGCCACACTCGCCGCGCCACAAAGCGCAATGACTGCATCAAGCTGCCGCGTCACCACATCACCCGTCACATTCGCTTCACGTTCAGCCAGAGATTCGCCAACGCAAAGAATCGGCGTCAGACCGGCTTGCAACGCCGCGGCAAACTTTGCCGCGACAACAGCGTCGCTATCACCGTACATTGCACGCCGCTCGGAGTGCCCGACGATGACAAAACGACAGCCAAAATCGTTCAACATTGCGGCGCTGACCTCGCCGGTATAAGCGCCCTGCTCGTGTTCGGAAACATCCTGCGCACCCCATGCCAGCGCACTGCCCTCCAGAACCGCACGGGCCTGCGCCAGATACGGAAACGGTACACAAATGGCAATCTGCGTCTTGACACCAGCAGCGCCGGCACGCACGGCCGCCAGCAATCCCTGATTGGCCGCAAGGCTGCCCTGCATCTTCCAATTGCCGGCAACAAGTTTGGGGCGCATAGGTATAGGGGTATGAATAAGAAAGCCCGACATTGTATCCCGCGCGCAGAACCTCGGTCAAACCGCACCCGGCTTAGCGCGTGACGACTATGCGACCCGCGAACTCAGTGGATTTGCGTTTTCGGCCACCCGCCGGGCGGCCGGAAATACGGCGCGGAACATGCTGCCCTGACCGGACTCGGAACGAATTTGCAGCGCAGCCTGATGCTTCAACAGCACATGCTTGACGATGGCCAGCCCCAGACCGGTGCCGCCAGTCTGGTCGGAACGACCTTTATCCACCCGATAAAAACGTTCGGTCAGGCGCGGGATATGTTCGGGAGCAATGCCGATGCCGCAATCGGCGACGCTGAATACCGGCAGTCCGCCTTCCAGCGTCCAGCGCACGGTTATTTCACCGCCATTGGGCGAATAACGCACCGCGTTGTTGATCAAGTTTCCAAAAGCGCTGCGCAAGTCCAGGGCAATTCCGCGCAGATCGCCACCGCTGAATTCTGTCCGGATGTGATGCTGACCTTTGCTGATGGCCTCGCCGTCCTTGACGAGTTCCGCAACCATCGCGGGGACATCCACCACTTCTTCGCGCAATCCGGGGCTGCCAGCTTCAAGCCGGGATAGCGTCAACAAATCCTCGACCAGCCGATTCATGCGTTGCGCCTGCTCGCACAGCATCTCAAGAAAGCGATGCCGGATCTCGTCTTCGCCGCTATCGTCAGCAATCAAATGTTCCAGCAAGCCAAGGATCACCGTCAACGGCGTGCGCATTTCGTGCGAAACGTTGGCGACAAAATCGCGCCGCACCGTTTCCACCCGCTCGCTGCTGGTCACGTCGCGCGACAGCAGCAAATGCCCACCGACGGCAAACGGCACCAACTGTATGGAATAAATCCGTCCGTCACCCTGCGAAGAATTGACCAGTATCGCCTCGTGGTATTCCTCTTCGTGAACGTACTGCCCAAACTCGGGTTGCCTGATCAAGTGCGTCACCAGCGTACCGATATCGCGCTCGGGATCAAGTCCGAACTGGCTCGATGCGGCAGGATTGAACCATTCGATCCTGTCATCGCCGTCAAGCAGCATCGCGCCGTCGGGTATCGCACCGGCCGCCTGACGGAACTGCTCCAGACCAGCGGCAAGATGCTCCTGGTTGCGCTCCTGCTCACGTTGGGCACGATACAGATTGGCCAGGACGCTGCCCCACGCACCGCCAGCATCGGGAATTTTCTCGATATCGGGTGTCTTCAGCCACAGACGCAAACGATGCAACAGCCACCAGTGCGAGATCAGCGCGATGAGCAACCAGACGCACGCTGCGGCCAAAGCCCACGTCGGGCCAAAAAATGCCCCGATCAGCGTGCAAAAAACCGTGCCGGCCAGTAGACCGAACACCAGTTGCAGCCAGAAATTCATAAGCGCCGGACTACGCGGATGGGATGCGGGTTGCCATTCTGTAGCCGACGCCGCGCACCGTTTCAACGAGAGCCTCGCCGTCATTGCCAAGGCCGGCCCGCAGCCGTCTCACATAGACGTCAACGGTGCGCTCTTCGACAAAACGGTGATCCCCCCACACCGCATTGAGCAACTGCTGACGACTGAAGACCCTGCCGGGATGAGACAGCAGGTAGTGCAGCAACTTGAATTCGGTCGGGCCCAGTTCCAGCAATGCGCCATCCAGCGTCACGCTATGGGAAGCCGGATCGAGTCTGAGGCCATTCAATTCCATGGCCTCGCCGCTATGCTGAGGTGCGCGTCGGCGCAGCACGGCGCGAATGCGCGCCACCAGTTCGCGCGGGCTGAACGGTTTGGACACGTAATCGTCAGCACCGAGTTCGAGACCGGAAACGCGGTCCGCTTCTTCGGCGCGCGCCGTGACCATGATCATCGGTACGTCACGGGTGCGCTGATCCATCCGCAGCTGCCGGGCCAGAGTCGTCCCCGACATGCCGGGCAGCATCAGGTCTACCAGCATCAGATCAGGCAGCACCTGACGAATGACACTCAGCCCCTCTTCGGCGGAGCCGACCAGTTGTACATCGAAGCCGGCTTGTACCAGTGAATAGCGCAATACCTCCTGGATCGCCCGATCATCTTCGACTACCAGTACACGTGTCTTCATCTTGTTGGTCCGGAATTCTCAGCGATCACCGGACAAAGCCTCACGCTCCAACTGCTCGATCGCGATATGACGCACATCAGTGCCCTTGACGATATAAATCACGTCTTCAGCGACGTTCTTGGCGTGATCGCCAATGCGTTCGATAGCCTTGGCGATGAAGATGATGTCCAGCGCGGTGCTGATGGTGCGCGGGTCTTCCATCATGTAAGTGATCAGTTGCCGCAGAATGCCGCGAAAATGGTCGTCGATCGCCATGTCTTCGCGAATGATGCGTGTCGCATCGGTGACATCGAGCCGGACGAAGGCATCCAGCACATCACGCAGCATGTTCACGCCGATGTCACCGACGGTACGGATATCGGTCAGGCGCGGCATCTGCAAACGATCCCGTTTGTATATTTCGCGCGCCATGCGGGCGATCTTGGCCGCCTCGTCGCCAATCCGTTCCAGATCGGTGACAATCTTGCTGACCGCCATCACCATGCGCAAGTCACCCGCAGTGGGCTGGCGCCGGGCGATGATGTGGGCACAATCATCGTCGATGCTGACCTCAAGGCTGTTCACCTGGTCATCGTCACCGATGACCTGTTCCATACGATCCATGTCACCGGCAACGAAAGCTTCGATGGCGCGGGTAATCTGGGTTTCGACCAGGCCGCCCATCTGCATGACGCGGGAACGCAGGCTCTCGAGTTCGGAGTCGAATCTTTTTGAAACGTGTTCGGTCATTGTCGCCATGGTTTTGTCCTCCAGATCAGCCGAATCGGCCGGTTATGTAGTCTTCAGTCCGCTTGTCGGTCGGCTTGATGAAGACATCATCGGTGCGGCCAACCTCGACCAGTTCGCCAAGATACATGTAGGCGGTAAAGTCCGAAACACGTGCTGCCTGCTGCATGTTGTGGGTCACCATGACGATGGTGAACTCGTCCTTCAACTCGCTCACCAGTTCTTCGATGCGCATGGTCGAAATCGGATCGAGC
>JANMXS010000142.1:0-12877 GCA_031394335.1 Burkholderiales bacterium
GAGGGCGGAGGCGTATCGATCCGGCATGAAGCCGCTGCGATTATCGGGCGCGATGAAAGTGGCGCAGGGAATTACGACGCTGGAAGAGGTGCTGAAGGTGGCGCCACCGGCGGCGTAATTCGCGATTTCATATTGGGAGCAATCGTCCGCTTTTGGTCAGTGCCCTGTCTGGGATCTGTCCCAAGTTGACATTACGACGTTAAAAGGGCCTCAATTGAGGCCCTTTTAATTGCATTGCATGTAACCCCAAACAGAGCTAATCGTTCATCACATCCGTAAATACGAAACCAAACGTAAGAGCGCAGGTCACCACTCTCAAAACGAACATGATTTTTTTCACCTGCGTCATTTGGTTGAATGGCGTGCCGTGGACTGGTTTCAATGCTTTCGATTTCAAATCGCCGCGATTTTCGCTCATGGTATCAGCCTCACTGTAGGATGGCCGCAGAGAACAGCCAATCACCCTTAATAGCAATTGATTCTGACTCGGCACTGACAAGCAGCGTTTGAATGTTTGGTGTTGCGTATCCACGGTATTACCACTCTACGACCATGTCTGTCGGAACGAATGTCCGCTAATGGGCAATTCTAATTTCAAGAATCGGCAAAAAAACGGTCAGTCGGGCGCTAGTACTCTAAGTACAAGCGCGCCTGAGCTAATCCAATGGACGCGGCAGCCGATCGGCGTCCGATTCGCCAGCAGGTGTGTTTGTCGGATTCATTTAGGGTGTGATATTTTTCGCTAGTTCGTTGATTTCGAAGGCGGCAAATCATGAAGTCTGTACGTATGCGCTACTCTTATCCACATTTATGGGCACCTTGTAAGGTGTCTACTTCACGTTAGACATCTGTTGAAGCTGACCGCGATGAAACTGAGAAAAGTCTTCGGCATGATCTTCTTGTTGAGTGTTGTGCCTATGTTTTTCGTTGTGCGTTATGGCCAGAATAATTGGGGCTTCGATGACATTGGTATTTGGTACACGGTCGTCTGTGCGGTGTTCTTCGCCATCGGACCGTCAGCAGTTTTCGTTGCTATCGTCGCGAGCGCACGGGCTGTTCTGCCCGCTCGAACAGGCGGCGCAGGTGGTAGGAGCGCTCCTGATGTCTAACTCTTCAATCAAGGTCGCTCCCGTTGGTCGCCGGACGCCGCAAAAAGCGCGGCGCCGCTTATCTCGGACGTTAGGCGTCGCACTCACCCGACAATCATGACCTCCATTCAAGCGTGCAAGTTGCCCGACGATGCCCTCCTCCGCAGGTATCTGAGTGGAGGTGCCTACGCTGACTGCTACGTCACGGAGTTCGAAAGACCCGTTTCCCAGGCCGAGTACGTTGAGGCCTTCTACACCACTGGGGTGTTCAAGCTTGAGCGGCTGCTACTTTCGTGGCTCGTTGCGCGACCGTCTACCGATGCACAGGCCGGAGAACTGGCCTCCGGAAACCTCAACTCGTTCGCTGCTTGGAGCGTTGAGGCTCGCGAACCCAATCAGCTACTCCTGTCTGACTTCCGGGGTCGTACGCGATCGTGGCTCATGAGTGTTTCAGCCTCAAACAATCAAACCACGTGTCTTTTCTTTGGGTCAGCCGTTGTTCCCATCGTCAATAGACTCTCCGGTGAGGCAAGAATGGGCGTCGCCTTCAAGGCGCTGCTCGGTTTCCACAAGCTCTACTCTCGGGTACTCTTGCGCGCAGCGGTCACTCGGCTGGCGCGCTCCAGATCCACTGAGCCATGAACCGCGACACGACGCCTAACCCTTCCATCGAGGGGGTGCCCAAAAGGCTGCGCCGTTTGGGCGCCCCGCATGTCAAACGTTAGGTTCCTGGAAACGCCGAGCGGAGGCTTAGGTACTGAACAAACGCGTCGAAATCTCTGTCGCTGTAAAGCAGTTTGAATCCGCTCTCTATGCAGCGAGTAGCAATCACTGTGTCAATCGTCTTGCGCACAGTAACCCCCATCGCCCGCAGAGTGCGGAAGTTCTTAGCCGTTTGAATGGCAATGTCCTTACCGCACAAGTCAATCACCACCAAGGATGTGAGCAGCTTCCTTGCTTGATTGAAATCTCGGTCACGGCCAAAGCCCTGAAGTACTTCAGCAAGAATAAGATTTCCGGTCACCACCGGCTCGTTTCCCAGCAGCGAATCGAGCATTTCGGACTGAGGTGTCGGCACGCCACGAAAGTAGTCGATCCATACGCTGGAATCAACCAGAATCATTTGTCCTTCCTCATCGCATCAAGGTCGCCTTGCCAATTCAACTTCCCGCGAAAGCGCCGAATCTCTTCTTGCTTGCGCAAGCGCAACAGAGTGCGAAGCCCCTGTTCCACTGCTTCGCGTTTTGTCTTTAGTCCGGTCACCCTGAGCGTGTCCTTCATCAACTTATCGTCAATCACTATATTGGTTCGCATTGTGTGTATCCTATCAACTATGTATACACATTATAGTTCCACATCACGCCCTGTGCAACCATCGGAACCTAACACTGCAGTCAACCGGACGCGCCAAAAGCGACGCGTCGGTTACCTTGGTCGTTAGGTGCGCATGGAGACATCATGGAAGACTCGAACCAGAAGAAGCTGATAGACCGCTACCTAGCCGCCTACAACTCCTTTGACATTGAAGGGATGCTGGCGCTCCTATCTCCACATGTTCGCTTCGAGAACTACTCGGGAGATCAACTCACTGCGGCCACAAATGGCATTGACGAGTTTAGGCAACTCGCTGAGCAGTCCAAGTCCTTGTTCTCTGAGCGTGAGCAGCGCATCACTGAGCTGCAACTCAACCAGGGCTCTGCCATTGCCAGCATTGCATATCTTGGCCGACTTGCCACAGACATCCCCAATGGGCCAGCCGCAGGCACCGTTATTGACCTGCAAGGCAAGTCAGAGTTCTCGTTTATCGGTGGGCAAATTAGCAAGATTGTTGATCGCAGCTGAGTGCACAATAACAATTCATTCAAGCCGAACCCGCTTCGCGGGTCGGCTTAATTCAGGCGTTAGGTCCGCTTCGGAGAAAATTGACTGGCGGCTTAGGGTCGTAAGCTGACCTTCTTTGTTTATCCCAGATCATAAGTGGGAATGGTGTGGCGGCGATTTGCCGAATATTTATACACAGTAAGATACGTTGGTCTTTACCGAACTTTCGCGGCATCCTCAATGAAGCTTTTCTACTGCGACGAGTTCGTCCTGCCGCTGCCGCCCGGTCATCGTTTCCCCATGGAGAAATACCGATTGCTGCGCCAGCGCCTCGCGGCCAACGGTGAATTTTCCGCCAGTGATTTCATCATTCCGCCCGCTGCGACTTTCACTGAACTCACCCGCGCCCATGCGCCGGACTATGTGCTGCGCGTCGAACGCGGCGAACTCAGCACGGCGGATATCCGCGCCATCGGTTTTCCCTGGTCGCCGCAAATGGTTGAGCGTTCCAAGCGTTCTTCGGGAGCAACCATCGCCGCCTGCCGCACGGCGTTGAGTGAAGGCGTCGCGGCCAATCTTGCCGGCGGCACGCACCATGCCTTTTACGATCGTGGTGAGGGCTTCTGCGTGTTCAACGATGCTGCGATTGCGGCGCGGACGATGCAGGCCGAGGGCGTGGCGGAGCGTGTGCTGGTGATCGATGCCGATGTACATCAGGGTAATGGCACGGCCGCCATCCTTGCCGGCGACGATTCGATTTTTACGTTTTCCATTCACGGCGCGAATAATTTTCCGTTCGCAAAAGAGCAGAGCGATCTCGATATCGAACTCGAGGATGGAACCGGCGATATGGCCTACGAACAAGCACTGGCGCGGGGTTTGGGGCAATCGCTGTCTCAATTTACGCCGCAGTTGGTGATTTATTTGGCAGGTGCCGACCCGTTTGAGGGCGACCGACTCGGGCGCCTGAAGCTATCGAAAGCCGGACTGCTGAAACGCGATGAGATGGTGTTCACTGCCTGCCGCAAGCGCGGCATCCCGGTGGCGATCGCCATGGCCGGCGGCTATGCACGCGAGATTGTCGATACGGTTGAGATTCACGCCAATACGATTCTGGCGGCGAAAAAATATTTTGGCTAAGCGACAGACCCCGGTGTTGGGGAAATTTACCGGAACCTATGCCGTGCAACCAGCGAGTAGTGGTCGGGTATTTGTAGTGGTGGATGAGCGGGTGATCAAGATTTCAGCGGCGCGCTAAGCCAATGGCCCAAAAACGAAAGTGCCCGTCCCTATTGCCGTTTGGAGCATTTTTGCCCGGAAAAGCGCGCCGAATGGCGATCTGCGTAAATTTTTCATCGCTTGGCGCCAGCTGTGCGAAAGATTGAAACTGGAGCGGTCATCCTGGCGCCCCGCATCGGGTTCCCATCCAAAGGCCGTAATCCACAAACGCAAATTGGACCCCGGACTAAATCCGGGCGACACTTCAGCTTTGCTGCGGCCTGAGCTTCGAATAGTTACCGCTCGGTCGGCGATAGCATTCCCCGGATTCCAATCGGCTTCCAAACAGGCGCTAGCGTTTCGGGTGCCGCACTTCACCGATATGCGGTGGGAACGCGCCGCTTTTGCGATCGGCAAAAAAGTGCTTCAGCGTCGCTTCGATGGTGCGAAACGCGAGCTGCTCCCAGGGGATTTCATCCTCGCTGAACAAGCGCACTTCAAGGCTTTCGGTGCCTGATGAAAAATCCAGATCGTCTAGCCTGGCGCGAAACAGCAGGTACACCTGGGCGATCTGCGGCACCGACAGCGTGACGTACAGTTGCTCGATGGTGACGCGGGCATTGGCTTCTTCCAGCGTTTCGCGCGCGGCGCCTTCCTCGAGGCTTTCGCCTTCTTCCATGAAGCCGGCGGGCAGGGTCCAGTAGCCATAACGCGGTTCAATGGCGCGCTTGCACAGCAGTATTTTGTCCTGCCAGACCGGCAAGGTGCCGACGATGATCTTGGGATTGAGGTAGTGGATATGGCCGCAATCCGCGCACACATGGCGTTCGCGATCATCGCCGTGCGGTATGCGGAATTCCACCTTGGCGGAGCCGCATTCAATGCAAAATCTTGGGGCAGGATTGGTGAGCATTGCGAATGAAATTGGGGGCCGTTGTCAGAGGTAAACCAGGCGGCCGGATGGGTCGTTGATGGGAGTGTTCATGCTACCATGTTGGCCTCGGGCACCTCGATGATTTGAAAGGATTTTGTGCGATATTTTGGGTTTAAAAAAGGCATCTTTGCCTTGCTGGTTTCGGTGCTATCGTTGTTTGCAATGTTTGCGGCCCACGCAGAAGTGGTGGTGGTGCTGAATTCGGGCGAGGGCAGCATCAGCCTGATCGACAAGGCGACCATGACCGAGAGCAAACGCATCCCGGTCGGCAAGGAGCCGCACCATTTGATGGCCACGCCGGACGATCAGTTTTTGATTGTCGCCAATGCGGCCTCGAACGAGCTGGTGTTTCTGGACCCGGTCAGCGGCGAAATCAAGAAGCGCCTCGGCAAGATTTCCGACCCGTACCAGATCGGCTTCAGTCCGGATAAAAAATATTTCGTGTCGGTATCGCTGCGGCTGGATCGTGTCGATATTTATAACGGCGCCGACTTCGCACTGCTGAAACGCATCCCCGCGCCCAAGGCGCCCAGCCATGTGGCGTTCAGTGGCGATAGTTCGTTGGCGTTTGTCACCCTGCAGGATTCGAATGAACTCGCCGCTTACGATCTAAAAACGCAAACCCTGAAATGGAAAATGCCGGTGGGCCAGATGCCGGCGGGGGCCTGGGTGACACCGGATGACAAATACGTCCTGGTCGGCATGACTGGCGCGGATTATGTCGAAGTCATCGACTGGCGCACGCAAAAGACAGTGAAGAAAATCCCGACCGGCAAGGGCGCGCATAACTTCCTGGCGCTGGGCGACGGCAAACGGATTTTTGTGTCCAATCGCGTGTCGAATACCGTCAACATCCTCGATCAAACGACGCTCGCGGTGGTCGATACGATCAAGGTCCCCGGCGGGCCGGACTGCATGGAACTCACCAAGGACGGTGCGCAGCTATGGGTGACCTCGCGCTGGGCGAAGAAGGTGACGATTATCGACATGGCCAGCAAGCAAATCGTCAAACAGATCCCGGTCGGAAAATCGCCGCATGGCATTTACTTTTTTACGCACGCGGCCAGGAAGTAAGCGTCGCCCATGAAATTCGTTTTGCATTTTGCAGGATTGATGGCGGCATCTCTGCTGGCGTGTGCCGCCTATGCGGCTGAGTGCAAAGGCACGGTTTATCTCACCATCGATACCGGCAATATGGAGCCCGCCGAGGCGATGGCGGCAATCCTGAAAAAGCATGAGGTGAAGGCGACGTTTTTTCTGGCCAATGAAAAAACCAAGCGTGGCGATATGTCGCTGGATCCTTCATGGCAGACGTTCTGGAAAGCGCGCGCCGATGAAGGTCACGCCTTCGGTTCGCACACGTGGCGGCATTGGTATTTTCGTGGTGATGTGGGCGCCGACAAGGTGAAGTACACGCCCTCCGGGCAGGCGCGGGGTGAGGTGTTGACTCAGGCACAGGTGTGCGCCGAATTGAAGCGCAGCGAGGATGCCTTCAAGGCCATGACCGGGCACGGCTTCGACGGCCTGTGGCGCGCCCCCGGCGGCAAGCTGACACCCAATGTGATTCGTTTTGCCGAGTCCTGCGGCTACAAACATGTGCCCTGGAGTACGGCGGGTTTTTCCGGGGATGAATTGCCCAGCGATAAATTTCCCTCGGATGCGCTGATTGCCAGACAGCTGCGTGATATTCGCGATGGCGATATCCTGTTGTGGCATCTGGGCATCTGGTCGCGCCAGGACGCGCTGTACCCGCGGCTCGATGAACTCATCACCGGATTAAAGGCCAAAGGAATGTGTTTCGCCAGAATTACCGATAACCCGCAATGGAAACGCTAAAGCGCTAACCGCCATGTTCGATTGGATTGCCAACCAGTTTGCCGCCCTGCAGGACCAGGTCTTCGAGACCGGTGTACTGCCGGTGATGCACGCCCTGGGCCTGGGTGGTTATGCCGAGCAGGCCTTCGACTGGACCGAGTTTTTCCTGATTGGTGCGATCGAGGTCACGCTGCTCGCCATCCTGTTGGGCGGGCTGGAGAAATGGCGTCCGGTGGAAGCGCAGACCGACGATGCCGATAAAAAAATAGATGTGCTGTACACGCTGTTGCACCGGCTCGGCTTTGTGCCGCTGGCGCTATTCCTGCTCCTGCAACCATTGGTCGATTCGCTCGATGGCTGGCTGCGGCTGCGCAACATCATTCCGCCCAAGCTTGAGGACGCGCTGCCGTTTTTGAATTCCTCGCCGTTGCTGAGCTTCCTGTTTTATCTGGTCATTCTCGATTTCGTCGCTTACTGGCTGCATCGCAGCCAGCATCGCATCAACGCCTGGTGGGCCTTGCACAGCCTGCATCACTCGCAGCGGCAGATGAGTTTCTGGTCGGACGACCGCAACCATTTGCTCGATGATGTGCTGATGGACGGCGCGTTTGCGCTGGTGGCCCTGTTGATCGGCGTGGCGCCCGGCCAATTCATCACCATCGTGGTAGCGACGCGTGCGGTGGAAAGCCTGTCGCACGCCAATCTGCGGCTGTCGTTTGGACGCATCGGTGAGTATCTGCTGGTCAGTCCGCGCTTTCACCGCGTGCATCACGCCATCGGCCTGGGTCACGAGGGCGCGCACAGCGGCTGCAATTTTGCGGTGTTGTTCCCGGTGTGGGATTGGCTGTTCCGCACTTTCAATCACGACGAAATTTATCCCGCGACCGGGGTAAGCAACCAGCTTGAGGGCGTGAACTACGGCAGACATTTCTGGGAGCAGCAGTGGTTGGGCCTGGGTCGGGTGCTGGCGAGTTTGAAACGCCGAGCGCGGGCCCCGGGCGGTGCGCAGGTATAATCCGCGCTCTGGCGACAAGGTTCGATCGCCCTCATTCGCACTAGCGATTTTCTGAGCAGTCATGTCCGCCTCCCCGATTCCCGAAGTACATCCCCGCGCGCTGATCGAGTCGCTCGACCATGAAGGCCGCGGCGTCGCCCATGTTGAGGGCAAGGCCATTTTTGTCGAAGGCGCGCTGCCCAAGGAACTGGTCGAATACCAGGCCTCGCGCAAGAAGAAAAATTTCGAGACCGCCAGGCTGGTGTCGATCCAGCGCGAAGCGCCCGAGCGGGTCAAGCCGAAATGTGTGCATTACGAAGTCTGCGGCGGCTGCGCCCTGCAGCATGCCGACTACGCCTTGCAGGTGGCCGCCAAGCAGCGCGTGCTGGAAGACAATCTGGCACGCATCGGCAAGGTCACGCCTGAGAGTATCCTGCCGCCGATCTATGCGGCGCAATGGCAATACCGGCATCGTGCGCGTTTGTCGGTGCATTACGTGGCCAAGAAGGGCGGCGTGCTGGTTGGGTTTCGCGAACGTAAATCCAGCTTTGTCGCCGATATGCATTCCTGTGAAGTGCTGGCCGGTGGCGTCGGGCGCATGATCGATCCGCTGCGCATGCTGATGAGCAGCCTCGATATGCGCGACAAAATTCCGCAGATCGAAGTCGCCGTCGGCGAGCGTGTCACTGCCTTGGTGTTGCGCCTGCTGGAGCCGCTGACGCCCGCCGATGAAACGCGATTGAAGGCGTTTGCGGACGAGCACCGCATCCAGTGGTGGGTGCAGGTGAAAGGGCCGGAGACGGCAGTGCCCTGGTATCCAGCCATCGGCCCGGATGGTGCCTCAGAACTCACCTATTTATTGCCGGAATTCAATCTGGAAATCCTGTTTCGTCCTACCGAATTTACCCAGGTGAACCATGGCGTCAACCGCTTGATGGTTGAGCGTGCGATGCGCCTGCTCGACCCACAGCCCGGTGAAAATATCGCCGACCTGTTCTGCGGCCTCGGCAATTTCAGCCTGCCGATTGCACGCCTGGGCGCAAACGTGATCGGCGTTGAGGGCAGCGCCTCGCTAACCGAGCGCGCCACCCATAATGCAGCCCGCAACGGGCTCAGTGACAAATCCCATTTCTTCCCGGCCGATTTATATACTAATCAGGAAGTAGCGATGCAGCGCGTACCCAAGGTCAGCAAGATGCTGATCGACCCACCGCGCGATGGCGCCGCCGAAGTCTGCAAACTTCTGTCGCCCGAGCTGCGCCCGGAACTCACGCGCATCGTGTACGTCTCGTGCAGCCCAGGTACGCTGGCGCGCGACGCCGGGGTCTTGGTGCATACGCAGGGATTCCGGCTCAAGGCGGCGGGTGTGGTGAACATGTTTCCGCATACCGCGCATGTGGAATCGATCGCGTTATTCGAGAGATAACGTTGGTTTGATGAGAAAAAAGAAAAAGCGGCCCATGGCCGCCTTTTTCTTGCTGCTGTTCTCGCTTGGCGGTCAGTCGTTGCCGCCAACGATGCCCAGCAGGGCCAGCAGATTGGTGAAGATGTTATAGACATCAAGGTAAATGTTCAGCGTGGCGGAGATGTAATTGGTCTCGCCACCGGTGATGATGCGATTGATGTCATACAGCAGCAGCGCCGAAAAAATGCCGATGGCGAGCACCATGATCGTCAACATCAATGCGGGCATCTGCAAGAAAATATTGGCCAGCGAAGCAACAATCAGGATCAGCACGCCGACCATCATGAATTTGCCCATGTTGGAGAGATCACGCTTGATGGTACCGGCCAGGGTGGCCATGCCGACGAATACTAGCGAGGTACCGCCAAAGGCGGTCGCGATCAACATGCCGCCGTTGCTGAAGCCCAATACTTTGCCCACCAGCCGCGACAGCATCAGACCCATGAAAAACGTGAATCCGAGCAGCAAGGCGACGCCCCAGGCGCTGTTCTTGGTTTTTTCAATGCCATAGAAAAAACCGAAGGCGATGGCCAGGAAAAGCATGAAGCCAATGAACGGGTTGCCGGGAAAAAACGAGAAGTTGAATTGCACGCCCAGCCATGCACCGAAAATCGTCGGTACCAGCGACAGCGCCAGCAGGGCATAGGTATTGCGCAATACCCGGTTCTGTGTAGCGGAGAAGCTATTCAGTGTCTGCGGGTTTAGTGGAAGATTTGATTGCATGGTCCGTGATCCTTTCAATTTATGAGCGAGCTTTTTTATTATGTAACTTGGAGCCTGTATTCCCGAAAGAGTTGCAATTACTGCAGAATCAAATAATACACGGTGGCAGGTTCCTTTACATGCAAAGACGGTACCTGCGACCGACGTTAAGACTATCATCCGGCCTGTCCGAAGCCGCAGGCAAAATTTCCTGTCGTGCCGGGAGGACTAAATCGTGCGTCCGGTGATAAAATCCGTCTCGTGGAAGTGTGGCCGAGCGGTTTAAGGCACTGGTCTTGAAAACCAGCGACGGGAAACCGTCCGTGAGTTCGAATCTCACCGCTTCCGCCAGCATGCCTCGCTGCGCCTTCCCAACTCAGCTTTATCCCACCTGGAGAATTCATGAATCGTCTCGCTATCGCAGCGCTGAGCCTGCTTGCATCGTTTTCCTTGCATGCGCAGCAAACCTTCGAAACGCAGGACTACAAGGTTACTGCCACCACCTTGGTCAAGGGCTTAAAAAATCCCTGGTCGATTGCGTTTCTGCCCGACGGCCGCTGGCTGGTCACCGAGCGTGCCGGTACCCTGCGCATCATAGAAGATGGCAAGCTATTGCCGAAAGCGGTGGCAGGGCTGCCGGATGTGGTCGAGCACGGGCAGGGCGGTTTGCTCGATGTGCAGATTCATCCCAAATACGCCGAGAACGGCTGGATTTACTGGACCTACAACGCGGGTGTGCCCGGCAGTTATGGAACCGAAGTCGCGCGTGGCAAACTCGGCGGCAGCAAGGATGAGCCGCGCATGACCGATGTGCAGGTGCTGTTCAAGATGGATCCGAAATCCGAAAAGCCTTTTCACTTCGGTTCGCGCATCGTGTTCGACAAGGCGGGCTATCTGTTCGTGACCTTCGGCGACCGCGGTGACAGCCCCGCGAAGGGTGCCACGCAAAATGCGCAGCGTCTCGATACCCATGCCGGAAAATCGATTCGCCTGTTTGATGATGGCCGCGTGCCGCCGGACAATCCGTTCATGAACACGCCGAACGCCAAACCGGAAATTTTCACCTGGGGCAATCGCAATATGCAGGGCGCTGCGCTGAATCCGGTTACCGGAAAAGTGTGGGCGCATGAACACGGCCCGCAGGGTGGCGATGAAATCAATATCCTGTCGTCAGGCGTGAATTACGGCTGGCCGGTTATCACCTACGGTGCCAACTACGGCAGCGGCACCAAGATTGGTGAAGGTACCGAGAAGGCGGGCATGGCCCAGCCGATCCTTTATTGGGTGCCCTCGATCGCCCCTTCGGGCATGGCGTTTTATGGTGCGCGCAGCGAGGGCAAACCATTTCCGAAATGGAAAGGAAATCTCTTCGTCGGTGCGCTGGCCAAGCAATTGCTGATGCGCGTCACGCTGGATGGTGACAAGGTGGTCTCACAAGAGCGTCTGTTTGAAAACAAACTCGGGCGCATCCGTGATGTTCGCGAGGGGCCCGACGGTTTTCTCTATCTGCTGACGGATGCAGCGGAAGGTGAACTGATCCGTATCGAACCGGGCAAGTGAAATAAGCCGACACGTGACGGACATGCAGCCGGGTACGCGCGTCTGGGATCTGCCGGTGCGTCTGTTTCACTGGATGCTGGCCGTGCTGATCCTGGTGCTGTTCGTCACGGGCAACCTCGGCGGCGACTGGCTGGAGTGGCATAAGCGTGCCGGCTTCGCGGTTCTGGCCCTGGTGCTGTTTCGCGCGATCTGGGGAGTCGTCGGCAACTATCAAGCGCGTTTCGTGAATTTTGTGCGTGGCCCTCGCAGCGTGGCGGCTTATGTGAAGACGCTGGTAGCAGGAACAAGCAAGCCTTTCCTCGGGCACAACCCGCTGGGGGCACTGAGCGTGCTCGCACTGCTGGCAGTTGTGGCGGTGCAGGCGGTCACCGGGCTGTTCGCGAATGACGACATCATGCTCGAAGGCCCGTTTGCCTCGAAGGTGAGCAAACAATTGAGCGACCTGCTGACCAAGGTTCACAAGCTCAACTCGGATTTGCTGCTGTTCCTGATCGCGTTGCACGTGCTGGCTATCGCCTATTACTACTTTGCCAGGAAAGAAAATCTGCTCACGCCGATGTTTACCGGGATAAAGAACATCGTTGCTGAATCTGCCGAAAAGTTGCGCCCGGCCTGGCTGGCGTGGGTAATCGCTGCTGTTGCCGGCATGGCGGTGTATCTGCTTGTCAAAAACTGACGCCGCAGATTGCTCTGCGGCGTTGTTATCGTTCGCCGGCGCGGCACAGAATTGCGGTCACAGGTGATGATGCCGGGTTGGGCAGATATTATTTGGTGCGGTAATCGTCGTGGCAGGCCTTGCAGGAAGCACCGGTGGCAGCGACTTGTTTCTTGATGTCGTCAAAACTGCCGGTTTTGGCGACGGCAGCCAGCTTGGTCGCTTCCGCGTTCATCTTGTCCATCTTGGCTTTGAAGTCATCCATCTTTGCCCAGATTTCCGGCTTGGCTTCGGTCTTGGCGCCCTTGTCTGATCCTGGCGTAAAACCTTCAATCGCGAGCTTGCTCATGAACTCGACATTTGCCGCATTGCGCGCAAATGCGTCCTTGTCATACGGTTTTTCGCCCTTGGCCATGGCCACCATCGGCTTCCAGTTCCAGCCCAGCACGGTATAGACGCTCTGACGATATTCAATAGCCTGTTCCGGCTTGACCTGCGCCGATGCGGCACCAACCAATAGTGCCGACACAGCCGCAGATACCAGAAATGACGTTTTACGCATGGGTTTCTCCATCATGTTGAATTGAAAAGTTGGAAGTAGCAGGGGAAAAACCAAATTTGCGCA
>JANMXS010000143.1:0-9365 GCA_031394335.1 Burkholderiales bacterium
AGTCGGTGACGAAGCCGGGGCCGCCGAGGTCCGGCGATACGAACACGCCGGTGAGCAGTGCGCCGAGAATACCGCCAACAGCATGCACGCCGAACACATCCAGGGAGTCATCGGCCTTGATCAGTTTCTTCAGGCCGGTGACGCCCCACAGGCAGACGAAGCCGGCAGCGGTACCGATCACGAACGCGCCCGGAATGCCGACGTTACCGGCAGCCGGGGTGATCGCTACCAAACCTGCCACCGCGCCGGAAGCCGCACCCAGCATCGATGGCTTGCCCTTCAACAACCACTCGGCAAAGATCCAGGCCAATACGGCGCAGGCGGTTGCCAGGAAGGTGTTCATGAATGCCAGCACGGCGGAGTTGCCGGCTTCCAGTGCCGAACCGGCATTGAAACCGAACCAGCCGAACCACAGCAGCGAAGCGCCGATCATGGTCATGGTCAGGTTATGCGGGGTCATCGCTTCGCGGCCGAAGCCGATGCGCTTGCCCAGCATATAGGCCGCCACCAGCCCGGCAACACCGGCGTTGATATGTACCACCGTACCGCCCGCAAAATCAAGCGCGCCCATATTCCACAAATAACCTGCCTTGGCATTCATCGCGTCAGCTACACCCGGGACCGCCGTGTAGGCATCCGGACCCATCCAGAACCAGACCATATGTGCGATCGGCAGATAGCTGAAGGTGAACCACAGCACCATGAAAATCAGCACGGCGCTGAACTTCATGCGCTCGGCCACCGAGCCCAGAATCAGGCAGCAGGTAATGGCAGCGAAGGTGCACTGGAATGCGGCGTAAAGCATTTCCGGAATGTATACGCCCTTGCTGAAGGTGGCGGCCATCGCGAAGTCGCCCTTGGCGACGTCGGCAATGCCCTTGAAGAACAGCCGGTCGAAGCCGCCGATGAATGGATTGCCCTCGGTGAAGGCGAGGCTATAGCCGTAAACGACCCATAGCACCGTAATCAGCGAGAAGGTGACGAACACCTGCATCAATACCGACAGCATGTTCTTCGAGCGGACCAGGCCGCCATAGAACAGCGCCAGTGCCGGTACGCTCATCAACAATACGAGCGCGGTGGAGACCAGCATCCATGCCACATCGCCCTTGTTGGCGACCGGTGGCGTAGGTGCTGCGGCTGCAGGTGCAGCACCCGGTGCTACGGCAGCTGGCGCGGGCGTTGCAGTCGCTGGAGCAGCCGTTGCGGCTGCCGCAGGTGCTGCTGCGGGTTCGGCTTTCTTGTCCTGCGCATAACCCATGCCGGCGACCGTGAGGCCGGCCAGCACTGCAAGAGAGGCTAGAAATCGTTTCATATTATGTGGCTCCCTTGATTAAAGTGCGTCCGCGCCGGTCTCGCCGGTACGGATACGGACAACTTGTTCGAGATCGAACACAAAAATCTTGCCGTCGCCGATCTTGCCGGTGTTGGCGGATTTCTCGATGGCCTCAATGACCTGTTCAAGCAGGTCGTCCTTGACGGCCGCTTCGATTTTTACCTTGGGCAGAAAATCGACTACATATTCTGCGCCGCGATAAAGCTCGGTATGACCTTTTTGTCGTCCGAAGCCTTTGACTTCCGTGACCGTAATGCCCTGCACGCCGATGGCGGAGAGGGCTTCACGCACTTCGTCAAGCTTGAATGGCTTGATGATGGCGGTAACTAGTTTCATGTTTGCTCCCTTTGGGTGATCAGAATTTGTAGAGCACTTCGAGGCCGACCGAGCGCTCGACTTTGGTGGGTGTTACGCGGTCCGATTTCAGAAAAGCGAACTGGTCGGAACGATCGGCCCGAACCTCGGCGCGCAATTCGATGTTTTTGGTAGGCAAGTAGGCGACGGTCGCGGTAGCCTCTTTCCATTTTTGGACGATACCGGTGCGGTAGCCGTCCTTGTCATCAAAATATTCGCCGCGCAACGACAGTCTCCACTGGTCGTTGAACTGATAATTGGCGTAGCCGGCAATGCCTTGCCACTTGGCTTTGCCAAGGCCTGCGCTGCTGCCGTCCTGCGTGCCGTAGTCATAATTGAGGATAAAGGTAAGCTGGTCGGTCGCCGAGTAGGTTGCGACGGTATCGAGCAGATTGCGCGTGCCTCTTTCGACGGACTTGGGGTAGTTGCTGAGCAGTTCTTTGCCGCTATAGCCGGTCACCAGCAGCGAAAATGCCTTGTTCGGTGTAAATCCCGCCTGCAATTCGACGGTCTTGCCGCTATTGGTCGCCTCGAACGCATCCCAGCCTTGAACCACGCCGCCGACGAGAGTGAGTGTGTCGCTCACCTTGTAGGTTGCGCGCACACCGGTATGGGTGAACGGAATGGCGTAGCCGAACAGGATGGAGCGCGAGTAATTCGTATTTGCCGGGCTCTTGATCACTTCTGCGCCCGCTAGCGTTACAAACTTGCCCGCTATTAATGTGAGCGGCCCTGCACCGTAATACAGGAAGGCCTGGGTGACGTCGCCGCGCTTGCCGACCCCATTTGCGGGGCCGAGGTTTTTATCGATGGCGCCGTAGGCAGCAATCGTGTCGGCGTCCTTGCCGATAGTGACATCAACCAGCCCGCCAAAGCCGTTTTCCGGCGTTTTTGCAAGCTGCAGGTCGATGGAATGCAAATTCGTTTTATTACGATCAAAGTCGAAGACTCGCGAATTCAAGCCACTGACAAACTTGCCCGAGTCGCGCAGGTAGGTGTAGCCGATATCGACGTGACCGGTGAGGTCAAAGCCCCCGATGGAAAATACCGGTGTCGGTGCAGGCGGGTCGGCTGGCTTATCAGTGACGGCGGGTGCTGCGGGCGCGGCTTGAGCTGCGGCGTTGAGTGTCGAGAAGGACGTAACAGCGATGCCTGCAAGTGCAATTGCTTTGGCAAGTTTCTTCATATGGTTATCCCTGGGTGTACAAAAAATGAGTTGGCGGATAATCTTTAGCAGGTTGCATGCCACTGTTACGCTGTCGATAACCCATTGATTTTTATGGCTCAGGAGGGCGACGATTTATGCAGCGCACCAGAATATTGCACAGTATTTGCTGCGCGCACCCATTTGGTACGCTGGCTGTCCCGCTGTTTGGCCTGTTTGCGGGCGCATGGCCATTTACTACCCGGTGAGGTAGCCGCCGATTGGAACGGGTCGGCTACAATGTGTGAAATTGAGTGAAATTATGACCCCGCCTAATTCCAAAACCCTTGAAGTGCTGAATGATCTCGCCGCGCGAGTCGGGCAGCTGATTCAGCAGTCCCCGGTATCCGACCTGGAAAAAAACGCGCGGCAGCAACTTATCGCGCAGTTGGCCAAACATGGACTGGTCACGCGCGAGGAATACGAAATCCAGGTCGCCATGCTGGCGCGCGCGCAAGCGAGCCTGCGCGAACTCGAAACCAAAATAGCGACCCTCGAGGCTGCGCGAGGACCGGTTGGCGAACGCTAAATCCCCCGGGAAGATCGCGGAGCGTTGCTGAGTGTCTCTGGCCGTTTTGTACAGCCGCGCCTTGAACGGCATGGAAGCGCCATTGGTGACGGTGGAAGTCCATCTCGCCAATGGTTTACCCGCCTTCACCATCGTCGGCCTGCCCGAGATGGAAGTGAAGGAAAGCAAGGATCGGGTGCGCGCTGCCCTGCTCAATGCGCGCTTCGAATTTCCGTCGCGCCGCATTACCGTCAATCTGGCGCCGGCCGATTTGCCCAAAGAAAGCGGTCGTTTCGATTTGCCGATCGCGCTCGGCATTCTCGCCGCCAGCGGACAGATTCCGGGCGATAAATTAAAACTCTACGAATTTGCCGGCGAGCTCGCGCTCACCGGTGAGCTGCGCTCGATTCGGGGCGCGCTGGCGATGACTTTCAAGGCGCACGGCGACGAGCGCGCCTTCGTGCTGCCACTGGCCTCTGCTGCCGAGGCCGCGCTGGTCACAGACGCCAAAGTGCTGGGCGCCAGCAGCCTGCTGCAGGTATGTGCGCATCTGTCCGGTCGCGAGCAGATTCCGCCGTTCGTGGCCGCGGCGCCGGTCAGCGTCAGTCGCTACGCCGATATGGCCGAGGTCAAGGGGCAAAACCACGCCAAGCGTGCGATGGAAGTGGCGGCAGCCGGGCGCCACAGCCTGCTGATGATTGGCCCGCCCGGCACCGGCAAGACGATGCTGGCCACGCGCTTTCCCGGCATTCTGCCGTCGATGAGCGATGCCGAGGCGCTGGAATCGGCGGCGGTGCAAAGTCTCGCCAGCGGCGGTTTCAGGATTGAAAACTGGCGGCGGCGAAATTACCGTTCGCCGCATCACACCGCCTCCGCCGTTGCGTTGGTGGGCGGCGGCAGCAACCCTAAGCCGGGCGAAATTTCGCTGGCCCATCAGGGCGTGCTGTTTCTCGACGAGCTGCCGGAGTTCGATCGCAACGTGCTGGAAGTATTGCGCGAGCCGCTGGAATCCGGGCGCATCACCATTTCGCGCGCGGCGCGGCAGGCGGATTTCCCGGCTGAGTTCCAGTTGCTCGCGGCGATGAATCCCTGCCCCTGCGGCTATCTGGGCCATTACAGCAACAAGTGCCGCTGCACACCCGACCAGGTGGCGCGCTATCGCGGCAAGATTTCCGGGCCGTTGCTCGACCGTATCGATCTGCAGATCGAAGTCCCGGCGGTACCGCAGCTCGAACTGGTAAAGACCGGCACGGGGGAAACCAGCAGTGCGATCGCCGAAAGAGTGGAGCACGCTTACCAGCGGCAGATGGCGCGTCAGGGCAAAGCGAATTGCAAACTTGAACCCAAGGAAATCGACACCTTGTGCGCGCCGGGCGAGGGTGGCGAGACCTTGCTGAAAAACGCGATCCAGCGCCTCGGCCTGTCGGCACGCGCCTATCATCGCGTGCTGAAAGTGGCGCGCACCATCGCCGACCTGGCCGGGCAAGAAAAAATCGCGACCGCACATATCGCCGAAGCGATCCAGTACCGGCGCATGGATCGGTCGGCATGAAATTTCCCAACGGCCCATCGGCCTGCAGGCCAGTATCCACGCGGTGTTTTGGGCATGCCCTCTGGAACGCCCCGTCCTTATTGGCTCTCCGGGCAGGCGCCCTTCACGATTTTGCACACGGCAGGCCTTGATGGCGCCATCACCAACGCTGAAAATTCACGCGCACCACGACACGCCACGCTGGCTGCTGGCCCTGCTATTGGCGGGCCTCGCCATGCTCGGGCCGTTTGCGATCGACACCTATATTCCCGCTTTCGACGGCATGGGGCGCGAGCTGGGCGCCAGCGTGGTGCAGATGCAGCAGACGTTCTCCGTATATCTGGCTGCGTTTGCCTTCATGTTCCTGTTTCATGGTGCGCTCTCCGACAGCTATGGCCGCAAGCCTATCATCATCGTCGGCCTGATTGGTTTCCTGATCGGCTCGATCGGTTGCGCGCTGTCGAACTCGATCGGCCAACTGCTGCTGTTCCGTGCGGTGCAAGGCTTATCGGTCGGCGCCGGCATGGTGGTGGGACGCGCGATGATCCGCGATCTGTTCAACGAAACCGATGCACAGAAACTGATGTCGATGGTCACGCTGTGGTTCGGCATCGCGCCGGCGATCGCGCCGATCATCGGCGGCCAGTTGTATGTGCGCCTCGGCTGGCATTCGATTTTCTGGATGCTGGCGATAATGGCAAGCGTACTGATTGTGGTGGTATGGTTTTCAATTCACGAAACCCTGCCTGCCGACAAGCGCCAGCCATTCCGGCCGCGCCCTTTGTTTGCCGGTTATCGCGAGGTCGGCGCCAATGTGCCGTTCCTGCTGCTGTCGCTGGCGGTCGGCTTCAACTTCAACGCCTTTTTCCTGTACTTCATGTCGGCGCCGGTCTATCTGACGCAATCACTCAAGCTCGGCCCCCAGGAATTCGCATGGTTGTTCATTCCCGGCATCGGCGGCATCATGCTCGGCGCCTTCATTTCCGGCCGCGTCGCCGGCAAGTTGAAGTTCACGGTGACCGTGTCTTTTGCCTACCGCTTCATGGTGATCGCGGCGCTGGCCAACCTGGTTTATGCGATCGCGTTTACGCCCTCGGTACCTTGGGCGATCGTACCCTTGTTTTTTTATGCCATTGGCAGTGCGATGGCGATGCCTTCAATATCGCTGATCGTATTGGATCTGTTCCCGACACGACGTGGCATGGCGGCCTCGCTGCAGGGCTTTGTGTCGGGCATCATCAATGCGCTGGTCGCCGGCTTGCTGTCGCCGGCGGTGTCGCATTCGCCGCTGCTGTTGGCGATTGCCATGGTCGGGTTAATGGGCTCGGGCCTGCTGTGCTGGGTGCTTTTTCGGCGCATGGGCAACCACGCCGCGACGCGAATCCGGCAATGATGTGATGAATATCAATACCCGACTGTTCAACCGGGAGATGCTGTCGCATGAGCAAAACTTTCGCATCTGAGCAAGATGCACCGCGCCTGCTGGACTCCTGGCAGGCGGAAAAACAATCCGCGTATTTGTACGAGCGCATTGCCCGGCGCGAAGGCGATCCTGCCAAGCAGGTGCTGTTCCGCGCCCTGGCTGCATCAGCGGAACAGCAGTCGCATACCTGGGCGGACAAACTTGTGGCCGCCAATGTTGCTGTGCCGTCGTTCATGCCCGAGTTACGCGTGCGTCTGGTCGCGGCTATCGTCGATATGCTGGGGCCGCGCGCGCTGATTCCTGCACTGGCCGCACTGAAGATTCGTGGTGTGTCGGTCTATACGCATTCGAGTGGGCACCCGCGTCCGGACGCGGGGCCGGAATCCAGTCACAAGGGGCTGTCCGGCGGCGGTAATCTGCGTGCGGCGGTGTTCGGTGTCAATGACGGGCTGCTGTCGAATGCCAGCCTGATTCTCGGCGTGGCCGGCGCCGCAGCCGATGCCAAAACCATCGCCATGACCGGCATCGCGGGGCTGGCGGCGGGTGCGTTTTCGATGGCGGCGGGCGAGTATGTATCGGTGCGTTCACAGCGCGAATTATTCGAGCGCCAGATTGCCCTTGAGCGCGATGAGTTGGCCGAGTACCCGGAAGAAGAAGCGCTCGAGCTGGCGATGATTTACGAGGCGCGCGGCATCGCCAAGGCAGATGCTTTGGTGCTGGCCAATAAATTGATCAGCGATCCCGAACACGCGCTCGACACCTTGGCGCGCGAAGAGCTGGGGCTGAATCCGGCCGAGTTGGGTTCGCCGTGGGGCGCGGCACTGTCCTCGTTTGCCGCATTTGCAATCGGCGGGGTGATTCCGCTGCTGTCATTTCTGTTGCCGCTGTCAGGTGTGTTGAGCGGTCATGCGCTGATGGTGGCGATGACCCTGACGGCGATTGCGCTGTTCGGAATCGGCGCGTCCCTGAGCTTGTTCACCGGGCGCAATGCATGGTTCAGCGGTGCGCGCATGTTGCTGATCGGCGCAATGGCCGGCGCAGTGACGTTTTCGATTGGAAAATTATTTGGTGTTGCCCTGGGATAGTGCCAATGCGCGCTCGCGCATGTACAGAAACGCCGGCAGTGCGAACGACAATCCAATCAGGCAATTGCTCACGACATAAAATAATGGCCAACGCATGCCAAGGTGCCTCACCTCGCTGAACATGAATGGCCAGAACACCAGGCAGGAGAGCGTGAAATCGGCCAGGGTGGCCGCCGCGATCGGGTTGCCCCAGGCCAGCGACAGCGCGCCGGATGATCCCGGCACATACGCCAGGTAGCCAAAATAGGTCGCGTAGGGAACGATGGCGCCGATGATGGCAGCCACCAGATAGAATTTTTTCATGCGGCGGTCATGGCGCTTTCATGGTCATGTCAGACCTGCTCCCAGGCCAGGCCGTCCTTGCGCCAGCCGCTCAGGTTGCCGCGCTGGTGGTGCTCGTCGAGTTCACCTTCAAAGCCGTGCAGTACATTGAATACCTTGGTAAAGCCCGCCTGTTCCAGCGCCATTCCCGCGTCGGTGCTGCGATTGCCCGAGCGGCAAATCAGCACCACCGGGCGATGGGTGGCGTGGCCCACGGCTTTTTTTACCTGGCCGACAAAATGCGGGTTGATTTCCCAGTCCGGGCCGTCGTTCCATGGAATCATCATCGCGCCCACCGGGTGGCCGACGAACAGGAATTCCATTTCGCTGCGGCAATCGACGAACACGGCCGTCGGCTCTGCGGCCAAATAGTCGTGCGCTTGTTTCGGGGTCAGGTGATCCATGAACCATCCTCCTTGTTTTTCTCGCAATGATTATAGCCGTCTCGCGTGATTGAGCTTGACCAGCGCCGGCGCGCAAGGAGGATGCGATAATCACCGGCATACCAAGGAGGCAATACATGAATGCACCGGATTCACTCTTTCCCTTCGATGCACTGATTCGCGATCACGCCGACCGTATTGAGCAACAGGTGATCGCCTGGCGCCGCCATCTGCACGCCCATCCGGAACTCGGCAATCGCGAATTCGAGACGGCGAAAATGGTCGCCGCACATTTGCGCAAGCTGGGTTTCGACGAGGTCAAGGAGAAGGTCGCCTACACCGGTGTGGTCGGCGTACTCAAAGGCGGTAAACCAGGCCGTTGCGTGGCCCTGCGCGCCGATATGGACGCGCTGCCGGTGATTGAAGAAACCGATGTGCCGTTCAAGAGCCAGGTGCGAACCATGTGGAACGGGGCCGAAGCCGGCGTGATGCACGCCTGCGGCCACGACACCCATGTCGCCATCCTGATGGGGGTAGCCGAAATTCTGGCCGGCATGCGCGCCGAATTGCCGGGCACCGTGAAGTTCATTTTTCAGCCAGCCGAAGAAATGCCGCCGATCGGCGAGGAGGGTGGCGCCAAGCTGATGATCGAGCAGGGCTGCATGGACAATCCGAAAGTGGAGGCGATCTTCGGCCTGCATATCACTTCCAAACAGCACGCCAATGTGATCGGCTACCGTTCCGGCCCGCTGATGGCCAGTGCCGATCAGTTCCGCATTTTCGTGCGCGGCAACCAGACACATGGCGCGCAGCCCTGGTCGGGGATCGACCCGATCGTGGTCGGTGCGCAGATCGTGATGGGGCTGCAAACCATCGTCTCGCGCAAAATGAACCTGACCGAGGAGCCTTCGGTGGTGACGGTAGGCAGCTTCCAGGCGGGCAATCGCAGCAACATCATCCCCGATGAAGCCAAGATGGAAGGCACCATCCGTACCTTCGATGAAAAGCACCGCAGCGAGATCCACGAATTTGTGCAAAAAATCAGTACGCTGATTGCCGAGTCGGGCGGCGCCAAGGCGCATGTACATATTGCAAAAGGCTATCCGGTGACCGTCAATGATGAGTCGCTGACTAATTGGGCGGTGCCGGTATTGAAGCGCATCGCGACCGAGGCAAGTGTGGGCGTGTGTCCCAAGACCTGTGGTGCTGAGGATTTTGCC
>JANMXS010000144.1:0-8394 GCA_031394335.1 Burkholderiales bacterium
CTGTACGCTGCCGACTATTTGAACAATAAATGAGCAACTTTTACCCACTACTTTTCACGAAGAGCCAAAAAAAATAACGACGATCAATTAGAATCGCGATCGATGAAATTCAGCGTAGATGCGCGCTTTGTCGTCAAGCCGCTTTCGTTTTGATCTTTTGGATTTTTCGGAGGTGGGGTGCTGTTCTATGGAAACCGATTTAACTTGTCCACCTATGGGTTCAAGCGGAACCGCCGATGCTAGAGAATTACCGGCGATTTTGCGGGTCCGGATGAAAGAAGCGGAAGGTCGTACGACGGTGGTACGGTCCTCGTTCTCAACGGCCTGCAAACCAACACGTTTTGAAGGTGGCGCACTAACGGATTTTCGCTTTCGCGCAGTCATATCGTTCAGCACTTTTTTGGCCGAACTATAGGATGATTGCTTCGGCAAAGCTTAATGTCAGAAAATCTCGAAAGCACTTGTGGGTTAAAGCCTACACGATGGAAACTTTTCAACCCGGCACGTACAAGACTTTTGAGAACGATATCGGCGATGGTGTGACGAGTAACTGTATGGAGTTGCGCCTACGCGGGGTCTCGCTCGAGTCTTACGTATAACTATTGGTGGCATGCATATTGTCGGCATGAAAACCAAGCTAATTAATATCGAATTAAAGGGGCAGACGCGATAATCGCTGCCGGAAGCTGGGCGATATCGCAACCTATTAGCAACGAGCGTCGATTCACCTCAACATGAAGGAATAACCATGAAACTCACTGTGCTGGCTACTTTGATGACAGGCCTTGGACTCGCGGGCAGCGTGGCGGCCACCGATATGAATGACATGCACCACTGCAAGGGCATGGGCATGGATATGAAATCGATGGACACAAACGGCGATGGCATGATTTCCAAAGAGGAATTCATGAAATATCACGAAGCCAAGTTCGATTCGATGAAAAACTCCGCTGGCATGCTCGATATGAAGAGCATGGGGATGATGCACGAGGGCATGAAGAAGGATTCGATGACCAAGGACCCTATGCCAAAGGACTCGATGGCCAAAGACCCGATGAGCAAATAGCGCGGCGTCGTTGGATTAGTCTGCCTCGGCTTCGGGAGCGGTAAACTTGGGCACCCGTTTGCGCGACAGCCAAGCGAAGGAGAACCTATGAAACAATACGGAGAATATTGACAGCGGGGCGACGCTTTCCCCCCCAGCGTATATCGTCCGATCAACGTAGCCCGCATCGATATTCTCCACTGGAATCTAACGCACAGCAGTGCACGGCGCGGCGGGCGTTCACCCACTTTTCACAGCGCCCGTGCACTGCTTTACAGCGTTGAATAATCTGCGCCGCGTGTGCTCTGGCAAATTAGTGGTGTATACAGCCAGCGCCGCTAAGTCCAAGGAATTCCCAGGGCAAAGTTTTTGGGTCTTCGTGATTTCGTGTGGGAGGAAATGGCCTTATCTCAGAGCTAAAGTACTGGTTTTATCGGCATAAGATGCACTGCGCGGAGGCGCGATATTTTGGCATGATGTGCGCATGTCCAAACCACCCAAAGTCCGTCGTCTGTCGGATGCATATCGAGTCCCCGGTTTTCGTACCTTGCAGAAGGTCCACGGCATCTTCGGTGATACGCAGTCGCGGCTCATCTGCCTGGTTCGCCGGGGAAAAAAACGGTCTGCGGAACCTGTGGGACAGTGCATTTCGGCTGGTACGACCGGCGAATGCGTCGAGCGCGAGATCTGCCCTGCGGTGGCCATCGGATTTATCTGGAACTGGAGGTGCGACGGGTCGATTGCCGGCACTGCGGCACCGTGAAAAGCGAGCGGCTCGAGACGTTTCTCCAGAACGCGCTGCACACCGAGCGCTTCGCCCGCTACATCGGGGAGCGCTGCCGCAGCGGCACGATCCAGGACGTGGCGAAGGAGCAGCATCTGGACTGGCACACGGTCAAGCGGCTCGAGATGCAATACATGCGCGAGCAACTGGTCAAGGCCGGCAAGGCGCGCCCGAAGGTGATCGGCATCGATGAGATCTCGGTGCGCAAGGGTCACGAGTACCGCATCGTCGTCAGCGACCTGGAGAAGCATCAGCCGATCTGGTTTGGCGGTGCGGACCGCAGCGAAGCGAGCATGGATGAATTCTACGGTTTTCTCGGAGATAAGGCGGCCAAACGGGTTCGCTTGGCCGTGATGGACATGTGGAAACCGTTCCGTAACTCGACACTGAAGAACGCCCCACAGGCGGCGATTTTGTTCGACAAGTTCCATATCATTCGCCATCTCGGCGAAGCGCTCGATAAGGTACGCAAGCAGGAGTTTGCACGGCTGAGCGGTAAGGATCGCACGTTCATCAAGGGCCAGAAGTATGCACTGCTCTCCCATCCGCAGAACCTTAAAGGCCCGGCGCGCAAGACTCTCAAGCTTCTGTTGAACGCCAACAAACGCCTCAACACCGCGTATCTGCTCAAGGAGTCCTTCGGCCAATTGTGGGATTACAACAGCGAAGCCTGGGCACGGAAGTTCTTCGATGGCTGGCGCGAACAACTGAAGTGGCAGCGGCTCAAGCCGTACGAGAAGTTCGCCCAGATGATCGAGCGACACTGGGATGGCATCGCGGCCTACTGTAAGCCTGAAAACAAAGTCGCCCTCGGCTTCGTCGAGGGCCTCAACAACAAGATCCGGGTCATCCAGCGCAGAGCCTACGGTTTGCACGACGAGGAGTACCTCAAGCTCAAGGTGCTGACCTGTACGCTGCCGACTATTTGAACAATAAATGAGCAACTTTTACCCACTACTTTTCACGAAGAGCCGGGAAATAAGACATGAGAATTATTGCGCTAACCGTCACTCTTGCGCTCGCCTCCTCGTTGTTGAGCAATACACTGTGTGCTCAAGGAGAAAGACCGCCTCCCGGCGCAGCGGCAGAAGCCCGACAGGACGCAGTCGGAGACGACCCCGTGCAGCAAGAATCGCAGCGCAATCTCGAGGCAACCGCAAGCACAACGATTGTCAAAGAAACCAAGCCGATTGTTTGGGATACAGCGGCGGGAAAACAATTCATGACAGCCATCGAATCGCGCAAAGGTCGATGGGCGGATTTTGATGAAATCGTGTTCAAGTCGAACGTGACCTATTCCGAGGACATGCTGTCACTTATGGCCAAGAGCCCGTACGCAGCCGATATCGCGTATTACTTGGGGATGCATCCTCACGAATCTGCGAAATATGCCGGCATGCCGCTTGAGCAGACCGGACCTGCAATTAGAGCGATTGAAGATCAGGCGAAGTCTGTCGGCGTGAAGGCGGTCGTAGAACCGGTTAGGCCCTAACCAAGTAGATCGATATTGCCTCACTGAGGCCGGATGATCCGCTATTTCACGGACAGGACGCCGGTTCGCTTCCAGGCCTACACGGGCTTCCCGGATTACCAACCTTATGCGCCGGGCGCCAAACCCGACGGTGGTCGCTCGTTGGATAACGAGGCGTTTTCGTTCGAGCAGCTCGGAAGCCTGGCGACGCGCGTCAATCCGACCAAGATGGAATACCAGGTGCGTGGCAGCCTGATCGAGTCGGTGAACGGCATTCTGGATGCTGAAACGCTCGCGTATCGCGAGAAGCATGATTATCGCGGCTTGGGCCAAGCCCTGATCGGAGCGTTATACAAAGCCGTTCTGGACCGCAAGATTCCGATTCAGTTCGAGAAGCGCGCCCGCCACCTCATCAAAGACGGCGGTCGCGTGATCGGCGTCATCGCCGAGGGCCGTGACGGTGAAATCCGCGCGCGCGCCCGCAAAGGCGTAGTCATCGCCACCGGCGGCTTCGAATGGAACCCAGAGTTGGTCGACACCTTCCTGCGCGGGCCGCTTACCGGGCCAGTCAGTGTGCCCGAAAACGAAGGCGATGGTTTGTTGATGGCCATCGAAGCCGGCGCGAAACTCGGCAATATGCAAAACGCCTTCTGGATGCAGTCTGTTCTGGAAAAGAAAGTGGAACACCGCAATGCCAAGCCGAATTACCTGCTGGGTTCGGATGAGCGTGCGCGTCCCGGCGCGATCCTCGTGAACCGGACGGGCAAGCGTTTTGTGAACGAGGCGGCCAACTACAATGCGGTTGGCCAGGGGTTGCACGCGTTCGATGCCGGTACACATACCTACACCAACCTGCCTTACTGGTTGATCATCGACCAACGCTACCGCGACAAGTACCCCATCTTTAATGCCAAGGCGGGAAAGCCAGACCCGTCGTATGTGATTAAAGGCAATTCGCTCGAAGAACTTGCCGGCATCGCGGGGATCGATCCCAAAGGGCTCAAGGAAGCCGTGGAACGGTTCAACGGCTTGGTGCGCAAAGGTCATGATGATGACTTCAATCGCGGAGATAACAGCTACGATAATTGGCGTTTCTGGGGCGACCAATCCTTCAAGCCGCCGCACTGCACTCTTGGCGTGTTGGAGCAGGCGCCGTTCTACGCCGTTAAAATGGAAGCGGGCGCGCTCGGTACCAGCGGCGGCCCGAAAACCAATGGCAGCGCCCAGGTACTCGACTGGAACAACGAACCGATTCCAGGACTGTACGCGGCCGGCAACGCGATGGCCGCCGTCCTGGGGAATGCCTATGGTGGTGCGGGCGGGACATTGGGACCAGGCATGACCTTCGGCTTCATTGCCGGTCGTCATGCGGCGACGAATTAAATGGTGGGCCCGCTCGGACTGGAACCGAGGACTAAGGGATTAAGAGAACGGGTCACACACCCCACGACACTACATCACACCAATTCGCCCACGGACATACGTGTTTGGCGATGCGGTAGCGCGTCGGCCGTCTACACCGAACTGAAATCGGGAGGACTGACTCCGGAGCCGACCGGACGCAAATTGATCGAAACTCGCCGCTATGTCTTGCACGGTTGGGAATGTAGACACGATATTCTTGTCCGCGAAGGTCTCGAGGACTTGGCGCGCAGAGTCGGTATTTGGAGGATTCGCTAACTCGTTGAGCCCGCGTCGAGCCTAAACAAGTTACATAAAATGCGCCAAATAGGCGGGCAAAAATGTGCAATATCGTAATTTACACTTATGTAGCTTTTTGGCTACAATAGCCTATGGAAATCCAGCTGTACAAGACGGCTGTCGGCAAGGGGCCGCTGACCAAGTGAAGGATATCGACAATGCCCGTGCGTACTGGAAAGACTACAAAGCCCGCGCCCCGAAGCCGCCCATTTCGCGCATCGGAACACCTTCGAAGCGCGGCCGACATCGCCGCATACATTGAGGCGATGCTGGAAGACGGCGACGCATGCGCTGTTCCCGTTGCTCTGCGCACCGTAGCAGATGCGGTCGGTGGCATGGCCGCCTTGGCGAAGAAGACCGGGCTTTCACGCGAGACGTTGTATCGCACACTGTCGGAACGCGGAAATCCACGGCTCGATACTCTGACCGCGATTCTAGCGGCCTTTGGAATACGGCTGACGGTCCGATTGGCGGGCAAACCTGCCAGTCGGCGGCGGGAGCTTCGAACCGCGATCGCGTAATGCCGAAGGCGTTACCGAGGGCATTTTAAAGTGCAGTGTCACGGCGCGCGGAACTGTGCCAGTGGCGCGCGGGTTACGCCGAAGAGGTCGGCGAGATCACGAATTCCCCGGCAAATTGATGGTGGGCCCGCTCGGACTCGAACCGAGGACCAAGGGATTATGAGTCCCCTGCTCTAACCAACTGAGCTACAGGCCCGCGTCAAATTGCGAGCGCGCATAGTAGCAATTTGACGCAGGCACTGCAGGGCCGGCGATCACCAGCGATATCGGCCGTAATAGGCCGGCCGTACGACCACGATGGGCACCGGCGCAACGACGGCCACGCGCGCTCCACGAGCATAGTATCCGCGCGGGACGACTACACAGCCGCTCAGCACCATGAGGGCAACGGGAATCAGCAATTTCGTCCATATTTTCATCGCGAACTCCAAATGACAGGTCTTCGATGAATACAACGCGCCAGCCCGGCCGGGGATGACACGGACAGCGGCCACGTTTCCGGCCGGGTGCAGCGTCATTCGCCCAATAAATGCATGGCGATTTGCCGAGCATGAGCGCGCCGCCGGTGTTCGAACAGATACACGGCCTGCCACGTGCCCAGCGCCAATCGGCCGTCCAAGATCGGGATCGATAGTTGCACTTGCGTCAGGGCGGTGCGCAGATGCGCCGGCATGTCGTCGGGACCTTCGTCGTCGTGCTCGTAGAGTCCGGCACCTTCGGGCGCGATTGTCGCGAAAAAGGCCTCCAGATCACGGCGCACTTCTGGTGCAGCATTTTCCTGAATCAGCAGGGAGGCGGAGGTGTGACGGCAGAACAAGGTCAGCAGGCCGGTAGTCAGGGATTGGCCTGCCACCCAGTCACTGATCTCGTGGGTGATGTCCATCAATCCACGGCCGGCGGTGCGGAAAGAGAGAATTTCAGTGACCTGTTTCATATCCGACACACAGCATGGCAAGAATGACGCCGCATAGGCAAACAGGACGGGACCTTTCAATGATGGGATAATCGACACCACCCCTCGCTGCACGGAGATTCTTCATGAACGCCCGCGCCATCCTTTGCTTCGCTTTATCCGCCCCGTCGTGGATTGCCCTCGCGGCCGACGTGGCGCCGCCCTCACCCACCCAAGCTCAGTTTGGCGGCCAATGCCCTCAAGGCCTCGCCGAGGGTAGACACGTCATGACCGATTGCTCGGTTACCTGGAATGATTCCGACGGTCGAACCTACTGCTTCAAGAACGCGGACAGCAAGGCGGCTTTTCTCAAGGACACTCCTGCCAATCTGGAACGTGCGCGGACTTTCGTTGCCGCAGATGGTGTGCTGACAACAGAAAAGGCCATGCAGTACTTCGACGGCAGCGACGCCGAGACCCTGGTCAAAGCGCACATCGCCGCCGTGGCGGGCGCCAACGGCGGCACGTTCCCGCTCGAAGATTCGCTCACGGGCGAACATCTCGTGCTCACATTCGACGGCATCGATTTTACACGCACAATCGACGGCTACGGCTTCTTTCCCGACGTGAATTTTCATGTGAAGGATGCGCCCGACAAAAAGTACAGCGTGGATTTCTGGATCGTGCCGGAGGTCGGCCAACTGCAATTGCGCGAAACGCGGATCTATCGCGCACCTCAACAGGTGGACGGCAAGTGGCAGGCGGTTACGCGCCAGCCCGTGCCGTGGTGGTGGATTCCAGCGTCCGAGCATCCGGGACATGTAGCCCAAAAGCGCAGTTGGGAGGTAATGTCCGTGGTGGAAGATCAAGCACTCCGGCAAAGCGCGGCGGCAGACGGGATTTTCAAACTCACGGACGACAAAACCGGCAAGTTGCTGAAGCTTAAATTTATCGACACGCATCAGCCCATCCGGCAGCTAGATGAGAGCGGCCACTTCTTCGCATGCACGGATTTCCGCGAGGCCGGCAGCAAGGATCAGATCTACGACATTGATTTCTGGCTTTCAGAGAAAGACGGCAAGCTGAGCATTGAAAAAACCCAGGTTCACAAGGTGCCTGAATTGAAGAACGGCCAGTGGGTTCAGGTACCGCGTTACAGTTTCAAGGACCTGGGCACCTCCAAAGTCGTTCCCTGAAATCGAATCAGCCACGCAATTATTGTTCAAACGATTGCTGGATCGGATTCGAGACAGGCAGAATTGCCCCTCGATTCCAACAAAACGAGGGAGCGACATGATGAATCGTCAATGGGGAGTGCCTTTACTATTGCTGCTCGTGACCGGCTGTGTGTCGGTTCCGCCGACGAAACACATCGACAATGATGGCGCGGCCGCCTTACGCGGAAAGACCGTTGCGTCGACGACGCGACCGCGCGCCGATTTTGTGGCAATGACAGCAGGCAAAGCGACCTTCGCCTTGGTCGGCGCGCTTGCGATGATCAGCGCGGGCAATGCCATCGTAAAGGAAAATGGAATCGAAGATCCAGTCCCTCATATGGCTCAAGAGTTGCTCAAGGACGCGCAGGAGCGATACGGATTGGTGACCGCCGCGAACCCATTGGTCACGATCGATACGCACGATATTGCCAAGATGGCGCATGCAGCTTCGGGCGCAGACCTTTTGATCGATGTCGAATCCCTGGGATCCAGCTTCAACTATCAACCTTTGGATTGGACTCACTATTCCGTCATGTCGCGATACTTGGTGCGTGTAATAGACGTGAGGCAAGCCAAGCTCATGGCGAACGGGTCCTGTTTTGAAACCACTCAAAAGGACAAGACCCTCCCGACGAGGGACGAATTGCTCGCCGACAAGGCCGCCCGATTGAAGGCGATTCTGGAAGCGCAGCGAGACCATTGTCTGGCTCAATTCAAGCTGTCGGTATTGAACATCGGCGGTTAACCTTCGTGTGACAACGAT
>JANMXS010000145.1:0-3009 GCA_031394335.1 Burkholderiales bacterium
ACAAAAAACCAAACTCAAGCACGGGTGGGCATTTCCAGACACTTTGTGCACGGAAGCCGCGCCGGTGCTTGAGTTTGAATATTCAATTTGTCACCAAGGGTCAGAGTGACCCTTGGTGTTCCCTGACCCTTGGTGTTCCAATAGATGGAGTCGCCATAATTATTTAGCCTTACTCGGTTTCAAAATTTTCTCGATGAAGTTTTCTGTTTGAAGCGGTTGAGATGCAAATCCATGTCTTGATGAAAATGATGGACATGCGTGATCGGCCGCCAATAGCCAAGGAGACCTGCCGCCAGACGTGTTTCCTTGCCCCGGGTCAATCATGTAACCGATTCGTTCGGCCATGATTTCATTAGTTTTTAAGTCGATTACTTTGAGCGAACTACCGGCGATCCAGTATTCACGCTCTTCGTGAGTCGAGATATCGTCGTAAGTAATGCCAAATTGTGGCGATAGATCGCTTGCAAGCGTCTTGTCAATTACAAAACGGGAATACCCCTTTAAAAAGGATTTGTCGTACTTCCAAGGCTCTTCAATTCGCCCTCTATATTGATACCGCTTGCCATCTTGTGGGTCGATGGCTTCGACGTACTGGTAGCCCAAATGCGGCGGGGTGTTTGGCCTCGGCACTTCTGGAGTACGATAATTTGCGGCGAAGAAACCGCGCAGGAAACTCTTGATATAAGCTGCCCCACCGAAATCCCGTCCATAGGGGTCATCCAGCGCAAATTGATCCGAGAAATTATCGCGCTCTGGCCTAATCTTCATTAGGAAAATCCTCTCGACGTTCTCGACAGTCCGGTAAATTTTCTCTCCCGCCGTCTTACAGCGTTCCTGAAACATCGCCTCGGCAATTTTCAGGCGATTGCGCTGCATCTCTGCTGATGGCGTCGATTGCCCACCACTTTCGGTACTGCACCCCGTCGCCAACCCACCCAATAAAAGCGCCGTACCCAGAGCAAGCGCACGAACAGTTAGCGCCAATTCGTCTCCAATTATTCGCTTCATGACTCACCTCTCTGAATTTCAAATTCCGTTGTCAGTTGATGGCCTGCGCAACAGTCACCGCGCTCAACACCCCCACCCCAATCTTCACCACTTCATCCACCAGCAAATTTTTCGGCAAGGCATGCGTAATGAACAGCATCGTCACCTTGCCCTTCAACTGGTTGATCGTCGCTGCGAAATGTTCCGCAGTTGGCGCATCCAGGCTGCTGGTCGCCTCATCGAATATCAGGATCTTCGGCTGCTTGAGCAATGCCCTGGCAATCGCGATGCGTTGCTTCTGTCCGCCGGATAGGCCGACTCCGCGCTCGCCGATTTCGGTCTGGTAGCCCTGCGGCAACTTTTCGATGACGTCGTGGATTTCGGCCATCTGGCAGGCGTGCACCACCTGCTCGAAAGTGGCGTGGGGATTGGCCATCAGCAGGTTGTCGTAGATAGTGCCGGAGAACAGGATGGTTTCCTGCGGGACCACACCGAAGTAATGACGCAGCTCGTTGGCGGAGAGGTAGCGGATGTCGTTGCCGTCCAGCTTGATCTGACCATTGGCGGGGACATAAAAGCCTTGCAGCAGTTTGGCCAGCGTGCTTTTGCCCGAACCCGAGGGCCCCATGATCGCTACCACCTTGCCGGGCAATACGGTCATGCCGAAATGTTGGTATAGATAAGGCAGGTTGTCGCCGTAGCGGAAACTCAGATCCTCGATCTCGATCTTGCCGCGGCTTTCGCGCAGGCGGCTGGGCAGGATGGAGTAGGGTTCGGTGGGGGCGTTCATGATGTCGCCCAGGCGCTGCACGGACATATTGGCCTGCTGAAATTGCTGCCACAGACCGACGATGCGCAGCATCGGCTGGGAGACGCGGCCGGCGAACATCTGGAAGGCGATCAGCATGCCGATGGTGAAGTCGCTATTGTTCATCACCGTCCAGGCGCCCACCACGAGAATCAGCAGGGACATGAACTGTTCGAGGCCGTTGGCGACGACGTTATAGGTGTTGGCGATCTGCTTCATGCGAAACCCGGCATGCAGATAGTCAGCCAGGTAATCGGCATAACGCGCATTCAACTGCGGTTCCATCTGCAGGCTTTTGACGGTTTCCAGGCCGGAGACATATTCAGTGACGAAGGCCTGATTGCGCGCGCCGAGCAGGAATTGCTGGTTAAGGCGGTTGCGAAAGATCGGCGCCATGATCAGGCTGAGCGCAACGATGACGCCGATGATGGCAAGTGCGATCAGGGTCAGGGTCACGCTGTAGTAAAACATGATGCCGACGAAGATCAGCAGGAAGGGGCAATCGAGGATCAGAGTAACGGCGGCACTGGCGACAAATTCGCGAATAGTTTCTACGCCGTGCAGGCGGGCAGCGATCACGCCGGTGGGGCGGTGCTCGAAGTAGCGCGGCGGCAGTTTGAACAAATGGTTGAACACCGCGCTGCCCAATACCGCATCGACGCGGTTGCCGGTATGCAGCACCAGGTACTGCCGCACCCAGGACAGCAGGGCCGAGAACAGCATGAACACGCCGAGGCCGATGGCGATGACGATCAGGGTGCTTTGGGTGCGATGCACCACCACCTTGTCGATGACGACTTGCGTGAACAGCGGCGTGCCCAGCGCCAATAGCTGAATGACGAGGGAGGCAATCAAGACATCGCGCCACACATTTTTGTGCTTCAGCAGCTCGGGTATGAACCAGCGGAAGCCGAATTTCCGGTGATCGTCGGCGGCGCCATCGGGGTCTTTGATGCTTTTGGTTTCAAGCGCGAGTTGAAATGCGGTGCCGGTGTATTGCGCGGCAAATTCGACGAGCGTGAGTGTTTTCGGAGTGTTGGTACCGGCTTCGAAAAAGACGATGTTCTCCGCCGTTGCCTGGATGATGATAGCCGGGCGGGATTTTGCCGGGGCGGGAGGCGGCAATTCGACGCGTTCAGCCTGCGCCCCATCTGACGGAACAGGTTGAGGCACCACTTCCGCAGCGCGCATCAAGGCGAGACAAGGCAGGTGCA
>JANMXS010000146.1:0-1611 GCA_031394335.1 Burkholderiales bacterium
TCCACGACGTTCAATCAAGCCTGCGTTCGCTCACAAAGCGCGCCGTTCGCCATACGCCGGGGCAAGGTTGCCTGCAACCTGCTGCACTCCAGAGTCGCCTGCGTCTGGTCCAAGCCCGAATTCAAATCCGTTGTAACCGCAATCGGCGGTTTCCCTGCCGCCGCACATTAGTCCGCCTCGAATCAAGCATCAAGCTGATCCACCGCCCGCCAAGTACCACGCATTTCGGCCGGCAGGATGGCCGCCCCACAAGACAAGGATTGCCCATGAAAGCCCCGCTCAAACAAGTTGCTTCTTCCAAAAAAATCCATTCCTTCCACCCGCCGCAGCGCACCCTGATGGGCCCTGGCCCCTCGGAGATCAATCCGCGCGTGCTGGCGCAGATGTCGCTGCCGGCGATCGGCTATCTCGATCCGATTTTTGTCGAGATGATGGAAGAGCTGAAAACCCTGCTGCGCTACGCCTACCAGACGGATAACGCGCTCACCTTCCCGGTTTCCGGCCCGGGTTCGGTGGGCATGGAAACCTGTTTCGTCAATGCGGTATCGCCCGGCGACAAGGTTATCATCGGCCGCAACGGCGTATTCGGCGGGCGCATGATCGAAAACGTGCAGCGTGCCGGCGGTGTGGCGGTGGTGGTTGAAGATACCTGGGGCGAGCCGGTCGACCCGAACAAGATCGAGGACGCCTTCAAGAATAATCCCGACGCCAAGGTGCTGGGCTTTGTGCACGCCGAGACCTCCACCGGCTGCCAGTCGGATGCGAAAACGCTATGCGCCATTTCCAGCAAATACGGCGCGCTCAATATCGTCGATGCGGTGACTTCGCTGGCGGGTACGCCGGTCCTGGTCGACGATTGGGGCGTCGACGCCATCTATTCGGGCTCGCAGAAGTGCCTGTCGTCCACGCCGGGGCTGTCGCCGGTGTCGTTTTCGGAGCGTTTCGTCGAGCATGTGAAAACGCGCAAGGAAACCGTGCACAGCTGGTTCATGGATCTGAATCTGGTGCTGAACTACTGGGGCAACACCAATCGCACCTACCATCACACCGCGCCCACCAATGGCTTGTTCGCGCTGCATGAATCGCTGCTGCTGCTGAAGGATGAAGGCCTCGAAAATGCCTGGGCGCGCCATACGCGCCATCACCTCGCACTCAAAGCCGGGCTCGAAGCGATGGGGCTGAAATACGTGGTGAAGGAAGGCAATCGCCTGCCGCAGATGAACTCGGTGTATGTGCCCGATGGTTTGGCGCCCGGCGGCGAGGCCGAGGTGCGCAAGATTTTGCTCACCGAGTTCAACCTCGAAATCGGCGCGGGTCTGGGCCCCTTGGCCGGCAAGATCTGGCGTTTCGGCCTGATGGGTTATTCCTGCAAACCCGAGAACGTGATGCTGTGCCTGTCAGCGCTGGGTTCGGTGCTGATGGACATGGGCCAGCCGATCAAGGTCGGCGAAGCCGAAGCGGCGGCGCATCATGCCTATGCCGAGTTGCACAAGGCCGACGCGGCGCAGAAAAAGCGCTTGGCCGCGTAAATTTGCGTCGGCACGTTGCAACGAAAAACGGCCCGCAAATGCGGGCCGTTTTTATATCCAAAATTTTATGTAGAACGCCATT
>JANMXS010000147.1:0-47058 GCA_031394335.1 Burkholderiales bacterium
CAATCAGTTCAAATCCACACCCGGGCTCACCCGTTAACAGCAGCGGCACCTTGAGCCGACCGACCTGTTCAAGGCGCTGCTTCAAATCAACGAGGGTCTTGGAACGGCCCAAATGTTCGAGGTTTAGCCCTGCTTTCGGCAACTGGCGGCCGCCTTGCAGCGCCTTGCCAACCGTAGCCACCAGCTTCGGCAGGCTGATCGGCTTCTCAAGGAAATCGAAGGCGCCAATGCGCGTGGCCTCGACCGCTGATTCGATGGTGCCGTGCCCGGACATCATGACTACCGGCATGGTCAGTTGCCCGGACTCAGCCCACTCCTTGAGCAGGGAAATGCCATCAGTGTCAGGCATCCAGATATCCAGAAGCACCAGATCGGGCCGCGCCTCGCGGCGCATGGTACGCGCACTGGCGGCATTATCGGCAAGCCTGACGTTATAACCCTCGTCCTTCAGAATTTCGGAGAGGAGTTCACGGATGCCGATTTCATCGTCGACGACGAGAATATTGTTTGCTGACATATTATGACCTCAAGCTGCTTTCATGATTCGATTTGCGGCGCGCGCGGGGCGGCCATGAAGGTCGTCTCCGCAATAAACTCTACCGGCAAGGTAATGTGAACGCTTGCGCCATGCGGCTTTGTATTGCTGACGATGATGCGGCCACGATGTTCGTCAACGATTTTCTTGACGATCGCAAGCCCCAGTCCGGTTCCCTTGGGTTTGGTGGTGATGTAGGGTTCGAAAATGCGCGCCATGACATCCTCCCTGACGCCGCTGCCATTGTCATCCACGATCAGGTGCACCCGATTATCTTCGACGCGGGTGGTAATCGTAACGCATGGATCGACGCTGCCGGCGCATGCGTCCAGCGCATTCTGAACCAGGTTGTGCAGAACCTGCCGCAACAATGCCGGGTCCGCCATCAATATGGGGATGTCTGCCGCCAAGTTTGTGCTTATCGAAACGCTCATTGATTCGTAGAGCACAAGCACCTCCCGCACCAACTCGTTAAACACCAGGGGCGCGGGGGTAAGGCGCGAACTACGCGAGTAGAGACTGAAGTCGTCGACCATGCCTTTCAGCGCACCCACTTGCGCAACAATGGTGTTGGTCGCACGCGTCAGCAAATCCTGCTCGTGCGGCGGCAGTTTGTTGGCGAGCTTGAGTTGCAGCCGCTCCGCCGAAAGCTGTATCGGTGTAAGCGGGTTCTTGATTTCGTGCGCCAGCCGCCGCGCAACTTCGCCCCAAGCGGCATCACGCTGCGCCTGAATAAGGCCGGTGATGTCATCAAAAACAAATACAAATCCGGAGTCAATGGTCGCCGGCAACTTGGTTGCGCGCACCAGCAGCGTGCGGCGTCCCGCCGGCCCTTCATAGACGATCTGCCGCTCCCAGGACTTGTCGCGGGTGGCGGCAAGCTGCGTCTTGATTTCATCGATCAGCGGCTTCATCCGGGGCTGTGTGGTTCCCCACTCCGGAAGACGCAGGTTGCGCAATGAGTCATGATCAAAACCGAGCATGTCCTCGGCATTTTTGTTGATCGTTTTGACGTACAGCCGCGCATCCAGCGTCATTACGCCGGAGGTGAGGTGCCCCAGAATCGATTCCAGATAAGTATTCGCGTTTTCCAGTTCCTGCTGCTTTCTGGCCACCACATCGGAAGCTTCGCCCAGCTGGCGTGTCATGGTATTGAATGATTGCGTAAGCACCCCGAACTCATCCCGGCTTTTCACGGGGTTCAATCGCGTAAAGTCCCCTTTCGCGATCGCACGTGTCGCTTCCGCCAGCGCGGATAGGGGCGATGAGAGCCGCTCTGACATCAGGAATGACAGGGCAATCGCGGAAAACAGCGTTAGCAGCATGGCGAGCGTCAGGGTAAGTGCGAACAGGCGCTTCAAACCTTCCCGCTGGTAGCCCAATTGTTCGTAGTCGCGAAAGCCCGTCTCTACACTCTGTGCATCGGCAACCAGGTTTTTGGGTGCCGCCATCACCACCTGGATGGCGCGTGGCCCCTCAACCGAAGGCGCCGACGGTATTCCGATAACAGCGCGCAAATAGAGCCCGCGGTCCGAGAGTGTCTCAACCATTTTGACCGGAAATTTTTGTGTGGCGTCGCGCAATTCCTGCATATTCGGCTTGTCGATAAATATGGGCGCGCGCGTGCTTGAAGCGGTGGCAATCGACTGTAATTTGCCATTCATCGCAAACAAGGCAATTTCATCAAAGCCATATTGCACTCGCAGCTGGCGCAGCGTTTCGGCGTCTTCCAGCGGTCGGTCTGCGACGCGTACGGCCGCATCGCGCCCTTTGCGAACCACCTCGGTAAGCGCCGCGTCGAGCGCACTCTTGCCAAGATTGAGCGCACCCTGGAGGGCTTTGTCCACGGGCACATCAAACCAGGAGTCGATCGAGCGATTCAGGAACTGAACCGAAATTGCATAAACCAGTCCACCCGGGATCACCGCCATCAACGCGAACACCGCCATCAGGCGCAACGCAAGTTTGGAGCCAAAGACCCGCGCGCGAAGTTTTTTGACCAGTGAGTAAATCTGGTAGCCGATCAAGCCGAGGAGGCCGGCAGTTAGCGCAATCCCCAAGCCAAACAACCACGGGTAGTGCTCGGCGAAAAAGGCATTATTGCTGCTGGCCCGAAACAACAGTGCGATCAGGCCAAGCCCGATCGCAACGCACGCAAAGATGAGGGCGCGGATCATGGCTTGTCACCCCCGTTAACCGTCCAGCGGTACCAGTCGGACGAGAGGCTCCACTCCTTGGACGCCAGCACGTTGAGCTGGAACGGCTTGGGAAGCTGTGAACTATCCAGACGGAAACGCACCGCAGCCTCATACTTTTCTCCGGGTTTGAGGCGCCCTTTCTCAAGGACCGTCCACGACCGCACGCGAGACAGGATGCGTTTTACTTCATCAAACGACGAGACGTTTTGCGAAACGCCGGAGACGGTAACCCGATACTGGTCGGTAAGCGGTGCGAAGCCGATTCGCCGTTCGCGGGTCGCGCGCGCGACGACCTGATCCAGCCAATACCAACGACCGCGAGTCAACTCGAATTCGACGACAAAATAGAGCGGCACACCCTTGCGCACCGCTTCCTGCATGCCGGCTGTCAGCGTGATGTCTATTTCTGCATCAAGCTGATAACCCTCATCGGTGAGTTCCAGCCTGACCGACTGGAATGCCGCACCTTCTGCAGCAGCGATACGCGGCGGACATAAGGCAAAGAAAAGCACGCATAAAACATATGACGCCAAGCCGGTGCGGGCGATCTGGCCCGCTGTCCGCTCAAGGTGCGAGGGGTTTCTCCAACATCGCGTAATAAAATCCGTCGTGATGATCATCAGGAAGAAGTTGGCCGTCTTTGAGTTCCAGCGTTGCGGCTTCATCGCGCCCCACGGAACGGGCCGGGACGGAAAGGTCGATTGATCGAGCGTCGGCATGCGTGCCCAGAAATTTTTCGATCATTTCTTGATTCTCTGCACGAAATACCGAGCACGTTACGTACAGCAATCTACCACCATCGGCGAGGCAATTCCACAGAGTCGCCAGCAGGTGTGCTTGCTGGCGCGCGAATGAACCGAGGTCCGTTTCCCGTCGAAGCCATTTGATGTCGGGGTGGCGTCTGGCCACACCGGAACCCGAACAAGGAACATCGAGCAGAATTCGCTGGTATGGCGTGCGATCCCACCATGTATCCAGTTCGGTGGCGTTGGCGTTTTTCAATGTGGCGACCAGCTTGAGGCGGCCAAGATTGTCCGCAACACGCCGCAGGCGATGCTTGTCGCTATCGAGTGCAGTCAGGGCAATATCGGCGGCTTCCAGCAAGTGGCCGGTCTTGCCACCTGGCGCGGCACATGCGTCAAGCACACGCATGCCGGTCGTCGCCCCCAGTAGCGGCGCAGCAAGCTGTGCACCTTCATCCTGCACGGATACCAATCCCTCTCTAAAGCCGGGTAGGTCGTTAATCGAAACCGGTTTCTGCAGCTCGATCGCCACGCCGCCGCGATGTTCGGCGGAGATACCCACAGCGGCCAGGCGCGCCATATAAGCTTCCACCGTTCCAAGTCTTCGGTTGACGCGCAACCCCATCGGCGGATGCCGGCGTGACGACAACAGCGCCTGTTCCCAACCTTCGGGTTGTTCTCGCTTCAGGCGCTCGATCCACCAACGCGGGAAATCGTAGGTCGCGGTATCGAGTTTGAAGCGCTCGCGTTTGAATTTATCCGGTGCGCGCAAATAATTGCGCAATACGGCATTCACCAGCGGTTTGGCTCGCGCAAACCCCATGGTTTCGGCTGCCGACACCGCGTGGTCGACGATCGCGTGGTCGCTTGCCTTGGAAAATTGCAGCTGCGCCAGCGCAACCAGCAGCAGGTAGCGAACCGGGGCGTCGGCCATCGGCGCCGTCAGCAACATGTCGAGCTGTGCGGTCAGCAGTCCATAGTGCCGCAAGGTATCAAACGAAATCGAATGCACAGCGGCGCGTTCGTTAGAGGTAAATGTTTTTTGTTTGGCCAGCACCGTCTCCAGGGTGCGGTCAAGATTCTTGCCCCCAATTACCAGGCCGACGGTTTCGGCACTCGCAGCTTGGATCGCAATCATGTAAATACCGCTCCCGGTTGGATAGTGACGCTACGCAAAAAATCAGCAACGGCAAGACGCCGTCCGCCGGGCTTCTGGATGGTTTTCAGGGCGAGGACGCCGTGACCGCACTGCACGCTGATAACCTCTGGGCCGGCCGCAATCACCGTGCCCGGTGGATTTGACGCAAGCGCCTTCACCGAATCGGCCACATCCGCACGCCAAATTTTAAAGATTTGTTCACCCAACACCGCCTCCGCCCCCGGGTAGGGATCGAACGCGCGAAGTCGCCGCTCCAGCTCGAAGGCGGGTTGAGACCAGTCGATACGCGCCTCGGATTTTTCAATCTTGCGCGCGTAAGTAACTCCCGTCGCTGACTGTATACGGGGTGTAAGCATGGGAAGCCGCGCCAGAGCAGTGGCCATAGTACTCGCACCGAGCACCGTTAATCTTGCGAATACCGTAGCGCTGGTATCGTCCGGCAAAATCGCGAGGGGGGCACTCAGTAATATCGGGCCAGTATCCAGTCCTGCGTCCATCTGCATGATGGAAATGCCCGTTTCCAGGTCGCCGGCCTCAATCGCCCGCTGCACCGGTGCTGCCCCGCGCCACCGCGGCAACAACGATCCATGAATATTAAAACATCCTAGGCGGGGCATATCGAGTACAACTTGCGGTAACAGAAGGCCGTAAGCGGCGACAATCATCGCGTCAGCATTCGCGCCACGAATCATTGCCTGCACCGCGGCATCCCTCAGCGTTAGCGGCTTTTCAACGCGCAAACCCTGCGTCGCGGCAACCTCTGCTGTTGGGCTGGCTATCAAACGCATGCCACGGCCAGAATGGCGATCTGGCCGAGTGAGCACTAACATAATTTCATGCCCGGCCGTTTGTAATGCAGCCAAGGAGATCGCAGCAAACTCTGGCGTGCCGGCAAAAATGAGTTTCATGGGGTTGTTTTCCGCTGGCGCAGTCTCTGACGCCAGCTCAAATGACAACGCCGGCTGTTTCGGCCGGCGTTGTCGGTTACAGTTACCGAGCAGCAATCGTCAGGCGCGCGCCGCAGCAACCCGTCGACGCGGTACGGCAATCTCGGTTTCACGTTCAATTTCACGTTGCCGCTTGACCAGCTTGTTCTTGATTCGATTCGCCTTGAGCGGCGACAGATACTCAACGAACACATGTCCATCCAGATGATCAAGTTCGTGCTGGATACACACCGCCAGCAATCCCGAGGCGTTAATGGTAAAGCGCTGACCATCACGATCAAGCGCCGTTACCATCACGGTTTCTGCCCGCTCCACCTTGTCGTAAAAGCCCGGCACAGAGAGACAGCCCTCTTCATTAACGGCCGTGCCTTCTTTTTTGATGATTTCAGGGTTGATAAAGACCCGAAGCTGGTTTTTTTCTTCGGAAACATCGATAACCATGATGCGCTTCAGCTCGCCAACCTGTGTGGCCGCAAGCCCGACTCCGGGGGCCTCATACATGGTTTCCGCCATATCATCGACCAATTTCTTGATTTTGTTATCGATGAGCTTGACGGGTTCCGCAATGCGGTTGAGGCGGGGATCGGGGAAAGTTAGAACGTCCAGGATGGCCATAATTGCTTGCGAATTGAATAAATTAGGTGCAGAATCTTCAGAGACAACTTTAACTTTGAGATGAATCTTTATCTTTCAAGTCTAGTGGAAGTCGCCTCAACTAGCAAATCCGCTAGCGACATGGTAGCTATACCAGACCGATTACCCCAGGCGCGAGCTAACCCTGAACATTGACCGCAGGCTTCACCTCTCCGAAGCGAGACCAGCTATGATCAAAAACTATTTTTCCTGTCTCTTAGTCCTCGCATTTGCGGGATTTGTTCCCCAAATCGTCTGGGCACAGTCTGCACCAAGTGCTGCTACCGAAAACAAGGCAGATAACGTCAGGAAGGCGGCACCAGCACGCCCGCCGTCCGGCGACTTGGCGCGAGCAGAGGCTGTGCTTTCGGGAAAATCAACCGCTCCGCTGACGCTCGCTGAAAACGCGCCCTCTACATACACGGTCATCAAGGGTGACACCCTCTGGGACATCTCCGGGAAGTTCCTGAAGGAGCCGTGGCTCTGGCCGGAAATCTGGAATATGAACCGTGAGCAAATCAAGGACCCACATTGGATTTATCCAGGGGACGTTATCAGCCTTTCCTTTGACGCGGATGGTCGCCCGAGACTGTCGCTTAATGGGGCTGGCGGCAGCGGTATAGGGGGGACGGTACGCCTGTCGCCCTCGATTCGCATAGACAAGCTCTCGCAGGCCATCCCCTCAATCCCGGCTCGCGTGATTGGCCCGTTTCTGACGCTGCCGCTGGTGGTTGAGGCGGGTGCGCTCGCGGGTGCGCCCAAGATCATTTCTGCGGATGATGACCGTGTTGTAATCGGCGCCGGCAATAAGGCATATGCCGTAGGCCTACAGGCGGAGCAGGGTACCCACTGGCAGGTTTATCGTCCAGGCAAGGCGCTGATTGACCCAGCAACTCGCGAGTTGTTGGGCTATGAGGCGACGTATCTCGGAGACGCCCGCGTGAGCCGCTTTGGTGAAGCGTCGACGATTGACGTCGTCAAATCAACGCAGGAAATCAACAAAGGGGACCGGCTCACCCCGGCGGCAGAGGGCTCTATCCCTTCTTACAGCCCGCGATCTCCCGACAAAGATATTAAAGGCGCAATCATTTCGATGGTGGGCGGCGTGAGTGAAGGAGGCCAATACTCGGTCGTTGTACTGAATCTTGGCAAGCGCGAGGGAATGGAAGTGGGTCATGTCCTCGCCACACTACGCAGTGGTGCGGTAGTCAGCACGAATACCGAGGGCTACAACACCAGCACAGCGGCTAGCGGAGGCAGTGGCCCCAGCATTCCACGCAAGATAAAACTGCCTGACGAGCGCAACGGACTACTCTTTGTGTTTCGCGTTTTCGACAAGGTTTCATATGCGTTGGTCATGAGCTCCAGCCGATCCGTCCGTGTGGGGGATGCGGTCCAGACCCCCTGACTTTTTGGGTTCTCTAATGCCCGTACCATCAGCCGGCGGTGAGCCTGAGGCATGGCTTGGGCTGGATTTGATTCCCGGATTGGGCGGGTCTGGGATTCGGCTTCTTCTCGGACAGTTCGGTTCTCCGTCCCAGATCCTTAAAAGTAGCGCCGCGCAGTTATCGCCATATGTAGGCGGCAAGGTAGCGAGCGCGATTATCTGCGGCCCCGACCCGGCCAGGTTAAAGACAGCTTTAATCTGGCTTGAGGGAGAAAATAACCACCTGCTCACACTCGCTGACAGTGACTATCCTGCAGCTTTGTTGGAGATTGCTGATCCACCACCATTACTCTACCTGAAGGGACGCCGCGAGATGCTGGGTCAAGCTGGCGTAGCTGTAGTCGGCAGCCGCAACGCAACGCCAGCGGGTGTCGCCAATGCGGAAGCCTTTTCGAGGACGTTGTCCAAGGCGGGCCTGACCATTATTTCGGGGATGGCCCTCGGTATAGATGCGGCGGCCCATCGAGGCGGGCTGGACGGTGAAGGGTCTTCAATTGCAATAGTAGGTACCGGCCTCGACCTGATCTATCCCGCGCGCAATAAGGCGCTGGCACGGGAACTTGTTGAACATGGTTTGATTATTTCCGAGTTTTCTCTCGAGACTCCGGCGCTGGCCAAGAATTTCCCCAAGCGCAATCGCCTGATCAGCGGTCTTTCACGAGGCGTTCTGGTGGTGGAGGCCGCCTTGGCCAGCGGTTCCTTGATTACGGCGCGTCAGGCCGCCGAACAGGGCCGCGAGGTGTTCGCGATTCCCGGGACGATTCACTCGCCGGTTTCAAAAGGGTGTCACCAGCTCATCAAGCAGGGCGCCAAGCTGGTTGATGACGCGAATGATATTTTGGTCGAGCTTCAATGGCGCAACGCCGCAATTAACCCTGCCGCTTCGGGGGTTTTGCGGGGTAGCGAGGCGCTTGAGCCGATTCTAAGCGCGATGGGCTATGATCCCGTGTCCATTGATGCACTGGTTGAGCGAGTTGACCTGCCTACGGAGCTGGTCATTGCGCGCTTGGCCGAACTGGAAATTGATGGCCTAATTGCCCCTATGCCGGGTGGAAAATACCAGCGTCTGGCTTGATAGTTTGCCCGCATCATGGGCAAATAGCAGGGACCAGCTAACTTACCACCCGTATTGAGTTCGCATGACGGCCATTGATAAAAATGACGATATGCCCGACTAAGCATGATGACGCGTCGTTAGATGTCACGCCTTATCGAAACGACATCAACGCTGCGGCCAACAAAAAGTGTTGCTTGTAAAAATCGTCCAACCCCGTCTATCATTTGTGCCCCTTCGCCGTTTTAAGGCGAACCGCGCTTTATATATTGCATCCCTAAAAGAAAACGAACGCATACGTGACTAAACGCCTCATCATTGCCGAGAAACCATCAGTTGCCAATGATATTGCCAAGGCGCTGGGCGGCTTCGCCAAAAAGGACGATTACCTTGAGAGCGAAGATTTTGTGCTCTCCTCTGCGGTAGGCCATTTGGTTGAAATCGCCATGCCGGAAGAGGAGGAGGTGAAACGGGGTAAATGGACATTTGCGCATTTGCCCGCGATTCCCTCTCAATTCGCGCTGCGGCCGATTGAAAAAACCGAGGCGCGGCTTAAGTTGCTGTTGAAGCTTATCAAACGCAAAGATGTGTCGGGGCTGATCAACGCATGCGATGCGGGTCGTGAGGGCGAGCTTATCTTTCGGTACATCGTCCAGTACGCGAAATCAAAGCTGCCGATCCAGCGGCTATGGCTGCAATCGATGACGCAAGCGGCGATCCGTGATGGTTTCAAGAACATCGAGGACGGCATTACCTACGAGCCGCTGGCAGATGCAGCAGTATGTCGCAGTGAATCCGATTGGCTGGTAGGTATCAATGGCACTCGCGCCATGACGGCATTCAACTCGAAGTCGGGGGGATTCCAGCTTACGACCGTAGGACGGGTGCAGACGCCCACTCTTGCAATTCTGGTTGAGCGCGAAACAAAAATTAAAGCGTTCAAATCGCGCGACTATTGGGAGGTTATTGGTAATTTCTCAGCGGCGGCGGGGGATTATCAGGGTCGCTGGTTCGATGAAAAATTCAAGAAGACGGATGATGAAGCCTTAAGGCCCGAACGTATCTGGGATGAAAGGTCAGCGCGGGCGCTGGTTACCAAATGCATGGGCAGGCCAGGCGTGGTTCAAGAAGAGTCAAAACCAACTACGCAAGCGCCACCAATGCTGTTCGATTTGACGTCGTTACAGCGCGAGGCCAATTCCCGTTTTGGATTTAGCGCCAAGACTACGCTATCCCTTGCGCAGGCCCTATACGAAAAGCATAAGGTGCTTACCTATCCTCGTACTGACTCACGCGCTCTACCCGAGGATTACATCGGTACGGTTACCGAAACCATGACGATGCTGAAAGATGGCGGCGATGGATTGGCTGTCCCGTATCGTGCGTTCGCCAAAAAAATCCTGGACGAGAAGTGGGTAAAGCCCAACAAGCGGATTTTCGATAACGCAAAGATATCCGACCACTTTGCAATTATTCCTACGGTTCAAGCACCAAAATCGTTGAATGAAATCGAAGCCAAGTTGTACGATTTCGTTGTAAAGCGTTTTTTGGCGGTTTTTTTTCCCAGCGCCGAATTCTTGCAAACGACACGCATCACGCGCGTAGAAAACGAGCCGTTCAAATCCGAAGGCAAGATCCTCGTCAACGCCGGCTGGTTGGCCGTTTATGGGCGGGAGATCAACGACGAAAATACGACTACCACGCTGTCAGCGGTGGAGCAGGGTGAGAAAATAAAAGCTGAAACGGTTGAATCAAAACCCAACCAGACCAAGCCGCCCGCACGGCTTTCCGAGGCGACGCTTCTGTCGGCGATGGAGGGCGCAGGAAAGCTGATCGACGACGATGAGTTGCGTGCGGCGATGAAAGAAAAGGGCTTGGGTACGCCAGCAACACGTGCGGCCACTATCGAAGGATTGCTGTTTGAGAAGTATATTTTCCGCGAAGGCCGTGAACTGATCCCGACAGCGAAAGCTTTTTCGCTGATGACCTTGTTGCATGGCTTGGGCGTACCAGAACTATTCTCTCCCGAGATGACTGCCGAGTGGGAGTACAAGCTCTCACAAATGCAACAGGGCAAGCTCTCTCGCAAGAAATTCATGGCCGAGATTGTCGAGATGACCAGGCATATCGTGGATCAGGCAAAGAATTTCAACGCCGATACGGTTCCCGGAGACTTCGGCAAGCTTAACGCCCCTTGCCCAAAATGCGGGGGAGAAATCCATGAGAACTACAAGAAATTCCAATGCCAGTCGTGTGAGTTCGGCTTTTGGAAAATCCTAGCTGGGCGCCAGCTTGAAATGCATGAGGCTGAAGCGCTCATCGAAAAAAGAGAGGTTGGGCCCCTCGATGGCTTTAGAAGTCGTCTCGGTCGCGCATTTTCCGCAAACCTCATTTTAAATAAGGAGTTCGCAATCGAGTTTTCGTGGGGCGATCAAAGCGAAGACGGTGAGGCCCCTGATTTTTCTGCGCAGGAGCCTCTTGGTGCCTGCCCAAAATGCAGTTCTCGCGTATTTGAGTTACCCAACGCGTACACATGTGAAAAGGCGGTCGGTTCAGAAAAAACTTGCGATTTTCGATCCGGTCGCGTTATTTTGAAACGCACTATCGAGCGCGAGCAAATGATCAAGTTGCTCGAAACGGGAAAAACGGACTTGCTCGACAAATTCATCTCCAAAAAAGGGCGACCATTTTCTGCGTACCTGGTGCGCCAACCGGATGGGAAAATTGGTTTTGAGTTCGAGGCGCGCGAACCAAAAGCCGGAGCAAAGGGTGGACGAGGTGCCACCGGTGGCGCTGCGGGTGCACTACGCATCCTGGGGAATCATCCGGCGGATGATCAGGTTATTTCTGTGTATTCCGGCAGGTATGGCCCCTATGTGAAGCATGGTGCAACCAATGCCACCATCCCTGATAAAGACAAAGCAGATTCGATTACGCTGACGGAAGCGGTTGCCCTAATCGAAGAGAAGACCGGTGGAATTAAAACGAAGGCCAAACCCGCCGCGAAACGGAAAGTTGCCACAACAACGAAACCCTCCCCAGTAAAAAAACGCAAGGTCACATCGTAAGCCTCCCCGCCAATTAAAGGGGGCCGCAATTAGCGGCCCCCTTTAATTTAAAACCCTGCGTTACACCTAAACATCCAGATTTTGAACGATTAGCGCGTTGTTCTCAATGAACGCACGACGAGGCTCAACATCGTCGCCCATTAACGTGGTAAAAATTTCGTCTGCACCAATGGCATCCTCGATTTGCACCCTGTTCAGTATGCGCACTTTTGGATCCATGGTGGTTTCCCATAATTGCTCAGGATTCATTTCGCCGAGACCTTTATAGCGCTGAATGTGCATCCCATCCTTTGCCTGTTCGATCAGCCAGCCCAGCGCCGCCGCGAAAGACTTCACCGCAAGCGCTTTCTCCCCGCGCCTGATTTCAGCTCCCTCACGAATCAGCCCATTCAGGGTGTGTGCTGTCTTGACGATCTGTTCGTAATCACCAGTTTCGATAAATGTTGCATCCAACACGGTTTCGCGGGAATTTCCATGCAGCGTCTTTATGCAACGCAGGCGGTATGCGTCGTGCACATCATCTGCTTCAACCTTGACCGTAAGATGATGCCCGCCAACCACTTCAGTCAACCAAATGGCGGCTTTTGATGCATTCTCCGCGCTGGCCAGATCGAAGCGCGGACATTGCAACAATCCCGTCAGAACCTCAGGATCAAAGGTGCGGGTTAATCGCGCAATGACCGCCTCTGTCATCAGGAAATCCTTGGCGATGATCTCCAATGCCTCGCCGGAAATGAGCGCCGAGCCGCCGCCCGGATTCAGCGACGCATCGTTCAATGCCTTCTTGAGCTGAGCCTGCTTTAGTTCCATCTCATCTTTTACGTACCGCTCTTCCTTGCCCATCTTGATTTTATAAAGGGGGGGTTGCGCGATATAGATATAGCCATTCTCCACAAGTTGCGGCATCTGGCGGTAAAAGAAAGTCAGTAGCAAAGTGCGGATATGCGCACCGTCAACGTCCGCGTCCGTCATGATTATGACCCGATGATATCGCAACTTATCGTGATTGAAATCGTCTTTTCCAATCCCCGCGCCCAGCGCCGTGATCAAGGTCGCAATCTGTTCGGATGAAATCACCTTGTCGATACGCGCTTTTTCGACGTTCAGCACCTTACCGCGAAGCGGCAGAATGGCTTGAAATTTCCGATCGCGCCCCTGTTTTGCGGAACCGCCGGCGGAATCCCCCTCAACGATATAAAGCTCGCAAAGCGCCGGGTCCTTTTCCTGGCAATCGGCCAGTTTTCCCGGCAGACCGACCCCGTCCATTACTCCTTTGCGACGCGTCAGTTCGCGCGCCTTGCGCGCCGCGTCGCGTGCGCGCGCAGCATCAATGATTTTTCCACAAATTGTTTTTGCGTCCGCAGGGTTCTCCAGTAAATACTCTGCGAGCTTGGCTGCTACGACCTCCTGTACGACCGGCTGCACTTCGCTCGATACCAGCTTGTCTTTGGTCTGCGAGGAAAATTTTGGCTCCGGAACTTTGACCGACAGGACACAGGTCAATCCTTCGCGCATATCATCACCAGCTGTTTCTATTTTTGCTTTTTTTGCCAGTTCGTTTTCTTCAATGTATTTATTCAGCACCCGGGTCATTGCCGTGCGAAGACCAGTCAGGTGTGTTCCCCCATCGCGTTGCGGAATGTTGTTTGTAAAACACTGCACGGTCTCGCTGTAACTATCATTCCATTGCATGGAGACTTCGACCGTGATGCCTTCTTTCTCGCCAACCGAATAAAAGACCTTGGGGTGCAGCACGGCCTTTGACCGGTTCATGTACTCCACAAAACCCTTGACGCCGCCTGAATAAGCGAAATTTTCACTTTTCCCGCTACGCTGGTCGATCAGCTCAATTTTCACCCCATTATTCAGAAATGATAATTCGCGCAGGCGCTTGGCGAGAATTTCATAATGAAATTCAATATGTGAAAAGGTTTCCTTTGCTGCTGAAAAGTGGACCTCTGTGCCCCGCTTGTCGGTGCTCCCGACCGCCGCAAGCGGCGAGACGCGTTCGCCATGGCGAAATTCCATTTCGTGCACCTTACCGTCGCGACGAATGCGTAGCTTCAACCATTCGGATAAAGCATTAACCACCGAAACCCCAACGCCGTGCAGCCCTCCCGACACTTTGTATGAATTTGCATCAAACTTGCCACCGGCATGAAGCTCCGTCATAACGATTTCTGCGGCAGACCGCTTGAACTCGTCGTCTTCTTTTATTCCTGTTGGAATACCACGACCGTTATCGATTACGGATATGGAATTATCAGTGTGAATTGTTACCTTGATATCGTCACAGTATCCAGCCAAGGCCTCGTCTATTGCGTTATCGACAACTTCAAAAACCATATGGTGCAGGCCCGTACCATCCGAGGTATCACCAATGTACATTCCTGGGCGTTTGCGAACCGCCTCTAGGCCTTTGAGGATCTTTATTGAGTCCGAGTCGTATGCTTTTTCGTCTTGTTTCTTTGCGGGTACCATTTGCATCCTAATTTACTTATGTTCGGCTTTTGACGTTTCTGTATCTTTATTGTGTTTTAGATGCGCATTGGCATCACAACATACTTGAACTCTTCGCTTCCTGGTTGAGTGATAAGCGCGCTGGACATATTTGCCTCTCCCAGCGATAGCTGGATCACTTCAGTTGAAAGGTGTCCCAGAACGTCAAGCAGATAGGCAATATTGAACGCGATATCCAGCGCTTCTTTGTCGTAGTTAATGGGCATATTTTCTTCTGCTTCTTCCTGTTCGTTGTTTGAACAAATGATGGACAACGAATCCTTCGTAAATACCAGCCTTACACCTCTTATTTTATCGTTTGATAAAATTGATGCTCTCTGCAACGCGCTTTGGAACTCTGTCCTGTTGAGGGACACATGGTTAACATAACCGCTCGGGATTACTTTCGTATAGTCGGGAAATTTGCCTTCTACTATTTTGCTGACGATCTCAATACCAGAAAAGGCAAATTTGACCTGATTTTGGTGCATTGTCAGATGTATTGGGTCATCGCTTTCATCAAGAAGCTTGATCAATTCCAGTACGGTTTTACGTGGCAATATTGCGTCTATTTTTGCTACCGCTTCTGGCAGTTGATGCTGCGCCATGGAAAGGCGATGGCCGTCTGTTGCCACTACACGAAGCGTGTTGCCTTCAGTCGAAAGCAACACCCCGTTGAGGTAATAACGAATGTCCTGTACTGCCATCGCAAACTGAACTAGCTCCAGCACCCTTCTGAAGTCTCGTTGTGGTAAAGAAAACTCTGTCGCCACATCCTTGGCCTCGGCGATTCTCGGGAAATCTGTTGCGGCTAACGTTTGAAGCGAAAACCGACTTTTCCCCGCCTTTACGGTGAGTCGGCTTTCTTTGGTTTCGAGCGAGGTGTCTGCATCTGGCGGCAGCGCCCTAAGTATGTCCTGTAGCTTCTTTGCCCCCACCGTAAGGCTGCCAGGCTTGTGGTTACCCTCAAGTTTTGCAGTTGCCTTGATTTGTACCTCAAGATCGGTGGCCAAAAAACACACGGCTTGTTCGGTTACCTCGACAAGTACGTTGGATAAAATAGGCAGCGTATGGCGTCGTTCAACAATTCCGGTCACAAACTGTAAAGGGCCAAGCAGAATACTATTCTTAGCTTTAATAGTTACCATAATTAAACCTAATAGATAATAGTTAAGTACAGAGGGTTTGACGTATATGTATGGTTACTAGCCTAAATTCAGGCACTTACAACTAATCAAAACGGCGTATGAAAATGAGTAAGACAGTTAATTACTGTGGATAAATAGAAAGAAAAAAGCGGGACGCAAAAGAGCTGCCTACTTACCCACAGCCGATACAAAAGTTGTTGGGGAATTTGATGGGGAGAGGACATAGAGGCGAGACCGCGTTAACCGCGCAGAATCTGCATTAGTAGTGCGTGATCTCTGGCCACGAGCTGATCTGCTTCAACAAGCTCATTTACTTTCCTACATGCGTGGAGAACGGTCGTGTGGTCGCGACCGCCGAAGGCCTCACCAATTTCAGGCAGAGACATTGGCGTAAGCTCCTTCGCTAATGCCATAGCAATTTGTCGCGGCCTCGCAAGCGAGCGAACGCGCTTCTTTGAATACATTTCTGAGACCTTAATTTTGTAATAGTCTGCAACGGTTTTCTGAATGTTATCGACAGATATTTGCCTATTTAGGACGGCCAGTAAGTCTTTCAATGCTTCTTTGGCAGCACCGATGGATACTGGAATATTGTTAAAACGGGAATAGGCGAGAACGCGCTTTAACCCGCCCTCCAGCTCTCGAACATTAGAGCGAATATGCTTAGCGATAAAGAAAGCAACATCTTCCGCAAGCATCACGCCTTCGTTTTCCGCTTTCTTGATCAAGATGGCCACACGCATTTCCAACTCGGGCGGTTCTACAGAAACGGTCAGCCCCCAACCGAAGCGGGAAATAAGGCGATCTTCAATGCCAGAAATTTCTTTGGGAAAACGGTCGCTGGTAATGACAACCTGCTTGCCCCCCTCAATTAGGGCGTTAAAAGCGTAAAAGAATTCTTCTTGCGTCCTGGATTTTCCACCCAAGAACTGAATGTCATCTATTAGCAATAAGTCCAGCGTGTGGTATGACCGCTTAAAGGAATCAAAGGCCTTGTGTTGATAGGCCTTTACGACGTCCGTGACGAATTGCTCCGCATGTATATATCGAATATTGGCGAGGGGATTTTGAATGAGTAGCTGATTACCAATAGCCTGTACCAAGTGAGTCTTGCCCAAGCCGGTAGTGCCATAAACAAACAAGGGATTGTAGGCCTGGCCAGGATTTTGGCCGACCTGAAGCGCGGCCGCGCGCGCAAGCTGATTTGCCTTGCCACCGACAAAACTAGTGAAGGTAAAGGCGGGGTTTAGACGATGAAGCGGCGGTTTAGGCGCGGAGCCGGAAAATGCCCGCGGTTCTTCGGATTGTGTGATGGGAGCAGTATCGTCATTCAACAAGCCCTCTTCTGCGGCCCCCTCATCGAGCGCCAGATCCAGGCGCATAGAACGTGAGAAAAACTGTTCCCCAGAGCGCTCTATTCGTGACAGCAAGCGCTCTTTCACCCACAACAAGACATGGCGGTTAGGGGCTATTAGCGTGAATCCATCCGCATCCTGTTCAAAACGCAGCGGTTTTACCCACGTATTGAATTGGTGTTGCGATAGTTCCTGCTGAAACTCGTTGACGCAGGATTGCCAGAAGGGATGCATTCGGAGTTGGGGTTCGCTGACGAGAAAAAAACTATTCGTGTGACTCGAAATGAGGAGCTTAATTTAAGCGATAGATTTTATCCTTTTCGCGGCAACTTATCCACAAGCGGTTTGCGGACAAGGGTGTCTTGCGGGGCCAAGACGGCGCAGCGGCGACTGAAGCCTCTGCCGGCAACCTTGACTAAAAGATTGAAAAAACAGGATAATGCCAAGTTCTGCGGGTTAATTTGCTAAAACCCGATATTGACTTAACATTTATCGAGTACCGACTATGAAACGCACCTACCAGCCCTCAGTGGCGCGCCGCAAGAAAACCCACGGCTTCCTCGTCCGCATGAAAACAGCGGGCGGACGCGCGGTAATCAACGCTCGCCGCGCCAAAGGCCGCGCGCGTTTGGCTGTTTAGTCCTCTTCTTGTTGCCCAGCTTGCCGCAGTCGCATGGTGGACGCTGTTCGGTGACATGAGTAGATGTCTTCTCTCTCTGCCACCAAATATCAGCGCCTGGGCCGAAGGGAGCGGGCAATGAAGGAAAAGTTAGCCAACTACCGGCTACCCAAGACGATGCGACTTCACCAATACGGAGTCGGCACGGTGCTAAAAGCGGGCCGAACAGTAAGAGCCAGCCGCGCACCGAAGGCGGAGGCCGCTATCCAACCGCCAACGTTTATTTCGATCAAGCTTCTATCTCGTGCAGCAGAAGGGGGATTGCCCCAGCCGGGGGATGCCGACAGCCTGTCGCATGCCCGCATGGCGATTTCGGTGCCGAAGCGGCTGATAAAGTCGGCTGTTGATCGCAATCGATTCAAACGCTGGGTGAGGGAGGCGTTTCGCCATCACGAAATCCGCGTACTGCCTGTAGATTTACTGGTTTCGCTAATCCAAAGAGTTGAGGTCGCCAATGGCTCGCCAAGCGGCCCGGCTCAAGAGGCTATCAAAGACGCGCTGAGCCAGGCAAAAAATTTTGTGTTGCTGCCGGTGGCGAAATTCCGCTGATGTCGCTGTTATCCCGCACCTTAATCTGGGTTGTCCGGACATACCAATATGCGTTGAGCCCCCTGCTTGGTTCGCAGTGCCGGTTTTCGCCGACATGTTCGCACTATGCAGTTGAGGCCCTCGATAAGCATGGTGCTGCAAAAGGTTGTATTTTGGCCTCCCGGCGGGTACTGCGCTGTCACCCTTGGTGTGAAGGCGGCTATGATCCTGTACCTTAGCGCGCTGAACTAACCCACTTTATTTTCTCCTCCTTTTCTTCTTGGCCCCCATGGATACGCAAAGAATTATCGCGCTTATTGTTTTTTCGGCATCTGGTCTATTCTTGTGGGAAGCGTGGCAGAAGCATAACCTCCCGCCTGCTGCGCCCAGTCAGGCCCGGGTTGCGTCGCCCACCGGAAAAGGGGGTGAAGTAGCCAGTACAGCGGCCATACCGGCACCAGCCGCCCCCCTTACGGTATCGGCGACAACACCCATAGGCGCCCCCCAGCAGCGGGCCGTCAGCGGGAAGCAGATCTCCGTGCGCACAGACATGTTCGCTATTGGTATTGACGGCTTGGGCGGAGATATACGTAGCATCGGTCTTCTCAAGCATGCGGGCCACAGCAAAGAGTTGAGCTCCTTTCCCCTAATGCAGGACAAAGCGGGCGCCTACTTTGTTATCCAGTCCGGCCTGTTGGGGCCAGGGTTGCCGAATCACACTTCGACGTGGTCGGCAGAGGGTGACAATTTTGAGTTGCGTGGCGGCGATAGCCTTGATGTGACGCTTACCAATCATGAGACGCCAGGCTTAACGGTAAATAAAACGTACAGCTTTAAACGCGGGAGTTACGTCATCAACGTCCGCTACGACATCAAGAATGAAACGGCGGCACCAATTAACCCCAGCGCATATTTCCAGTTTTTGCGCGATGCACATCCACCAGAGGGAGAGCGGGGCAGCGGAGGCTCCCCCTTGGGCTTCTTAACGTCAGGAGTAGTAACTTTCAATGGGCCGGCGGTATATACGGAGCAAAAAAAGTATCAGAAGGTAGCTTTTTCTGACATCGACAAGGCAAAGACTGATAAGTCAAAGCTAACCTACCCCAAGGAGTCTACGGATGGCTGGATCGCTATGGTTCAGCACTATTTTGTTTCTGCGTGGTTACCGATCGGAGATGTTAAGCGCGAGTTTTTTACAGAAAAAGCGACGGACACCCTCTACACTGCGGGGGTAGTTGTACCCGTCTCGACGGTGGCGGCGGGCGGGACCGGCTCAATAACAATGCCGCTGTACGCGGGCCCTCAAGAGCAGGAAAAACTGAAACAACTTGCCCCCGGGCTCGACTTGGTGGTTGACTACGGCTGGCTCACCATTCTCGCCTACCCAATGTTTGTGGTTCTCTCCTGGATCCACAATCTCGTTGGTAATTGGGGCTGGACGATTATCATTTTTACCATCCTTATCAAGTTGGTATTTTTCCCCTTGAACCAAAAAGCGGGGAAGTCCATGGCGCACATGAAGCAACTGGCCCCAAAGATTGAGGCGATGAAGGCCCGCTATGGCGACGATAAGTTGAAAATGAACCAAGCAATGATGGAGCTGTACCGGACGGAGAAAATCAACCCCTTGGGCGGCTGTCTACCTATTTTGGTGCAAATGCCTTTTTTCATCGCCTTATACTGGGTGCTGCTCGGTGCGGTGGAGCTGCGCAATGCGCCATGGATCGGTTGGATCAGCGACCTATCAACACCTGACCCGTTTTATGTACTACCCATCATCATGGGTGCCTCCATGCTTGTCCAAACCAAGCTGAATCCGGCACCAGCCGATCCGGTCCAGGCCAAGGTCATGATGATCATGCCGTTGGTGTTCTCCATCATGTTCTTTTTCTTTCCCGCAGGGCTGGTGCTCTACTGGACGATGCAGAACTTGCTTGGCATTGCGCAGCAGTGGTATATCAATAAATCACTGGAAACCGCCACACCAAAATTGGCCAAGCGCTAGCAGAAGGCAGGTTTAATGTGAGCCGCCGGCGAGCAAACGCCGGCGGCTTTTTTTCTGAGGCGCGAGTTGAAAGACAATTACGTGTTTCACGTGAAACAGCAAAACCCAAAATCGTTCACTACTAGTTAGGGCTAAGTTGGAGGCTATTATTCCCCCAGATACTATTGCCGCGATCGCGACTGCGGCTGGTCGCGGTGGTGTGGGAGTTGTGCGTGTTTCCGGTGGTATGACGGCATCACTGTTGTGGGCAATCATCGGGAAAATGCCTGTCGCCAGGAGTGCAACACTAGCCACATTTCGAGATGCCGGTGGCGGCGCAATAGATCATGGTATCGCCCTATATTTTCCGGGGCCAAACTCATACACGGGTGAGGATGTGTGCGAGCTACAGGGCCATGGCGGCCCAGTGGTTATGCGGCGTCTGCTACAACGTTGCCTCGAACTCGGGTGCCGCATGGCAAATCCGGGAGAATTTACCCAGCGCGCGTATCTGAATGAAAAACTCGACCTTGCTCAGGCCGAAAGTGTGGCTGATCTTATAGACGCGAGTTCTGCCGAGGCGGCGCGTTCCGCTGCGCGCTCGTTAACCGGTGAATTCTCAACCAAGGTTGGCGAACTAAGAAGCGCTCTTGTCGAGTTGCGCGCACACGTGGAGGCGTGCATAGATTTTCCAGAGGAAGAAATTGACCCGGCGGATCGATTGGTACAGGCGCAGAAGTTGGCTGATTTGCGTGCACAGTTGGTGCGTTTGATGGGAGCAGCCAAGCAAGGCGCCGTGCTGCGAGATGGGCTAACCGTCGTGTTGATTGGCCGCCCGAACGTCGGAAAATCGAGTCTGCTGAACAATTTGGCAGGGGAAGACGTGGCGATCGTCAGCCCTATCCCTGGCACAACGCGCGACCACGTGCGCGCAACTATCTTGCTCGAAGGGGTGCCGATTCATCTCATCGACACGGCGGGCTTACGCGACACACAGGAAGAGGTGGAAAGGATCGGAATTGAGCGTACTTGGGCGGCCATCAGTCGGGCGGGTGCGGCGTTGTTAATCGCCGAGACGGGTGAAATGATCGGTTTGCAGGAGGCAGAGATTTTAGCCAAGCTGCCCCCCAGCTTGCCAATCGTCTGGGTGTATAACAAAATTGATATACACGCACAGCATGCGAGCCGCATTGGTGTTGGCCGAGATACCCGAATTCTGGCATCTGCACTTACCGGTGAGGGTATCGACCTCATTCGCGAATGGCTGCTTGAAACGGCTGGATGGCAACCGAGTGGAGAGGGTGTTTTTATGGCGCGCACCAGACATTTAGTAGCGCTCAAAGATGCCGCTGCGCATTTAGACATGGCGGCGACGGCTGCGGCTCAGTTAGACATATTTGCCGAAGAATTGCGCCTCGCCCAAAGAGCGCTATCTTTGGTAACAGGCGAATTCACACCGGATGATCTTCTGGGTGAGATATTTAGCAAGTTTTGCATTGGCAAATAGCTTGACTGTTTCACGTGAAACCAGTGTGCTACACCTGGCAACCATTGATTCCGCTACGCTGGCCCGAGCGAAATAGCTAATAGCCTTTTCTTGGTCAATGCCTTAGAATTCGTCTCCCTTGGAACAGGTGTAAACAGTAACGAAATCATGGACTTTCCGACCCGTTTTGATGTGATTGTGATTGGTGGTGGCCATGCTGGCACCGAAGCGGCGCTCGCCGCTGCGCGGGCAGGAGCGAAAACGTGTCTGCTTACTCATTCGATCGAAACGCTAGGGCAGATGTCATGTAATCCGTCGATTGGCGGCATTGGCAAAGGGCATCTGGTCAAGGAAATTGATGCTTTAGGCGGGGCTATGGCGCTTGCGACCGATGAGGCGGGCATCCAATTTCGCACCTTGAACGCCAGTAAGGGCCCGGCGGTACGTGCGACGCGTGCGCAGGCAGACCGCGCGCTTTATCGGGCGGCGATTCGGCGGCGATTGGAGAATCAACCAAACCTTTGGCTTTTTCAGCAGGCTGTGGATGATTTAATTCTGGATGCCGCGAGCGGCTCCCCGCGCGTGACGGGCGTTATCACCCAAGTGGGTATCCACTTTCATGCTTCTGCCGTAGTTCTGACGGCAGGCACCTTCCTCGCCGGTAAAATTCATGTCGGTCTGGAAAGTCACGCCGCCGGTCGCGCAGGCGATCCGCCTGCGGTTACCCTTGCGGCGCGCCTGCGAGAGCTCAAATTGCCGGTCGGTCGTTTGAAAACCGGAACGCCACCGCGGATTGATGGCCGTACCATAGATTTCTCCAAACTCCAGATGCAAGCGGGGGATGAGCCGGCACCGGTGTTCTCCTATATCGGCTCGCGCGACATGCACCCGCGTCAAGTTCCGTGCTGGATCACGCATACCAACGAGCAAACGCACGATGCGATACGAGCCGGGCTGGATCGCTCACCCATGTTTACCGGGGTTATCGAGGGCGTCGGCCCTCGTTATTGCCCATCAATTGAAGACAAGATTCATCGCTTCGCGAACAAAACAAGCCATCAGGTTTTCCTCGAACCAGAGGGGCTGACTACCAACGAGTACTACCCAAACGGCATTTCGACGTCACTGCCGTTTGACGTACAAGTGAACGTGGTGCGTTCCATTCCCGGGTTGGAGAATGCACACATCCTGCGCCCAGGCTATGCGATCGAGTACGACTATTTTGATCCTCGCGGCTTGAGGGCGTCCCTTGAAACCAAGGCGATTTCAGCGCTCTTTTTTGCTGGGCAGATCAACGGCACCACGGGCTATGAAGAGGCCGCAGCACAGGGTTTGCTCGCGGGTATCAATGCGGCACTTGCTGCAAAAGGCGAAGTGGCGTGGAGCCCGCGTCGAGACGAGGCCTATCTGGGTGTGCTGGTCGATGACCTTATCACCCGCGGTGTTTCCGAGCCGTACCGCATGTTTACAAGCCGCGCGGAATATCGCTTGCAGCTGCGGGAAGACAATGCCGATACGCGACTCACCGAGGTAGGTCGCAGGCTTGGTATTGTTGACGATGTGCGCTGGAAAGCGTTCAGCACAAAGCGCGAAGCTGTAGAAATCGAAACAGCTCGCCTTAAGGCGACATGGGCACAGCCCGCGAAATTGCCTGAAGCGGACGCAATACGCGTACTTGGACACGCTATCGAACGTGAATACTCCATGTTTGATCTGCTGCGGCGTCCAAATGTGAGTTACGCGGCACTGATGACATTGCCGATAGCGGCAGATCCCCGTATTAGTGCAGCGGTCGCAGAACAGGTTGAAATTGCCGCGAAGTATCAGGGCTACATTGATCGCCAACAAGACGAAGTGGCACATAGTCGCGCACATGAAGAAACCCGATTGCCGACCGATATTGATTACTCTAAAGTTCATGGGCTCTCAAGGGAAGTGCAGCTCAAGCTCAATCAGCATAAGCCCGAAACGGTTGGTCAGGCGTCGCGTATTCAGGGCATCACCCCCGCCGCGATTTCGTTGCTGTTGGTGCACGTCAAACGTGGATTTGCTGCAGCACGAGCAGGAATCGAGAAACAGTCTGCATGAGCGAATCTGCTTGGTGTCGCAAGGCGGCAACGCAACAAAGGCAAGACGCCGCCTTCCGGGCCGCCACCCGCAATAACGTCAGATAAACAATTGTCAGACTCGCACAGAATGAACAGCAAATTTATCAATTCCGAACTCTCGACACTGTTGATCGAGGGCTTGAAAACCTCGGCAGTTTGGATGTCGGCAAGTCAGCAGGAGAAGTTGCTTCAATATGTGGCGTTGCTCGATAAGTGGAACAAGACCTATAACCTCACTGCCGTGCGCGAACCCGAGCGAATGATCGGGCTGCATATTCTGGATAGCTTGGCTGTGCTGCCTTTTCTCGACGCGGCGAACGTGCTGGATGTGGGCACTGGAGGCGGGTTGCCTGGAATTCCATTGGCGATCGCTCGCCCGGACCTAGGTATTACCATGCTGGACAGTCTGCAAAAAAAAACCACTTTCATTCGCCAGACGATTGGCGAGCTGGCGCTAAAAAATGCGCGGGTCGTCTGTGAGCGGGTCGAACAATTTCAAGCGCCAATAAAATTCACCATTGTCATTTCCCGTGCGTTTGCTGAACTAAGTGATTTTGTAAAAGGGGCGGCGCATCTTGTCGCGGAAGATGGCCGGATGTTTGCTATGAAAGGCGTATATCCGCACGATGAAATTGCACGGTTGCCAAAGACCTATCAGGTCGAGCGGGTAATTGAACTTAATGTGCCACAGGTCGAAGGTGAGCGGCATCTTGTAGTCTTAAAGAAGGCGTGAAATGAAAGTTTTCGCAATTGCAAATCAAAAGGGTGGGGTGGGTAAAACCTCTATCGCCGTCAACTTATCTGCAACACTCGCGCACTACGGTCAACGCGCATTGCTCATTGATCTCGACCCGCAGGGAAACGCAACAACCGGAAGTGGTATCGATAAGAGTGGTGTTGAGAAAACATTGTATGGCGTACTTCTGGGCGAATATGGTGTTGTGGACGCACGCGTTCGCGCAGAAGGCCAATACGATGTGCTCCCGGCGAACCGTGAACTGGCGGGCGCCGAGATCGAACTGATAAATATCGACCGACGTGAATTTCGCTTGAAAGACGCGATTGAGGCGGTGGTCGCCGACTATGATTTTGTCGTCGTGGATTGCCCGCCCGCGCTCAATATGTTGACCGTAAATGCGCTGACTGCTGCGGACTCGGTGATCATTCCCATGCAGTGCGAGTACTACGCACTGGAAGGACTGAGTGACCTGGTTGGTACGCTGCGCAAGGTTAAGGCAAACCTGAATCCGAGAATAGAGATCGAGGCGCTGGTCCGCACCATGTATGACCCGCGCTCATCGTTGACCAACCAGGTGTCGGATGAAATCAAATCGCACTTTGGCGACAAGGTCTTCGATACGGTAATCCCGCGCAACATTCGGATTGCGGAGGCGCCTTCTTTCGGCAAGCCGGTGATCATTTATGACCCGACGTCCAAGGGCGCGACGGCACATATGGCTTTCGCCCGTGAATTGCTGGGTCGGCAAGGCATCAAAATTGAAGAGGCTAAAGTCGCATGATCAAGCAAAAAGGACTTGGGCGCGGTTTGGATGCGCTACTGGGGGGCAACAAAGAAAATACTCATGTAAGTCGCGAGGGTGAGTTGCGTATGTTGGCCATCGGTGACTTGACGCCGGGCAAGTATCAACCACGTACCAGGATGGACAAGACCGCGCTTGAGGAATTGGCATTGTCCATCAGGCAGCGTGGCATCGTGCAGCCCATCCTGACGCGCGAAATCGGCGGCGGAAAATTTGAAATTGTGGCAGGCGAGCGTCGCTGGCGCGCGGCCCAGATTGCGGGGCTCACCTCGGTGCCCGCGCTGGTGCGCGAAATTGCTGATGACGCGGCCCTCGGTATTGGTTTGATCGAAAACATCCAGCGCGAAGATCTGAATGCGATGGAGGAAGCCGCCGGCATTCAGCGCCTGATTGAAGAATTCAAACTGACACATGAAGAGGCTGCACAAGCGGTGGGCCGTTCTCGCACAGCAGTTTCCAATTTATTGCGCCTGCTGGAGTTAGCCAAACCGGTACAGGACATGGTGATGGAGGCCAAGCTCGATATGGGCCACGCGCGCGCACTATTGCCTCTGGCAAAATCCAAACAGGTCGAGCTCGCGCACCAGATTGTCCACAAAGACTTGAGTGTGCGTGATGCCGAACGCCTGGTGAAGGCGGAGAGCGCACCGCCCAGGGCGACCAAAACCGCACTATCCCAGAATGGCGACGCGCGTCGCCTCGAAAACGAACTCGCTGAAAAATTAGGTACGCATGTCACGCTGAAAACCGACAGTAAAGGTAAGGGTTCGCTAACCATAGACTTTCAGGATTACGAACATCTGGACGGGATCCTCCAACGAACCAAACTGAAATAGCCGGATGGGCGGTGTGCTGAAAAGCGCTTGATACTCCGATCGGCCTAGTCAATCTGCTTTGCTATCAAGCGTTTATACGGTGCGCAACGCTGCTGCGGTGCACCAAAACGGTTTGACGAGAACAACGCTACGCGCTTATAATCGATAGGTTTTGTGAGGTGATTTAAACGATCTGCTGGCAAAGGGGGCCGGTTGTGCTCAAAGATTCTCTAGCGCAACTTTACCGCAAGGTCATCTTTCTTCAAGCGCTCTTGCTCTTGTTGGTTACCACGGCAGCATTTTTCATTGAAGGTCAGCGGGCGTTACTCTCCGCCTTTGTGGGGGGCGCTGTAGCACTAATCGGTAGTCTCATCTATTCGGTCGTGGCGCGAGAATCCAAAGTTGAAGCAGTTTCTGGCAAATGGGTGTTCGGCACACATGTGTTGGCAGAAGTTACAAAGATTGTGGCCGTGCTCACATTAATGCTGGGCGCGCTCGCAAGCGGTTGGTTCGCTGCAGGTTGGCTGGTTGTGGCGATGGGGGTTGTCCTATTGGGGCATTGGCTAGCAGTTTTGATCATTCGCTAATCGAAAAAAATTATGTCGTCCGGTATCGAAATCACTCCCTCAGAATATATTTCCCATCACCTGACCAACCTCAAGGTCGCGGTGGGAGAAGGCGGCTTCTGGACTGTCAATATCGATTCGCTGATCATGTCCGTGATCCTCGGGGTGGTCGGTCTCGGCATATTTTGGCTTGTTGCGCGTCGTGCGACTTCGGGCGTTCCCGGGCGCCTGCAAAGCTTTGTTGAAATCATGCTGGAGTTCATAGACAACACCGTCAAAGATGTCTTCCCCGGCGACCGCTCTTTTTTGGGACCCTTGGCGCTAACGATTTTTGTGCTGGTTTTCATGATGAATCTGATGGATCTGATCCCCATCGATTTCGTCAGCGAGACCATGAAGTTTTTCCATGTGCATTACTGGAAGTCGGTGCCGTCCACTGATCTGAACGTCACTTTTGCCATGTCGTTCACCGTTTTCATCCTGATTATTTTCTTCAGTTTCAAGGCTAAAGGTGTAGGCGGGTTTTTGCATGAGTTATTTACTGCCCCCTTTGGCTCGAATCCATTGCTGTGGATTCCCAATCTGGCTATCAACATCATCGAATTGATTGCGAAGCCCGTATCGCTCGGAATGCGGCTCTTCGGCAATATGTATGCGGGCGAACTCGTGTTCATGTTGCTGGGGCTGCTTGGCATGGTGGGAGGCGTATTTACTGCGGGCTCCATTATCCTGAGCTGGGGTTGGGCTGTGTTCCATATTCTGATCATCCTTCTACAGGCGTTCATTTTCATGGTGCTTTCATCCGTCTATATTGCGATGGCGCACGAACATCATTGATTCCCCGATTTTGACAAAACTTAAGTAAACGAAAGGAAAGTAAATGGCACAGTTTCTCGCCCTCGTACAAGCCAATATGGCGTTTGGCATTGGTCTTATCATTGGTCTGGGTGCTCTTGGCGCCTGTATTGGCATTGGCATCATGGGCTCCAAGTTCCTGGAAGCCGCTGCGCGTCAGCCTGAGTTGATTCCGCAGCTGCAAAAATTCATGTTCCTGCTCGCAGGCCTGATCGACGCAGCGTTTTTGATTGGTGTTGGTATTGCCATGTTCTTTGGCTTTGCCAATCCGCTCCTGTCCGCCGTCCTGTCCGCCGCCGCCAAGTAACTATCGGATAACCGAACATAGAAAGGTCGTCGCCATGAGTCTTAACGCGACGTTGTTCGCGATGGCAGTGTGGTTCATTCTGCTTATCGTGTTTGCATGGAAGTTCATCTGGCCGCCGCTCATCACCGCTATCGACGAGCGCCGCAGGAAGATCGCAGATGGTTTGGCTGAAGCCGAAAAAGGCAAGGCTGCATTAGCAGATGGCGAAAAAGCCAAAGCTGTGATGCTACGCGAAGCTCGCGATCAGGCCGGTGAAATGAAGGCGCTGAACGACAAGCAGGCGCAGGTGCAAATCGATGCGGCCAAGGTGCAGGCAAAGGCCGAGGCAGATCGCATCATCGCTGCGGCACATGCGCAGATCGAACAGGAAAGACAGAAGGCCAAAGAGCAGTTGCGCGATCAGGTCGCCGCGCTGGCGATGGCGGGAGCAGAAAAAATCCTGAGGCGTGAAATTGATGCCAAGGTGCATGCCGACATGCTGGACCAGCTGAAAGCGCAGTTGTAATGGCTGAGCTCACCACGGTTGCACGCCCTTACGCCGAAGCAATTTTCCGCGCCGCAGTTGACGCCAAAAGCGTTGCCGGGTTCGGTGTAAAGCTGAAAGCGCTCGGTGCGGTGGCAACAAACGCGCAGATGGCATCACTACTAGGCAACCCCAACGTAAGCGCCAGGCAGAAGGCCGAGCTGATGGCGGCAGTCGTTGGCGATGGCGTTCCGGAGGCATTGGCAAACGCGGTATTGATCCTTATCGGTAACGGCAAGGCTTCGTTGTTGCCGTTCATTGCCGAGCATTTTGAACGCTTGCAGCGTGAACACGATGGCGTCATCAAGGTGGTGATTACCAGCGCGTTCCCGATGTCGGATGTGGACAAAGCCGGCATGGTTGTGGTGTTGGCAAAGAAATATGGCAAACGTGTCGAAGCCGAAGTAAAGGTTGACGAATCGCTTATCGGCGGTGCGCGTGTGCAGGTGGGTGACGACGTAGTTCATGCCTCCGTACGCGACACGCTCAATCAAATGGCTCGGGCCCTCGTGCATTAATTGCACAGTCAAGAATTCAAGTATTGGAGTTGAAAATGCAGATCAACCCGGCAGAAATCAGCGAACTGATCAAGTCGAAAATCCAGGCATTGCCCGCCGCTGCTGAAAAGCGGTCCGAGGGAACTGTCATTTCCGTAACCGATGGCATTTGTCGCGTCCACGGCTTGGCTGATGCCATGCAAGGCGAAATGCTGGAGTTTCCTGGTGGAACCTTCGGCCTGGCGCTCAATCTCGAGCGCGACTCTGTCGGCGCCGTGGTTCTCGGCGAGTACCAACACATCTCGGAAGGCGATACCGTCAAGTGCACGGGCCGTATTCTGGACGTGCCGGTTGGCCCCGAGCTGATTGGCCGCGTGGTGAATGCCTTGGGTCAGCCGATTGACGGTAAAGGCCCGGTCAACGCCAAAATGACCGACATTATCGAAAAAGTCGCGCCCGGTGTTATTGCACGAAAATCGGTTTCGCAGCCCGTACAGACCGGCCTGAAATCCATTGATGCGATGGTTCCGGTCGGTCGTGGCCAACGTGAATTGATCATCGGTGACCGCCAGACGGGAAAAACTGCTGTTGCGATCGACACGATCATCAACCAAAAAGGCAAAGATCTGATCTGCGTATACGTCGCGGTGGGACAAAAGGCCTCGACAATTGCCAACGTCGTGCGCAAGCTGGAAGAATATGGCGCTATGGCGTACACCATCGTTGTCGCATCGTCAGCCTCAGAATCTGCCGCAATGCAGTTTGTGGCGCCGTATTCCGGTTGCACAATGGGAGAATACTTTCGCGATCGTGGACAAGATGCCTTGATCATATACGACGATCTTTCCAAACAGGCTGTAGCTTATCGTCAGATTTCCCTGTTGCTGCGCCGTCCGCCAGGCCGCGAGGCGTATCCAGGCGACGTGTTCTATCTGCACTCGCGTTTGCTCGAGCGTGCCGCGCGCGTGAATGAAGAATACGTCGAAAAATTCACTAAGGGTGCCGTAAAAGGCAAAACCGGTTCGTTGACAGCATTGCCGATTATTGAGACGCAGGCTGGTGACGTATCTGCATTCGTGCCTACCAACGTGATCTCGATTACTGATGGACAGATTTTCCTTGAAACTGATTTGTTCAATGCCGGTATTCGTCCTGCGATTAACGCGGGTGTATCTGTTTCGCGCGTAGGTGGTGCCGCGCAAACCAAGATCATGAAGCGCAGGGACACCGGCGCCGGCGTACGCCTGGCGCTCGCGCAGTATCGCGAATTGGCGGCGTTTGCTCAGTTTGCGTCCGACCTTGATGAGGCCACGCGCAAGCAGCTTGAACGCGGCAAGATGGTGACCGAGCTGATGAAGCAACAGCAATATTCACCCATGCAGGTGTGGGAAATGGCGTTGATTTTATTCGCGGTCAATAATAACTATATGGACGATGTCGAGGTTGGCAAAGCGCTCAAGTTTGAACGCGCATTGCGTGATTTCGTGAAATCAAAATATGCATCGCTCATTGAAGCCATCGACAAGGCAAATAATCTGTCCGAGGCCGACGAGAAGGCCTTGCACGCTGCAGTAGCAGATTTCAAAAAGACGGGCGCTTACTAATTCAGTGCTCCTCGCCGAGAAAATCGGCGCGGAATACCGAGGCTTCATCGAGGCATAAATGGCAGGCTCAAAAGAAATTCGCACCAAGATCAAGAGCGTGGAAAACACGCGCAAGATCACCAAGGCCATGGAGATGGTCGCGGCAGCCAAGATGCGCAAGGCGCAGGAGCGCATGCGCGCGGCCCGTCCGTATGGTGAAAAAATTCGCAGCGTCGCGGCGAATCTTTCGCACGCTAACCCGGATTACAAACATCCGTTTTTGCTCAAGCGCGCTGACGTTAAAAACGTTGGCGTGATCATGGTAACGTCCGACAAAGGGCTGTGTGGCGGCTTGAATACCAACGTAATGCGCCTCATGGTCAACAAGGTGAAAGAGTGGGAAGGCGCCGGTGCCAAAGTGCAGGCAACGGCAATTGGCACCAAAGGGTTTTCTTTCCTGCAGCGCTATGGACTACCCGTGGTTTCGCATGTGATTGGTTTGGGTGACAAGCCGCATCTGGAAAAGATGATCGGGCCGGTAAAGATCCAACTGGACGCCTTCGCTGAGGGCAAGATCGATGCGTTGTATCTTTGTTACACCAAGTTCATTAACACCATGCGGCAGGAGCCTGTATGCGAGCAATTATTGCCACTCACGGGTGAAAAACTGGGCGCGCCGGATTCGTCGTGGGATTACATCTACGAGCCGGACCCGCAAACCGTACTGGATGAATTGCTGGTGCGCTATGTTGAAGCCATTGTCTACCAAGCGGTTTCAGAGAACATCGCTTCCGAGCAGTCTGCCCGCATGGTCGCCATGAAGGCCGCAACGGATAACGCCAAAAAAGTCATTGATGACCTTAAGCTGACCTATAACAAGGCGCGCCAGGCCGCGATTACCAAAGAGTTGTCAGAGATTGTGGGCGGCGCCGCAGCGGTATAGGCCAAGTGCAAGGCCCGAGGCAACAGCAGAATTTTGAATTGAATATTTAGTTTAGGACGAGATCATGAGCCAAGGAACAGTCGTTCAGTGTATCGGTGCGGTGGTGGACATTCAGTTTCCCCACGGCGCCATCCCGAAGATCTATGACGCGCTGACGCTTCAAGACAGCGATCAGGCCAGCTTCGCCGAGAAAGGCCTTACGTTTGAAGTTGAGCAGCAGCTCGGCGATGGCGTAGTGCGCTGCATTGCGATGGGCTCGTCTGACGGTCTTCGTCGCGGCATGAAAGTCGCCAATACCGGCAAAGGTATTTCCGTGCCCGTCGGCATGGGCACGCTGGGCCGCATCATGGACGTGCTCGGTCGCCCGATCGACGAAGCGGGCCCCATTGCCGGGACCGAGCGTCGCGAAATTCACCAGCCCGCACCAAAATTCGATGAGCTGTCGCCCTCGGTCGATCTGCTCGAAACCGGTATCAAGGTTATCGATCTGGTTTGCCCGTTCGCCAAAGGCGGCAAGGTTGGCCTGTTCGGCGGAGCGGGTGTGGGCAAGACCGTGAACATGCTTGAACTTATCAACAATATCGCCAAAGAACACAGCGGCCTTTCCGTGTTCGCCGGCGTGGGCGAGCGCACCCGCGAGGGAAACGACTTCTATCACGAAATGACAGATGCGGGCGTTATCAACAAGGATGACCTGAGCAAGTCCAAGGTGGCGATGGTGTTCGGCCAAATGAATGAGCCGCCGGGCAACCGCTTGCGCGTTGCGCTGTCAGGCTTGACCATGGCCGAAAAATTCCGCGACGAAGGCCGTGACATCCTGTTCTTCGTTGACAATATTTATCGCTATACACTTGCCGGTACCGAGGTGTCCGCACTACTGGGTCGTATGCCTTCTGCAGTGGGGTACCAGCCGACGCTGGCTGAAGAGATGGGTGTTTTGCAAGAGCGCATCACGTCCACAAAGACCGGCTCGATCACCTCGATCCAGGCCGTTTACGTGCCGGCCGACGATTTGACCGATCCCTCGCCAGCAACCACCTTCGCTCATTTGGATGCAACGGTTGTGCTGTCGCGTGACATCGCCTCGCTCGGTATTTACCCTGCCGTGGATCCGCTCGATTCAACTTCACGCCAGATAGACCCGAACGTCATCGGCGAAGAGCATTACTCTGTGACGCGGCGCGTTCAGGCGACGTTGCAGCGCTACAAGGAATTGCGCGACATCCTCGCCATTCTGGGCATGGATGAACTCTCGCCTGAAGATATATTGGCCGTGGCGCGCGCGCGCAAGATTCAGCGCTTCCTGTCGCAGCCATTCCACGTTGCTGAAGTTTTTACCGGCAGCCCGGGCAAGTATGTGACATTGAAGGAAACGATCCGCGGTTTCAAGATGATTGTTGATGGCGAGTGCGATGTGCTGCCCGAACAGGCCTTCTACATGGTGGGCGGCATTGACGAGGCATTCGAAAAAGCGAAGAAAATGAACTAAAGCGATTTGGCGCCGGCAACGGTAGTTGTCGGTGCAGCCTCAACGCCAAACGTTCAATCAAGGATTCAAATGGCAACCCTGCATGTCAACATCGTTTCTGCTGAACAGTCGATCTTCTCCGGTGAAGCGGAGATGGTCGTGGCGCCGGGTGAAACTGGTGAACTTGGCATTCTGCCCAACCACGCCCCGTTGCTCACCCGCATCAAGCCCGGCACCATCAAAGTAAAACTCGCCGGTCAGGAACAGGAAGAAATAATCTATGTCTCTGGCGGAATTCTGGAAGTGCAGCCGAAGGCGCTGACCATTCTTGCAGATACCTCAATCCGCGCTCATGACCTCGATGAGGCGAAGGTTATGGAGGCCAAACGTGCCGCTGAAGAAGCGCTCACAAATCGCGCCAGTGGACAGGATCGTGCAATGGTGGTCGCAGAACTTGCGCAGCTTGCCGCACAGTTGCAGGCGATTCAGAAGCTGCGTCGGAAATGACGGCTGGTGATGCAATCTAGTCGCCGCAGCACTTGAAGGCACAATACAATTGAAGGCAGCGAGGTTAATCCTTGCTGCCTTTTTCATTATCGATTCACGGTTGACCAAAATCCACGCTATGCAGATGCCCGGAAGGCACTCACGCTACGCATGAACTCCACTACACGCAAGGCTGTACCTTCGCTCTCCGTCGTTGTGCTCGCGGCTGGCCAGGGCGCGCGCATGAAATCATCGTTGCCCAAGGTGTTGCACACGGTGGCGGGTGGCACCATGTTGGCGCATGTGCTCAGTGCGGCGCAACAACTGTCGCCCAGGGTGATCTGCGTGGTGTACGGCCACGGCGGAGAACAGGTGCGCGCCGCGTTTGCCGATCAGGCGCTTAACTGGGCAAAGCAGGACCCGCAGCAAGGTACGGGACACGCAGTACTGCAGGCGCTGCCACATCTTCCCGAAGACGGCATAACACTGGTGCTATACGGCGATGTGCCGTTGATCTCACCGCATACGCTGTCCCGCTTGGTCAGCTCCGCATCCGGAGGGGCCCTCGCCTGGCTGACGATGCGCGTCCGGAACCCGGCTGGTTTTGGCAGAGTCCTGCGTGATGCCCAGGGAAAAGTGTGCGCCATCATCGAGCACAAAGATGCTTCCGAGGAGCAGCGCTGCATTGATGAGATCAACACGGGCTTTCTTGCTTGTCCTACCGCATGGCTTGGAAAATGGCTGCCCGCCTTGCGTAACAATAATGTGCAGGGCGAGTATTATTTGACTGACGTTCTCGCCATGGCGGTTGCAGAAGACCGCAGGATTGAAACCCTCTCCCCACAGACGGAATACGAAGTGACCGGTGTCAATAGCAAGGATCAGTTGGCGGAAGTCGAGCGTGCTGCTCAGCAGCAGACCGCACGCCAGCTGATGGCAGCCGGCGTTACGCTGGCTGATCCGGCACGCCTTGATGTGCGTGGCGAACTCAGTTGCGCTAGCGATGTCAGTATCGATGTCAATTGTATCTTCGAGGGCAAGGTACATCTGGCCGCCAATGTCAGGGTTGGTGCAAACTGCATTCTGCGCGATTGCACCATAGGCGACGGTAGCGAAATTCTGCCGTTCTCCTTTATTGATGGGGCCACCATCGGTTGCCTCGCCCGTATCGGCCCCTACGCGCGCATTCGTCCTGGAACGACGCTGGCTAACGAAGTGCATATCGGCAATTTTGTCGAAGTAAAGGCGAGCGATATCGGCGCAGGCTCCAAGGCCAATCACCTCTCCTATGTCGGCGACTCCACTGTAGGCAAGAACGTCAACGTTGGCGCTGGCACGATTACCTGCAACTATGATGGCGTCAATAAACACCGTACGGTTATCGAGGACAATGTGCATATCGGCTCTGATGTACAACTGGTCGCGCCGGTCACCATCGGCGAAGGCGCGGACATTGGGGCGGGCACCACAATATGGAAGGACGTGGCCCCCGGGACCCTGACCGTGAACGAGAAAAGCCAGATCATAAAACCCGGTTGGACGCGACCAACCAAAAAAAAATAGCGGCGGGAAACGCCGCCAGAAACCGGCCACAATTGTGGGCTACAGTTTCTGCTGATCGAATTTATTGAGGTGTGAGATGTGTGGCATCGTCGGCGCTATCGCCAATCGAAATATTGTCCCAATTCTGACGGAGGGCCTGCGCAGGCTGGAATATCGCGGATATGATTCTGCGGGAATTGCAGTACTGAACGGCGGCATTAAGCGCGTGCGCCGCGTTGGCCGCGTTGCCGAAATGCAGGCGGCTGCAAAAGCAGAGGGCCTGACCGGCATCGTCGGCATTGGTCACACGCGTTGGGCAACGCATGGCGGGGTCACCGAGCTTAATGCCCATCCACATGTCTCGAATGACGAAATTGCGGTGGTGCATAACGGCATTATTGAAAATCACGAAGAGCAACGCGAGCGCCTCAGGCAGCTAGGCTATCACTTTGATTCGCAAACCGACACCGAGGTAATTGCGCATCTTATTCATTTTTATTTCAAGGCTTCTGGCAATTTGTTTGTTGCCACCCAGCGTGCAGTTGTGGATCTCCACGGCGCATATGCGATCGGCGTCGTTTCCAAGCTCGACCCGAACACCCTGGCTTGCGCGCGCAAAGGCTGTCCGCTGCTGATCGGTCTGGGCGAACGTGAAAATTTCATTGCCTCCGACGTCTCGGCAATTCTGCCGGTAACGCGTCGGGTGATGTATCTGGAAGAGGGCGATGTGGCGGCTATTCACCGCAATGACATCAGCGTGGTCGACCGCAGCGGAAAACCGGTAGAGCGTGGCGTCCACGTGTCGGAAGCGACCGATGAAGCCAATGAACTTGGCCCTTATCAGCACTTCATGCAAAAGGAAATCCATGAGCAGCCGCGTGCAATTGCCGATACGCTGGAGGCTGTGTTGACAGAGGGCGTCAATGGCGCGCTTTTTGGTGTCGATGCGCCCGCGGTTTTCCGCGACTGCAAAGCGGTTTTGATTCTTGCCTCGGGCACCAGTTTTTATGCGGCAATGGTCGCCAGGCATTGGCTGGAAACGATTGCAAAAATTCCGTGCAATGTAGAGCTCGGTCACGAGTATCGCTATCGGGATTCGATTCCAAATCCGCAGCAGCTTGTTGTCACGATTTCGCAGTCTGGTGAAACGCTGGATACGATGGAAGCCCTGAAGCGCGCCAAGGAGCTTGGACACAGCCATACGCTGGCAATCTGCAATGTGCTCGAGAGCGCCATACCGCGAGCCTCGCAGCTGGTTTGTTACACGCGCGCCGGTGCAGAAATTGGTGTTGCCTCAACCAAGGCCTTCACTACACAGCTTGCTGCCCTGTTCACGCTGACATTGGCAATCGCGAAACAGCGGGGTCTACTCAGTGGGCCTCAGGAAAAGGAGTTTCTTGAGCAGCTTCGCCATGTTCCGGGCAGCGTACAGCATGCTTTGAACCTCGAACCGCAGATCATTTCATGGGCCGAAAAATTCGCAGTTAAAAATCACGCCCTGTTTTTGGGGCGCGGATTGCATTACCCGATTGCGCTTGAAGGGGCGCTGAAGCTCAAGGAAATTTCCTATATCCACGCTGAAGCCTATCCCGCCGGCGAGTTGAAACACGGGCCCTTGGCGTTGGTGGATGCGAACATGCCGGTTGTGGTGATTGCGCCCAATGACGCGCTGCTTGAAAAAGTAAAATCGAATATGCAGGAGGTTCACGCACGCGGTGGGGAGTTGTTCGTGCTGACTGACCTCGATAGTAACTTCCGCACAAGCGAAGGCGTGCACGTGATTCGCACGCCGCGTCACGCCGGATTGCTGTCGCCCATCATCCACGCGGTACCGGTGCAACTGCTCGCATATCACACCGCGCTGCTGCGCGGGACAGATGTGGACAAACCTCGCAATCTCGCAAAGTCAGTTACGGTTGAGTAAAGTAGTGGGACATTCGCTTTGTTGCGCTACCACCGACTAAAATTGCGACAGCGGCCTGGTTCAGGTGGCCGCGAATTTCGCTTTAGGTTCGCAAGGGCTGGCGTGAACGTACAAGTATGATGTTGTGCGCCGGCTTCTACTGCCGCCGTAAAGACCACCTTAAGTCAGACGATGCTCAATCGTCCTGCGTCCGGCACCATACCGCCTATACAAGCGAAGCTGTGGTGCGCGCACTTTCGCGCCTGCAAACAAAATGCCCGCACTGTAGTCCCCGGTGCGGGCATTAATGAAGTAAATTGCAGTTTTAAACGGTCTAGTCGTCCCGGCGGCCTTTCTTTTCCTTCTTCTCTTTGCCATGACCCTTGCCTTTGTGGCCATGATCATCATCATCGTCGCCGCGTTCGCCGCGATAGCGGGGGGCGTAGACATTGGTGTACCAGCTATCCTGCACGAAGTAGACTGGCTGGCCGCAGGCATTGTATTTGTAGCAGTGCTTGCCCCAGTTTTTCTCATGGCCTGGTGGCACGCGTAGATAGACGGGTTGACGTACAACTCCGACCGGTACTTGCTGAATGATCACCGGCGCAGAGTAGATCAGCTGTGGTTGCGGCACGTTGCCGAGGTCAATACGACCGTAAAAGCCAGGCTGACCGATACTGACCGATACGCCGACGTCAGCGGCCAATGCTGAGCCCGCTAAAGCGGCCAATGCTGCTCCAATCAAATAACGTTTCATGTTGGTTTACCCCGATATAAGTGGTTATCGCTTAACGCGCAGACTCCATGTTCGATGACAACTGGCTCCCGAAAAGTCCGTTTGCAACCGTAAGGCGTTAAGACGTGATCCAAGTTTACTACTTCGCACAGAGGGATGCTGGCGCTCGCTCACAGCGGCGTGTGGTCGATGTGGTCGACGACGCCTCAGTTCTGCGCGCCCGAGTGCGTGTCGCCTGCAAGCATGGAACGCGGGTTGCGCGTAAACACCCAGAAACGTTCACGTCGCTCACCGGGTCGCGCGCCCTGCCAGCGTAGTTGCCAGCCATCAATATCAGCGCCGTGCGGCACCTCATTGCTGATGCCTTGCCACAACAAGACCTCGCAATTTGCGTTCGGCTTTACTTCCAGACGTTCAGGCTCGACTCCCGCAATGTAATGCAGCATGCCGCGTTCTGACTCGCCGAGGCCACGGGTGGCGAGACATCGCATTTCGTCAGGCAGCACGGTGCTCATTTCGCGGAAGGTGGCCTGGTAGCTTTTCGCAGCATCAATCCACGGTAGCAACAGTGCAAACGCGGTCCCCCACATCAGGACCAGACCACTGGCCCAGCTGATGGCCGCGCGCGCTTTCATGCGCGGAAGCTGCACCACCGTCCATAGCCAGCCGGCAGCGAGCAGGAATGCGATTGCCAACCCGAACAGATGCACCGAGAATGGATAGTTCATCGGCAAATGCGCTGCCAGCAGCGGCCATGGCGGCGGCGTGCCGGTCAAGGCCAGAGTCAGCCAGATGAACCAGCACAGCAGGGCCAAGCCGCCAAAGACAATACGCGCGCCCCAATCGGCGATCTGTCCAATATGGGCCGGCACCTTGCTTACAACGGGTGTTGCCGCAATCGCCAGCGGAATCAACATCGGCAGCAGATAGACGACGCGGCCGGATGCCGACACCGCCAATGTGCCGAGCATCACCAGAAATGCCATGATGCTGACCTGCATCCCCTCATGGATGAACGTACGCCTGCGTAATTTCCAGACTGCCCACAGCGCCAGCGGCAACAAGGGAAACGTGAACCACGGCACGGTTTTGAGCAGATGCGCCGACTCATGGCTTGCGCCGAGAGCGGGTACGGAGAAGCCCAGAAACCGCCCGACGTTGTTGAACCAGAACCACTCCATGAACAACTCGGGAGATCGGATATAGAGGGCCACCGGCCATACCAGCAGCCAAGGCAGGCTGACGACAACCGCAATCAGCAGGCCGCGCTGATAATTGCGCGTACGCCATGACTTGAATGCCATCGGCAGCAAAATCGCGGTGACTCCGAGCATGCCCGGTCCGAGCAATCCTTTGGCCATCAGCGCCATGCCGACGCCAGTGCCGAATAGCACGCCACCTTTGCATGGTTGCTCGCGAATCCATGCCCAGCCATGGAAGGCAACCGCGATACCGGCGAATAGCGGGATATCCGGGATCATCATATGCCCATGTTGCAGCAGTCCAAGCGATCCGATCAGGGCGAGGATGGCGTAACGCCCTGAACCCGGCCCCCACCAGCGGCGAGCGGCACCGGCCAAGCTGGTCAGGGCGATCAGCATGAATACGCCGATGGCAAGGCGCGCGCCGTGTTCGGGCAACAGCCACGGTGAGCTTAGCTTCGCGGTGAACGCGGCTGTCCACACCATCAGCGGCGGCTTTTCCATAAAGGGCTCGCCGGCCAACGCGGGAACGACCCAGTCGCCCGATTCGAGCAGGCTGTGAATCAGGCCGAACATATAGGGCTCGTCGGGCTTCCAGGGGCCATAACCGACCATGCCCGGGAGGACATAGGCGGTTGTGAGCAATATCAACACCCATAATGAAAGGCGGCCAGCAGCCGTGCTGTCGACATGTTCCCGCCAGAGAGGGGAAATTACCGGGGCGCTGTTGTTGCTCGGATTGCCGACATACACTGTCGCTGCCAGCTTATTAGCGTAGCTATCGAGGGAATTCACATAGTAGATTATACGTGTTTCGTCTGAAATGTAACAGAATGTAATTGTTCGTTAAAGGTCTTTCGCCAAACTTACGAATGCTGCCTTTATGTGGCGCTATTTCAGGCCTTCTCGTGCGCGCTCGTCGAGCGCTGCCATTGATGACCAATGGGTGATTATTGCTACACTCACGCCATGATGATTGAGACTGACTACAGCCGCCGCTTTACGCTCGATAACCTTGATATACGTGGTCAGGTAGTGCGCCTGTCAGCCTCATGGCAGGACCTCACCCGCGAACGCAACTATCCGTCTCATGTCGCCGGCTATCTGGGCGAAATGGCCTGCGTATCGGTGCTGATCGGCGCGGGACTCAAGCATGCGGGCCGCGCGACGTTACAGATCCAGGGTGGCGCCGAAGCCAAGCTGGCGGTAGTCGATTGCACGCATGAACTTGGCATTCGTGCCATGGCCTCGTTCGCAGCTTCCGCAGACGGTTCCAGCTTTGCCGAATGGGTAGCCGGTGGGCGCGTAGCGCTGACCGTGTCGCAGGCCGACAGTGGGCAGATGTATCAAAGTATCGTGCCGGTATCCGGCATTACGGTGGCAGAGTGTTTTGAGCACTACTTCGACCAGTCCGAGCAGCTACCCACGCATTTGTGGCTGGCTGCAAACGGCGATGGTGCTGGTGCTCTGCTCCTGCAGAAATTGCCAAAAGCCGATGAAAAAGATGCCGATGGCTGGGCGCGCGTCGAGCAGTTGGCGGCCTCTGTCACGACTGCAGAGTTGATCGGACTGGACGCCGAGATACTGCTGACCCGCCTGTTCCATGAAGACGATGTGCGTCTTTACGAACCCAAGACAGTATTTTCGGCGTGCAAACGCGATGAAGAGAAAGTCAAAGCCATGTTGCGTTCGCTGGGGCGCGCCGAGTTGGATGCCACACTTGCCGAAAGTGGAGAAATTATTGTTAAAGACGATATGTGCAATGAAGAATATCGCTTTGATCCTGTCGCCGTTAATACGCTGTTCGAGGTGTTGCCGGGTAGCGGCGTGCAATAGAAAACAAGTAAAAATTGCCTGACGCGTAGCGACAATGCAGGTAGCGGCCTGAACACCGCGTCCCGACTGGCTTCCCAGGCATACCTTCGCAAACACCGCATGGATAGCGACTTCCGGGCCAACTCGACTTTTGGTTATGAATCTGCGTTGGGCCCGTACGGTTTCGGGTTGAATTTTTCCATCCACTTTTCGGGTGCCGCCGCCGGCTTGAAGCCGTATTTCTCATATAGTCCATGTGCGTCGCTGGTGAGCAGTATCCAGCGCCGCAGTCCCTGCAAATCGGGGTGGTCCATGACGCATTGCAGCAGCCACTTGGACAGGCCTTTGCCGCGATGCGCCTCGAGCACGAATACATCGCCCAGGTAGGCAATGGTGGCGCGGTCTGTGATTACTCGAGCGAAGCCGACTTGCGTGGTCTTGTGCAACAAAGAGAAACAAAGCGAATTGGCGATTTCAGTTTCCACCACCGCTCGTGGAATATCTTTTGCCCAATATGACTCTTCGGCGAGATAGCGATGTACCACCTCGACCGACGTTGCTGCCGGATCGCAGGACACCACGTAATCATCGCGTAACCACAAAGGGTACCCGGTCATTAGTACTGACAATCAGCGAGCCAGTTCGGCACTGCGGCGGATATGCCGGATGGCCTCATCACGTTTGCCGATCTGCTCCATCAGGCGCGCCAGGGTCATATGCGCATCAAGCGTAGGCTCGAGTGCAACGCTTGCCTCGAGGTAGCTTTGTGCCTTGCCCCACAACGCCTGGCGCATGCACAGCTTGCCCAGCGTTGCGAGCAAAACCGGGTCACGCGCGTGTTGCTTTAGCCAGCGTTCGGCGCGCTCGATCTGCGCCAGCGTCGAGTCAGCTTTGCAATCTGCGTAGACCGCGGCGAGAGAACTGTCCCAGCCCGCAATGCCACGCTCGTCAATCGCGGCGTCAATGAGGTCTTTAGCGTCGTCACCGCAGCCGAGTGCAATCAAGCGCCGCGCAACGGTGACGGCAATTGATACGTCGTAACGGGATTCTGGCGAAATCGAGCGCCAGGTTGACAAGACTGCCTCGCGGTTCGCCGGACGTGACTTTATCAGATTGAGTTCGGCGTTCAGCCGCAATTGCTGCGCCGCCGTCTCGGGCATCAAGCCTGACTTGGTGAGCGCACCCAGTGAGGCAAGCACGTCTTCCCATGCCTTTTCTGCTACCTCGGCTTCGACTTTCATTTTCAGTACACCGGGATTCTTTGGCGCAGTAGCGGCAAGCTCCTTGAGCAGGGTCAGAGCGTCCTTGGCGCGCCCTTCGGCGAGCAGCATATATGCCTTGGAGGCGTCGCGCATCTCGCTGGAGTTCGCGCTGCGAATGCGCTCCAGATAGGGTACCGCAGCGTCCGAGTTCCCGCCTTCGTGTGCCGCCCAGGCCGCGACCGTCGCCGCGAGATCGCGCGTACCGTCATGCGGCTCATCGGCAGACATGGCTGCGCGCGCCTGTTGCTCGGCCTGACGGAACTGTCCCGAGAACAGGGACTTCAAGCTGGCGTAGAGCGCCATGCGTGATTTGTTGCGCTGCCGCTCCCTGCGCTTCATACGCAAGGCGCGACGTAGGCGATAGGCCCAGCCAGCAAGGCGCAAAACGGCATAAATGATGGCGAACGTTATTACGCCAAGAATGACGAATAGCATGACGGATAATTCAGCTCGCCATGGAGGCACGACAAACACCACATAGCCGCTGCCATAACGTCCGGCCAGTGCTATGGCAACGGCAAAAGCTGCGAGAGCGAACAACCACAGGGACCAGCGGATCGGTTTCGATATCATTTCAGGTGATCCGTCTTCAAGATTACCGCGCCGGGCGTTCACGCGCCGCACGTGCGGCACGTACTGCGTTGAGACTGGCGGTAATATCGGGTGCGGCGATCGATATCGGATTCTCGGCAAGCTGTTTCAGCAGGCCGATTGCGTTGATGTTCACTTTGGCCTTGCCGTCAAAATACTTGCCCAGCATCTCGCGCGCCAGTTTCAGGTCTTCCTTGTAATTCGTTTCATCGCGTGCAATCAGTGCGGTACGCGCTGACAACAGGCGCAATTTCAGATTCTCGCGCAGAAAATAACTCTGTTGTGGGGACAGAAGCACGATGTCGCCGCTTTCGAGCTTGCGAATCCGTACCAGCTGCTTAAGCTCGTGCCACAAGTCTTTGCTGAAGCGTTCGAGTAGGTTGTCGTCAGGGCTGATCACGCGTTCATCGCGCGCTCCCGTGCCGAGAACATCGGGAACAGCCAGCGGCAGTGTCGCCGATAGCGCCATCAGGTTGTCCAGCTTCAAGCTGACGCCTTGCGTATCGACCAATGGTAGGGCTTTAAGGCGCTCCATGTCCTGGGTGATGGCGCGGCGCAGCGGCGCGACTTGCAGCTTGTCCACGCGCGCGAGGCGTTGATCCGCTGCTTGCAGCGCGATCAACGCGGCACGTACATTGCCGGCCAGCGTCAATTCGCGGCTGGCGATATTGAGCGTCTGTTCAATTTCGGCCAACAGCCAGTCGTCAGGGGCGCGTGCCAGTTCGCGATACATTTCTTCGAGCGCCACGCGCTGCCCCTGGAATTCGGCAAGCTTGCCCTCGAGTTGTGCGAGCCGATTCTGCGCGTCCCGCAAGTCTTTGGTCAAAAGCTCAGTGCGCGCAGCACTTTCCCTGACGGTGGCACTCTGCTCGCCCAGCTTCACGCCCAGACTCTGCTGCAAGTCCTTAGCTGAATCGCGACTTTCCCAAAACGCGCCAAGCGCGACCGCCAAGGCCACCAGCGCCGCGACGATCGTAATTACCCCCAGGCCGTTACTGCCCGACGATTGACGCACGAAGCGCTCTGTTTCTGAAAAGGGATTATCTCGTTTGTTCATGATTACTCAATATCTTCGGCTTGGTACCCTAGCAAAGCTGGCTTTAATCGATGCAACGCCAGCGGTAGCGCATTATCTCCCATGGGCACTACCTCAATACGCTTGAAGCCGCGCGCCCGTGCCGCCGCCGCAATCCGTGGATGCGACACCAGCAATGTTGCGGTCCGGCTATGTCGCATCTGCTCGATGTTGGTCAACAAACTGTCCAGTGTTTCAACGCTCAACACCAGAATGCCGTGCACGCCCCGTTTCTGTAGGCGCGCCGACAGTTCGAGTATTTCATCCGGTAACGGGGATACCGGCTGGCGTTGGTAGCATTCTAGCGGCCACAGCAGTGCGCCGCGTGCCATTAGTGTATCTGCCAGCAAGGTCCGACTACCGCCTTCGCTGACGCCCCGCACCAGAACGATATGCTGGCCCATCACATCCCGCAATTGCGGCATCGCCAGTAGCGCTTCACTGTCATTGCCGGTATCGGGGCTGATGACTGTACCAACGCCGTTGGCAACCAACGCTTGCGCTGTAGCCTGCCCGATGGCAAATACCCTGGTCTGTGCGGCCGGGCCACCCCAAGTACGGATTAGCGGCATGCCGAATTGCACTGCGTTGGCGCTGACAAAAATAATCGCGTCCGCACGCGCGAGCCGGTCAGGGCCGATGTTGCCGCTGACCGCATCGTTTTGCAGAGCGGAGATATCCAGCACCGGAAACTGCATGACCTCGGCGCCATGGCTGCGCAGCAAACGCGCCGTTACAAGCCCTTGCATTCGCGGACGCGTAACGACAACAACGAGACTGCCAAGATCAGGGGGTTCGTCAGTGGCCGGCGAATTGGGCGACATGATGTCTGCGTCAAGCGGGACGTGAGGCCACCGCAAGGCTGGCAAGAATTTCATCTGCGCCTTGTTCAATCAGGCGATCTGCCAGCTGCTTGCCCAGCAACTCAGCCTCAACCGCCAGACCGCGAATCGCGTCACGCAACAGGCGCGATCCATCCGGCAGTGCCACAAAACCTTCGAGCGTGAGCGCGTCGCCTGTCACCCGCGCGTAGCCGCCCAGCGGTACGTCGCAACTGCCGGTGAGGGCGCGACCCAGCGAGCGTTCTGCATTAACCGCCGCCGTTGTTTCATGGCGTGCAAATGGTGCCAGCCATGCCCCGACTTCAGAGCGAACAGCGAGATACTCGATGCCCAGCGCGCCTTGGGCGATGGCAGGCAAAAATTGTGCGGTTTGGAGAGCGGTGCGAATACGGCTTTCGAAGCCGAGTCGCTTCAAGCCGGCGGCGGCGAGAATGATCGCGTCGTATTCCCCATCGTCTAGTTTGCGCAGCCGGGTGTTGACGTTGCCGCGCAGCGAACGGATCGTCAAATGTGGAAAGTGGCGCCGCAGCTGACTTTCCCGGCGCAGGCTGGAGGTGCCTACGACCGCGCTTGCGGGCAGGTCCTGCAACGCGGCATAGCGATTCGATACAAAGGCGTCACGTACGTCTTCGCGCTCGCCAACGATGGTAATCGCGAACCCCGCAGGCAGCGTCATCGGCACGTCTTTCATCGAATGGACGGCGATATCCGCCCGATCCTCTTCAAGCGCCACTTCAAGCTCTTTTATAAATAACCCCTTGCCGCCAATGAGTGCCAGCGGCTTGTCCAGTATCTGGTCTCCCTTGGTCGTCATGCCGATGATCTCGACCTTGCAGCCGGGATGAAAATCGCACAAACGCCGGGCGATCCACTCGCTCTGCACCATGGCAAGACGGCTTTCGCGCGAAGCGATGCGGATGATGGTAGGGGGGGAAGACATAAGAAGATGATGAGCGAAAGGGAAAGAGTGGAAATGTTAGCACGCAGCCCAGCGGCGCCAGCATGTTGCCGCTGATGAGCTGCAGATACACGTGCGAGCGCAAAAATTGCGCAATATCCATTATTGATGAGTATCAAGTTTGCTGCACTGCGATAGAATGAACTTACACACTTAAAACCGCCCTGTGCGTCAGCACGACCTCTTGAATATGGCCCTCAATCCTGTCCGGTTGCCCGTACGCCCATCCGCCCATAACGGGGATGTGCTGCCTTTCGTCGGCGGCGCAAGCAGGGTGGCCAACGGCGAGCGTGGGGCAAACCGCCTGCGCGAGATCCCGTACAACTACACTTCGTTTTCTGACCGTGAAATCGTCATGCGCTTGCTCGGCGCGGATGCCTGGGACATCCTGCTTGAGCTGCGCGGTGAGCGTAAAACCGGGCGCAGTGCGCGCATGCTTTACGAGGTGCTTGGCGACATCTGGGTGGTCGAACGCAACCCCTATCTGCAGGATGATCTGCTTGATAACCCCAAGCGACGCGCCATGCTGATTGAAGCCATGCGCCATCGGCTGCACGAGATCGAAAAACGCCGGCTGAGCGATCAGGGCGATGGCGAGGCGCTGATCCACGGTGAATCCGAGTCGCGCTCAAACAAGGTCATCGTGTTGCTGTCGCGCGCCCACAAGGCGGTCGATGCGTTTGAAGACGAGTTTCGCGAGACCTGGGACTTCCGCAAAAAAGTGGAAAAACAGCTTGCCAAAGTCACGCGTCGCGACAATATCGCCTTCGATGGCCTGGCGCGCGTATCGCACGTGACCGATGCCACCGACTGGCGCGTCGAATATCCCTTTGTGGTGCTGTATCCCGACAGCGAAGACGAAGTCGCGCCGATGGTAAGGACGCTGATCGAGCTTGGCCTCACCATCATCCCGCGCGGCGGCGGTACCGGCTATACCGGCGGTGCGATTCCTTTGACCAAGCGCTCTGCCGTCATTAACACCGAGAAGCTCGACGCGCTGGGCGTTGTCGAACGGATTACGCTACCGGGCGTTGCCGAGTCGGTCGCAACCATTCGTTGTGAAGCGGGGGTAGTCACTAAACGCGCCATGGAAGCGGCCGAGGTTGCCGGACTGGTATGGGCCTGCGATCCCACCAGCGCGGACGCAAGTTGCATTGGCGGCAATGTGGCGATGAATGCCGGGGGCAAAAAAGCCGTGTTGTGGGGCACCGCACTCGATAATCTCGCCTCGTGGAGGATGGTGGATACCAACGGCGACTGGATGGAAATCGAACGCCTCGACCATAATCTCGGCAAAATTCACGATATTGCGGTGGCGCGGTTTCGTGTCCGGCATTTCGACGACAAGGGCCTCAGCACCAAGTCCGACGACATATTGGAAATTCCTGGAGCGACGTTTCGCAAAACCGGCCTGGGCAAGGATGTCACCGATAAATTTCTGAGCGGCTTGCCGGGCATCCAGAAAGAAGGCTGTGACGGCATCATTACCTCGGCGCGCTTCATTCTGCATCGCATGCCGAAGCACATTCGTACAGTTTGCCTGGAGTTTTTTGGTCAGGTTACGGAGGCGGTGCCGAGTATTGTCGAGATCAAGAATTACCTCGATGGACATGCGTATGCAGTGCTGGCCGGACTTGAACATCTGGACGAACGCTATCTGAAGGCGGTGGGCTACGCAACCAAATCACGGCGCAATCAACGACCGAAGATGGTGCTGATCGGCGACATCGTTTCCGACGACGAAAACGCAGTAATGGAAGCCGCCAGCCAGGTCGTGCGACTGGCCAATGCGCGCCATGGTGAGGGGTTTGTTGCTACCAGCGCAGAGGCGCGCAAGAAATTCTGGCTGGATCGCGCGCGAACTGCAGCGATCGCCAAACACACCAATGCCTTCAAAATCAATGAAGACGTGGTGATTCCGCTGGATCGGCTGGGCGATTATTCGGAAGGTCTCGAGCGTATCAATATCGAATTGTC
>JANMXS010000148.1:0-5242 GCA_031394335.1 Burkholderiales bacterium
GAGCGCCACCGGCACCATCAGCAGCAACGCTTCACGCGCGTGTTGCAGCCGGTATTCGCCCGCAGCAAAACGGCGCATCAGCCACACACCCGCCAGGGCCTCGAGCGTATTGCCCACGGCGATCAGCAAGCGCAGCTGCGGTTCCAGCGAGGCATCCAGATTGGCCAGCCACGCCCCCAGCAGTATGCCCGGCCACAGCCGTGCCCCACCCAGCAGCAGCGCCGCCAGCGCAATCCCCGAGGGTATCCAGGCCGGCGTGACGTGGCCATGGACCGACGCCAACAGCAGGCCCAATTTGGCGGTGATGACGTAGGCGACGACCAGCAGCGTGATCGATTTTAAATAGGAAAAAGATAAGGTCTTCATGGTGGTGCAGGAGAGGTGCATGGACGCGTGGCGCCGGATTCGGCCCGGTTTGCGGCGCGCTCAAAAATCAACGCAAGGGAAACGGCCCCGGGAGAATCAACGATTGGCGCAGGCGTACCCAATCGAAGGCCGGGCCAGGATCGGTCTTGCGCCCTGGGGAAATATCGGCATGTCCGGCCACATCTAAAGGGCCATAGTGCGCGAACAGCGATGTGGAAAGCTCGGCGAGTGTGCCGTACTGGGCATCGGTATAGGGGATATCATCCGCTCCCTCAAGCTCAATGCCAATCGAAAAATCATTGCAGCGCTCGCGGCCCTGCCAGGACGACGCTCCCGCATGCCAGGCACGCAGCTCGCAGGGTACAAACTGGATCAGCTCGCCGTCGCGGCGGATAAAAAAGTGCGCCGACACACGCAGGTTGCGGATGGTCTGGTAATACGGGTGGGCGGCCGGATCGAGCCGGTTGGTAAACAGCTCAAGCACGCCCTCCCCGCCGAATTCATTGGGCGGCAGCGAAATATTGTGGATCACCAGCAGCGAAATCGGCTCTTGCTCGGGGCGCTCGTCGAAGTTTGGCGACGGTACGTAGCGGGCGCCGCCACACATGCCGGCAATGTCGATGAGGAAACGGGGCGGTTTTTCGGCGGGAGTATCAGGATCGAATAGCGACATGCCCGGATTTTAATCGAACTTGGTGACGAACTCGTTTCACCAGCAGGAACGCCACAATTTTTCACAATGGTTTGCGCTACGCCAGCTTCACGCCGGGATGGGTTGGATATTCAGCACGGTTGCGTATTTTTGCAGATCGCCATTTGGCGCGGCTTTCCAGCCATTTATGCCTTAAACACCGCGCCAAATGGCGATCTGCATAATTTTTTGCCGGGAATCGTGATGGGGGTGTTGTTCGCGTTAATGGACAAGGACGTCCCGGCGCACCCATCGCAAACGACTCACTCGATCCCCAGTCGATCGAGCCGATAGCGCAACGAGCGAAACGTGATCCCCAATACCTTGGCCGCCGCCGTCTTGTTGAAACGCGTCGACTCCAGCGCCTTGATGATCTGCTGGCGCTCGATCTGGTCGAGATATTCATGCAGGGGAATGGTGCGCTCGCCGGCCACGCTGGCACCGGTCGCGCTCATCGGTTCGCGGCCTTCGGTCAGGTATAAATCGGTTTCTCTGATGACCTTGCCGTCGCACAGGGCGAGGGCGCGTTCGAGAATGTTTTCGAGCTCGCGCACATTGCCCGGGTAGTCATAGCCGACCAGGGCCTTGAGCGCATCGCCGCCCAATTCGGGGGCCGGAATCCGCATCTGGCCGGCAAGCCGCTCGAGCACCTTTTGCACCATCAGCGGAATGTCTTCCGGAATCTCGCGCAGGCTGGGCATCTTGAGTTCGATCACGTTCAAGCGGTAAAACAGGTCCTGGCGGAATTCGCCGGCGGCGACCTTGTCGTTCAGATTCTTGTGGGTCGCGCTGATGATGCGGAAATCGACCGGGAATTCGCCGGTGTCGCCCAGCTTGCGCACTTTCTTTTCCTGAATCACGCGCAGCAGTTTTACCTGCATCAGCAGCGGCAGATCGCCGACCTCGTCGAGGAACAGGGTGCCGCCATCGGCCGCGTGCAGGAAGCCGTCCTTGTCGCCATCGGCGCCGGTGAAGGCACCTTTTTTGTAGCCGAAAAATTCGCTTTCCATCAGGTTCTCCGGGATCGCGCCGCAATTGACGGCCACGAACTGCGCGTCGCGCCTGGCGCTGCCGGAATGAATCAGGCGCGCGGCGACCTCCTTGCCGGAGCCGGATTCGCCGGCGATGTACACCGGCGCCTGGCTGCGCGCCAGCTTGCCGATCATGTCGCGGGCGCGGGCGATGGGGGCTGACTCGCCGAGCAGGTGCGGGCCGGCACTTTGCGGCTTGTCGACCGGCGCCGCCTTTTTGCCGCGCTCATTGTTGCCGCGTTCGACTCGCTCCGCACGCTCCGCCGAGGTGCGCGGCAGATTGAGCGCGGCGGTGATCACCTCCCGCAGCTGCTTCAGCTGGATCGGCTTGGAAATGTAATCGAAGGCGCCGGCTTTCAATGCTGCCACCGCGTTCTCGGTGCTGCCGTAGGCGGTGATGACGGCCACCGGCGTATTGCCGTGATGCTCGGCGATATGCTGCAGCACATTGAGGCCGTCGCCATCGGGCAGCCGCATATCGGTGAGGCATAAATCGTAGCTGCGCTCGGCCAGCCGGGCGAACGCGTGCGCGCAGGTCGCGGCGCTGTCGGCCTCGATGCCCATGCGCATCAGCGTCAGCACCAGCAGCTCGCGAATATCGGCTTCGTCGTCGACGATCAGTACATGTTTGGTCGCCATGGGTTTCTCTTGGGTGTCTGCTATTGCCGGTTGAAGGTAATACGAAAACACGCGCCGCGCGCGGTTGCCAACCCCGTTGCCGCTGCGGCCGTCGCAACGTCGGCGGGCAGGTATTCAATGCGCGCGCTGTTGACCTCGGCCAATTCCTGCGCAATATACAGGCCCAGGCCGGTACCCTGGCTGTCGGTGGTAAAAAACGGCTCGAACAAATGCGGCAGTGCCTCGACCGATACGCCTGGCCCGTCGTCGGTGACACTCAGCGCCAGATTGCGGATGTCGGCGCGCACCGATAGCGACAGCGTCACGCTGCCGGCATTCAGTTTGCTGTGACGGCAGGCATTGCGGGTCAGATTCCACAGCACCTGGTCGAGATGGCTGCGGTCAAACACCAGGTGCAGGCCACTCGGGACCTGCAGGCGGATGACCTCGGCGGCAACTTTTTCGTTGCTGCAGAAATCACGCAGGAATTGCTCCAGATAGACGCGCGCATCAATCTGCTCGGGGTGGGCGCGGTCGCGCCGGTTCAGGTACAGCACTTCCTGCACCATGCGATCGAGCCGATGCGAATTCTGCTGGATGATGGTAAGCAGGCGCGCATCGGCCTCGCTGCGCTGCGCATCCTCGCCGAGCAATTCGGCGGCGTGATTGATGCTCGACAGCGGGTTGCGGATTTCATGTGCGATGCTGGCGGTGAGACGCCCCAGCGCGACCAATTTCATCTGCTGCGCCTGCGCGCGGATGCGCCCGGCGTCCTCGATGAATACCACCGTCGGCGACAGGCTCTGCTCCCCGATGGCGACAAAGCGCACCTGGTAGTCCTTTTGCGTGGTGGCATCGCGCACCATCGGAAAGATGCGGTCGCGGTCGCGCCGCCATTCCTGCAGCAGCGCCGCCAGCGCCGGCGCACATTCGGCGAGCGGACGGTTGACCGCATTTTTGAGCCCGCCCACCATCGCCGCGCTTTGCGGGTTGTGCTGGCGGATCACGTCCTGTTCGTCGACAACCACAAAGCCGTCCTGCATATCGCGAATCACCAGCTCATTGATCTGCGCCAGATTGGCCAGATCGACACTACGCTCAGCGGCAATTTTTTCAGCACCGGTGGCGTATTTGGCCAGCGTATAGCCGAGGCCGGCGATGACGAAATAGCTGCTGGCCAACAAACCGCTGGCAACGAAGTCGGAGCCGCCGGCATCGAAATACAGAAACTGCCAGACCTGCTCCAGCAGCACCGCCAGCGCCGCAAGCGCGGCATGGAAGTAGGCCATGCGCCCACGCGATACCAGCCCGGCTGCCGCCAGCGTGACCAACAGCAGCAGCCCGATGCCGCTGCGCGCACCGCCCGAGGCGTGCATCAGCAGGGTCAAGCCGACCACATCGATGGCGACCTGCGAACTGAGATGCAGGATCGGCGATGGGAACCGCACCTTGGCGCTGGCCAGTGCCGCCACGGCGGCGAGAAAGTAGCCGCCAAGTACCGAAGCAGCCAGCAACGGCCACACCGCACCAACCACCTGAAAGCGATTGAAGCCCCAGTAGGTGGTGCCGAGAATGGCGATGATGACAAGACGATAAATGCAGAACGTGACCAGCGAGTGCCACACCCTTTCGAGCGAACGCGCGGCGTCCGTCATCGGCTCGAACCGTGCGTCGCTACCGGCTGCCGGCGGCGGCATCACCGCAGAAGGCCTGCACATATCGGGCGTTTGTGACGTCACGATGGGCGATGCGCGCAGTGCGCGGGGTCGCGACAGCTGATTTTGCCGTCGTTCACCACACTGTCCGACTCGGGCATGAACACGCCGCAGTTGCCGCAGGCCACCATGCGCTCGACTGACGCTGCCGCGCGATCAGCCGGCGCGGAGGGGGAGGGATTGCCGGTCCGGGCGGATTTGTCCGCCGCAGTCCGGCCGGGCCGCTGCTGTTTTTTGAAAAATACCCAAGCGATGGCTGCAATCAGCAGCATGAACAGCAGTTTTCCCATGAGGGGGCGAGGCTCGCATTAACGTTAAGGTCAGTATGCTATCTCACCCACGGGCCTGCGCCCAAGCCGGGACGAACGGCATTGGTCATGCCCCTCGCCTTCGCCCGCTTTGACGGGCAAAGATGATGCAACGCAGCGCGCTATTTTTCGACGAAGGCGCGCTCGATCACAAAGTGGCCCGGCGAATCCATATGGCCTTCATGGTAGCCGCGCGACAGCATCAGGTTCTTGGTGTCCTTGAGCATTTCCGGGCTGCCGCAGATCATCACGCGGTCATGCTCGACTTCGAGATGCGGCAGGCCCAGATCGTCCATCATCTTGCCGGATTCGATCAGGGTGGTGACGCGGCCCTGGTTGCGGAACGGCTCGCGCGTGACGGTGGGGTAATAAAGCAGTTTATCGCGCACCACCTCGCCGAAGAATTCGTTGTGCGGCAATTCCTTGTTGATGAAGTCGTTGTAGGCCAGCTCGTCAACGTTGCGGCAACCGTGTACCAGCACCACTTTTTCAAATTGCTCGTAGGTTTCCGGG
>JANMXS010000149.1:0-14273 GCA_031394335.1 Burkholderiales bacterium
AACGCAAGGTAAATCCACGACAGCGCGACCAGGATAAACAGCGACGGCAACACAAACAATGCGCCGGCCACGATGCCACCCCAGGTGCGGTGCATCAGCCAGCCGATATAGGTGGCGAGCTGCTGCGCTTCCGGGCCCGGCAGCAACATGCAGTAGTTCAAGGCGTGCAAGAAGCGCTTCTCGCTGATCCAGCGTTTTTTCTCCACCAGCTCGCTGTGCATGATGGCTATCTGCCCGGCCGGCCCGCCAAAGCTGATAAAGCCGAGCTTGAGCCAGAAGCGGAAAGCCTCGGCAAAGCTGACCGCTTGCGGACGCTCAACGGGATTCAGGTCGAATGATGTCATACGCTAACCCCGGTGCCGCGCACTGCGTTGCTTCGCCTTTGGGGCAGCCCGGCGGCGCTCATTTCGCGCGTCCCTTTCGCGATGGGATGCCAGGCAAGGCATACAGCGCATCGAACATGGCCGCTGCGGCTTGCACCAGGTCATCGTCTTGGGTGTGCAGCTCGCGCAGGCCGGCCAGCACCGCCTCCAGACCGGCCGCCTGTGGCACCGGAATGCCGCCCGCATCGAGGTAATGCACCGCTGTGGCTATAGACAGCAGGCGCGGATCCTGGTCCAGCCCGAAGCTGGTCAACAACACTTCAAAAGTCACGCGATTGCCGACGTGCGTAAAACGCGCGCCATCGAAGTCGAAACCGACTGCGCCACGCGGCGCACGCGCCGGATCGCTGAGCCACACAAACTTCGCATCAGGGTCGATGAAGCGCCGAATCAACCAGGCGCAGGCCAGCCGGTCCACCCAGGGGCGCGCCCGCGTGGCCCAACGTTTGTGCTGGAATTTGACTGCATCCAGACGCGGCACGTCGCCCTGGATACCTTGCGGCTCCCCACGTGAAAAGCGCAGGTCGAGGGCGCGCCGCAACAGTGCCAGCTCCGCTTGTGCCTGCTCGGCCGCGAGGCCGGGGTAGTAGTCAATGCGTTGCAGTGTCTGCAAGGCGTCCGCCACAGCGCGCGCGCGCCGGCGTGCCTCGGTCTCGGTCAAGGATTCCAGTTCACCGAGCAAGGCACGTGCCGTCTGTTGCCAGGCCACAAAGGCTTCACCGCGGTCGAACTGCGCCAGCAACTCCAGCCGCTGCCTGTCGTCGCGCGGCGACAGTGTTAACACCGAAGCGGTGCCACCATGCTGCAGCACTTCGGCGGCCAGTTCCTCCAACGCGCCCGCCTGCTCCAGCGGCAACAGGTAGGCGCCGTCACGCAGCGCCACGCAGCCCAGCGCCTTGAGCGAACGCCAGATACGCAAACGTACCGCGCTGGGCTGCGTGGGTAAGGTGACGATCAGGATGGCAAACATTTGAAATATATATTTCTTAAAATGTTTTAATTATTACAGAATAGTCTCTTTGCCCCAACTTCTTTAAGGTCCTGCCTGGACATTCGCTCAAATACTGCCACGCTTTGATGCCATCCGCGGCCGCGACAAAAACTCGACCAAATTGCACCGATACACTTTGGAGACAATTTTCGCAAAGGACCTACTGTATGGAACCGTGGCGCAAGGTACTCGCCGGCCTGAGGAGCGGGGAGTCGAAATACAAGGCCCTTGTACAGGCCATTGCGCAGGACATCGAACACGGTGTTCTGCATGACGGCGCCCGGCTGCCGCCGCAACGCGAGGTGAGTCAGGCGCTCGGCATCAGCGTGCAGACCGTCACGAATGCATACAAGGATTTAGAACGCCATGGGATGATTCGCTGCGAAGTCGGCCGCGGCAGTTTTGTCTCTCGCAGGACAACGGAACAAGTTGCGACCTACATGCTTGATCGCAACGAGCAGTCGCTGGTCGATTTTTCGATTGCGCGTATCGTCCACACTGCGGCCCATGATCGCGCTTGGCAACAAGTCTGCGCCGAACTGTCGGCCGAAACCAACCAGCCCTGGATGCGCGAATGCCGCCCGATCGCGGGCTTCGAATACCACCGTGCGGCCGGCGCGCAATGGCTGGAGACCCTGGGTGTAAGCACATCACCCGACCGAGTGCTGATCACCAACGGTGCCGCCCATGGCATCTTTCTGGCGCTGGCTGCCTTGGTAAGCCCGGGCGATGTAGTGTTGAGCGAAAACCTGACCGACCACGGAGTCATCGGGTCGGCGCAAGTCCTGGGGTTCAATCTGAAGGGGCTGGACATCGACGAATACGGGATCCAACCGGACCATTTCGAGGACCTTTGCGCAAACGAGCGGATCACCGCGTTGGTGTGTACTCCGAATCTCAATAACCCGACGGTAGCCCTGATGCCGGATTCCCGTCGTCGGGCGATAGCCAAAATTGCGGCACGCCATGGTGTCTACGTGATAGAAGATGACGTGTACGGTCCTCTGTTGCGCGAGCGCCCGCCACCGATCAGCCAACATCTGCCGGACCTGTCCTTTTATTGCACGACCTTCACGAAGTCGGTGCTCACTGGGCTGCGAACCGGTTACCTGAGCGTTCCCAGGCGCATGGCACTTCGCGTGGACAGCCTGCTCCGCGTCACCACCTGGATGGCCACGCCTTTACTCGCCGAAATCGCGTCGCGCTGGGTCAGTGATGGCACGGCAACCCGGCTGATTGAGGTTCAACGCGAGAGTTTGCGCTTGCGCCACGCTGCCGTGGCCGAAAAACTGTCGACACACATCCTTGGTCAACATCCAAATGCCCTGTCCTGTTGGCTCTCCATTCCCAACCATTGGCGACTCGACTCCCTGGTGGCTGAGTTGCGGCAAAGAAATATTGCCGTTACCCTGCCCGATCCGTTCATGGTCCGCGGTACCGCGCGGCCAAATGCGTTTCGAATTTGTGTCGGCGCGGTAGTGAGTGACCAGCAGGTCAAGGTCGCGGTGGAAACAATAGCGATGTTGTTCGATCAATATCCAAAGGTTAACGACTTCATATAGTGTCCTAGTACGCAGACCCATAAATATCGAAGCATAAAAGCGCGCCTGCGCTCTCGCGCCGTCGTTGCAAATCCTCGCCATAGCTACGACTATGTCCGCACTTTACGCCTAGGCTTGGGCGCGAATCCATCACTTTCATCTTGTTCCGATACCGCCGCGTCGGCGTACTAGTACATCTGCGAAATGCGTTAGGACTCCTAAACTACCGTCATGTTACGGGTTCCCAAGGGAACGTGATCGGTATCGGGCTCCAGCCACAGCAGGTGGATTCGCCCCGGGGAGAGACCAATGATGCACAAGAGCGCGAACGAGCCGGGACAAACTGTCGAGGGAGCGTACGGATTGAGGCATGCGTCGCGTTCCGGCGTCAAATTGGCCGATATCACCCATGCGCAGGAGCAGATCAGGGGTTGGGTTGTGCGTACGCCGCTGGTCCACTCTCCTTCTTTGAGCGCAAAGTTGGGTGTGCCTGTGCATCTGAAGCTTGAGTGCCACCAAACCACGGGTAGTTTCAAGTTGCGGGGCGTGAGCAACGCATTGGTCCACTTGGGCCGGGCCGGTTTGCGGCGTGGCGTCGTGACAGCCTCTACCGGAAATCACGGCCGGGCTCTGGCGTACGCCGCGCGGGCCCGCGGCGCGCAAGCGGTAGTGTGTATGTCCGCGCTCGTGCCGCACAACAAAGTCGAGGCGATCCGGGCGCTGGGCGCGCAAGTGCATATTGAGGGCTGCAGCCAGGACGATGCACAGGCGCGGGCCCGCAACTTGAGTTCGGAGCAGGATCTGGTGCTGATTCCTCCATTTGACCATCCGCATGTAATTGCGGGACAGGGCACGATCGGCCTGGAGATCCTGGAACAGCTTCCCGCTACCCGCTCGGTGCTTGTGCCTCTGTCGGGCGGGGGACTGTTTTCCGGGATCGGGATCGCGCTCAAGGCCGCCAATCCGAAGATTCAGATGATCGGGGTCACGATGGAAGCGGGATGCGCGATGGTTACGAGCCTGCACGCCGGGCGCCCGGTGGCGGTCGAAGAGGTCCCGACGCTGGCCGACTCACTCGGAGGGGGCATTGGCCTGGATAACCGCTACTCGTTTGCGCTGCTGCAGTCGCTTGCCGACGGCACGGTGTTGGTCGACGAAGCCTCCATTGCACAGGCAGTTCGCCATGCATACCGGGAGGAAGGCGAGGTAGTGGAAGGCGCCGCGGCAGTCGGCATCGCGGCACTGCTCAGTGGTCGGGCAGACATCGCGAACCTGCCAGGGCCGATCGTGGTCGTTTTGAGTGGCCGCAACATTGACGTGGGTTTGCATCAGCAACTCATTTGCGCGGCATGAGCCCGCGAACCGCCGCATGGGCGAATTCCGCGGCGCGCGGCACGGAGCAAGCTTATGAACCCTGGAGACGAGAATAATATGCACACCACCACTTTGTTGAGCGAGGCTGATTTACGCGCCTCGGTGACTTTGGACCTGGAAGCCGTCGATTGCGTCGAGCAGGCGTTCCGCGCACTGGCCACCACGGCGGTGTCCATGCCGCAGGTGCTCCGGCTGGACATCCCCGAACACCATGGTGAAGTGGACGTGAAGACCGCCTACATTCCCGGCCTCGACAGTTTTGCCATCAAGGTAAGCCCGGGGTTTTTCGACAATCCGCGGCACGGCCTGCCCAGCCTCAACGGCATGATGGTGCTGCTGTCCGCGCATACCGGCCTGCTTCAGGCGCTGATGCTGGACAATGGTTATCTGACGGCCGTACGGACCGCGGCCGCGGGCGCCGTCGCTGCCCGCTGGCTCGCGCACCCACAGGCCCGGCGCGCCGCCATCATTGGTGCGGGCGAACAGGCGCGTTTGCAATTGCGAGCACTGCTGCTGGTGCGTCCGATCGAGTTCGTGAGCGTGTGGGCGCCGCGCTCCGAGCAAGCGCGGAAGTTCGCGCATGAGATGGGCGCTGCGTTGAACTTGCCGATCCGCGCATGCGCCGATGTCGATACGGCGGTGGACGGAGCTGACGTGGTCATCACGGCCACGCCCAGCAGGCAGCCGCTGCTGCAAGCCCGGCATCTGCGGCCAGGGATGCACGTCACGGCCATGGGTTCCGATGCCGAACACAAAAACGAGATCGACCCACACGCGATTGCCGCCGCCACGTATTACGTCTGTGACCGGTTGCAGCAAGTCAGAAAGCTGGGCGAACTGCACCACGCCATGGACGCCGGGCTGGTGTCGGCCGACGCCGTGCTGCCGGAGCTCGGCCAGGTTATCGCCGGCCACTGCGCCGGTCGACTGTACCCCCAAGACGTGACGATTTGCGACCTCACGGGATTGGGTGTGCAGGACACCGCCATTGCCACTTTGGCCCACGCGCGAGCGCTGCAGGCCGGGCGCGGTGTTCTCTTTCATTCGTGACTCTTGATTCGAAACGAGGGACCTTTCGCCATGCCTGCCATGAAGCTGCCGTTTGAGCGCGCCGAATACGCGCAGCGCCTGGACAAGACGCGCGCGGCGATGGCAGCACGCGGCGTCGAGGTGCTAGTCGTCACCGATCCGACCAACATGGCCTGGCTCACCGGGTATGACGGATGGTCGTTTTATGTACACCAGTGCGTGCTGGTGGGCCCCGAAGGTGAGCCGCTCTGGTTCGGCCGCGGCCAGGACGCCAATGGCGCCATCCGTACGGCCTACCTGGCGCAGCACAACGTTATCGGCTACCCGGACCGCTACGTCCAGTCCACCCAATGCCACCCGATGGACTACCTGGCCCAGGAGGTGATCAGTGCTCGGGGCTGGCAGGCCCGGCGCATCGGTGTGGAGATGGATAACTACTACTTCAGCGCCGCCGCCTATGCCGCGCTGCAAAAATATCTGCCCCAGGCGACCTGGGTCGACGCCACCGCACTGGTGAACTGGCAACGTGCCATCAAGTCGCCCCAGGAAATCGCCTACATGCGCATCGCGGCAAAAATTGTCGAGCGCATGCACGCGCACATTTTCCAGACCATTGAGCCCGGCATGCGCAAGAGCGACCTGGTGGCGCAGATTTACGCGGTGGGCATCAGCGGGGTGGATGGGCACGGGGGCGACTATCCGGCCATCGTGCCGTTGTTGCCCACGGGCGCCGACGCCGCGGCGCCGCACCTGACCTGGGACGACTCCCCCATACCGGCGAACACGGGCACGTTCTTCGAGATTGCCGGCTGTTATCGGCGTTACCACTGCCCCCTGTCGCGCACGGTCTACCTGGGCCGTCCGCCCAAACACTTCATCGAAGCCGAGAAGGCCGTGGTGGAGGGCATTTACGCCGGACTCGACGCAGCACGGCCGGGCAACACCTGCCAAGACATCGCCAATGCCTTCTTTGCCGTATTGCGCCGCTTCGGCATCGAGAAGAACAGCCGTTGCGGCTACCCCATTGGCGCCAGTTATCCTCCCGACTGGGGCGAACGGACCATGAGCCTGCGCCCCGGAGACCACACCGTGCTTGAGCCCGGCATGACCTTTCATTTCATGCCCGGAGTCTGGCAGGACGACTGGGGCCTGGAGATCACCGAAAGCATCCTGATCACCCCCACCGGTGTCGAGACCTTCTGCAACACACCGCGCAGACTTTTCGTGAAGGAGTAATTCTTGCTGCCGTCCCCCGTAACCCCGACCATCCAACTGATGCGCGAAGGCATTCAGCACGGTTTCCTCAAGCTGCCGCACTCCCGGGATGACTCCGCCTGGGGCGCGGTGATGATTCCGATCACCGTAGTCCGCCACGGGAGCGGTCCCACGGCCCTGTTGACCGGCGCCAACCACGGCGACGAATACGAGGGGCCGGTCGCATTGACAAAACTGGCCAGTGCGCTGGATGCCGGCGACATCCATGGCTGCGTGGTTATCCTCCCATTCCTGAATTATCCGGCGCTGCGCGCCGGGCGGCGCACATCCCCCATCGACACAGGCAACCTAAACCGCAGTTTTCCCGGCAAGCCGGACGGCACCGTTACACAGAAGATCGCCGACTACGTCCAGCGCCACCTGTTGCCCGATGCCGACTATGTGCTGGATATCCACTCCGGCGGCAGGACGCTGGATTTTCTGCCTTTTGCCGCAGTGCATGTGTTGCCGGACAAGGCACAACAGGCGCGTTGCGAAGCTGCCATGCAGGCTTTCGGTGCTCCTTACACTATGACCATGCTCGAACTCGACAGCGTTGGCATGTTTGACACGGCGGTCGAACAAGCGGGCAAGGTATTTGTCTCGACCGAGCTTGGCGGCGGCGGCACGTCCACAGCGGCGAGCGTTCGGACCGCCGAGAACGGAGTCAGGCGTTTTCTGATCCATGCCGGAATACTGGCTGGTGATCTGGCGCCGATGTCCTCGGTACACCTTGACATGCCGGACGCAGATTGCTTTCTCACTTGTATCGACGATGGTTTGCTGGAAATGTGCAAGGACCTTGGCGACAACGTGGGCCAGGATGAAGTGGTGGCGCGGGTGCATGCGACGACGCGAACCGGTGTGCCCGCGGTCGAGTACCGGGCCAGGTGCAGTGGCATCCTGGCCGCACGCCATTTCCCTGGATTGATCCAGTGTGGTGACACACTTGCCGTCGTGGCCCGGGTTGTCGGTTCGGCGGCGTGACGACGCAAGGTTCGCTGCATGTCGGACCACCGCCTCGATCGCTACGACCTGAACATCCTGCGCGTGCTGGCGGCGGATGGCCGGATCACCAAATCCAGGTTGGCCGAGGAAGTGTGCCTTTCCGTGTCAGCTACCTGGGAGCGGATGAAGCGCCTGGAAACAATCGGCCACATCCGGGGCTACCGCGCAGTGGTCGATTGGGGCCCCTTATTCAGGAGCAGCCAGGTTATCGTCGAACTCAGTCTTGATCGCCACACTGCCGTGCAAATGCGGCGCTTCGAGGAGCGCATTTCACGGGCTCCCGAGATCACGCGCTGTTACGCCACGGGCGGCGGCATCGACTACGTGATGCATGTGTGGGCGCGCGACATCGACCACTACCAGCGTTTCATCGACCAGTTGCTTCTGGAAGACCTCGGCATCGAACGCTACTACACCTACGTGGTGACCAAAGTAGTCAAGGACGGGGCCTTGCCGGTTCCAGATCTGGAGGGTTTCATCGCGTGACGCCCATGCGCGTCCGCCAGCCAGAGCGCAGCGGTCGCGCGCAAACTTTCTGCAATGCCCTGAACTTCCGAATAGTCGACGCCCAGGCAGCGTCGATTCAGAAAAAACGAAGCCGCATCCGTTCCTACACTGAAGCCAACTTCGAGCTTTCGGATCTCTCAGTCATGTTCCTCGCCCACCCTCCTCTTTTCAAGGCCCTGTGTTACGTCGACGGCAAGTGGATCCATAGCCAAGACGGGGCCTCGATTGCCGTGCATAACCCTTGCGACCAACAGGTTCTGGACTACGTTCCAATGCTCGATGCGGGGCAGATCGCATCGGCCGTGGACGCGGCACACCGTGCCCAGGCAGCATGGCGCTGGCTGCCGCTCAAAGAGCGTGCGCGTCTGCTCCACCGTTGGGGCGACCTGATCCTGGCGCATCGCTGCGATCTCGCCTTTCTCAGCACTGGCTCTGGCGCAGTTAGCCGATGAAGCGGGCTTGCCTCCCGGCGTATTCAACGTCGTGCTCGGCGCGCCCCGAATGGCCATGGAGACCCTGGTACGCCATCCACTGGTCAAGGCCGTGAGCTTTACCGGATCGACACGCGTTGGCCAGCTGGTGAGCCAGACGGCGTCCGCCGCCGGCGTCAAGAAGGTCGCGCTGGAACTGGGCGGCAACGCCCCGTTCGTTATTACCGCCGACGCCGACCTTGAGCAGGCTGTTCACATTGCCGTCGAAGCAAAATTCCAGGCCTCGGGCCAGGATTGCTGCGCCGCCAATCGCATCTTCGTGCAGAGGCCTCTTTACGAGGAGTTTCTGACCCGCTACACGCTGGCCGTCCAGGAGCTGCGCGTAGGCCCAGGTCTTCTGGAGTCAAGCCAGATTGGGCCCTTGATGCACCAGGCCGCTTGGGATGGCACGGCAGCACGTGTACACGACGCGATCACGCGCGGTGCTCGCTTGCTGACCGGCGGTACGCCGCACAGCCTGGGCGGCCTGTTCTACCCACCCACGGTACTGGCTGACATGACGCCCGCGATGCGCATCTACCGGGAAGAAAACTTTGCCCCGATATCGGGTGTGATGGCCTTTAACAGTCTGGACGAAGTGGTGTCTCTGGCCAATGACACGCCATACGGTCTGGCTGCCTATATCTGCGCCACCCGGCTGGACGTGATCTGGCAACTCATGCGCCGAATTGACTCTGCGATGGTCGCCGTCAATGGCGCCAGCTTCACCGGGCCTCCTATTCCATTTGGCGGCATGAAGGCTTCGGGCTTGGGGCGTGAAGGTGGTCAGGAAGGATTCGAGCCTTTTGTCGAGACCAAGTATTTCTGTTTGAGCAACCTGGGTTTGCCGATTTGAGGCAGCCCGCATTTAGAAAGTAGCAAGTCATGGACCTATCTGTATCGGAACTTCTGCAAAGCGATCGCCAGCATTTTCTGCACCCCTCGACCCATGCGCATGACCATGCCGCCGGCACATTGAAAGGCCGCATCATTACCGGCGCGCAAGGGATCCGCATCACCGATCATGAAGGGCGGTCTCGCATCGACGCGTTTGCGGGCCTGTATTGCGTCAACATTGGCTACGGCCGGATCGAAGTCGCGGAGGCGATGTACGAACAGGCCAAGCGCCTCGCCTACTACCACACCTATGTCGGCCATTCGACCGACACCATTATCGAGCTGTCACGCCGGATCATCGAATGGGCACCCGAGGGCATGAAAAAGGTCTACTACGGAATGTCGGGGTCCGATGCCAATGAGACTCAAATCAAGCTGGTCTGGTATTACAACAACGTGCTGGGACGTCCGACGAAGAAGAAAATCATCTCGCGCCAGCGCGGCTACCACGGCTCGGGCATCGTCACCGGCAGTCTTACGGGCCTGCCGGGATTCCACCAGAGCTTCGATCTGCCGGTGGAACGGGTCAAGCACACCACCTGCCCGCACTGGTACCGGCAAGCTTCCGAGGGCATGGACGAAGCCGCTTTTGTGCGCCAATGCGCCGATGACCTTGAGCAACTGATCTTGGCGGAAGGACCCGATTCCGTGGCCGCCTTTATTGGAGAACCGGTGTTGGGCACCGGTGGCATCGTGCCGCCGCCGACCGGCTACTGGGACGCCATCCAGTTGGTACTGCAAAAGTACGACATCCTGCTGATTGCCGACGAAGTGGTCTGCGCCTTCGGGCGCCTTGGCTCGCCGATGGGCTGCCAGCACTACGGGATCAAACCCGACCTGATCACCATTGCCAAAGGCCTCACCAGCGCTTATGCACCGCTGTCAGGCGTGATCGTCGGGGATAAGGTGTGGGAAGTCATTGAGCGCGGCTCGCGCGAGCAGGGTGCCATGGGCCACGGATGGACCTATTCCGGCCACCCGGTTTGCGCGGCGGCGGCGATCGCCAACCTGGACATCCTGGAGCGCGAGAGCATCATGGCCAACGCAGCCGACGTGGGAGCGTACCTGCAACGGAAAATGCATGAAAACTTCGACCGGCATCCGCTGGTCGGAGAGGTGCGCGGAGTTGGGATGTTGGCGGCTCTCGAGTTCATGGCGGACCCCGGGCGGCGCATTGCCTTTGATCCGGCGCGCAAAGTGGGCACCAAGGTTTCCGCCGCCGCCTTCGACCTCGGCTTGATTGCGCGCGCCATGCCCAATGGAGACATTCTGGGCTTCGCGCCCCCACTGATCACTACCCGGGCAGATGTCGATGAGATTGTCCGGATCACCAAGGCAGCCGTGGATGCGGTGGCCACCGAGGTGATTGAGTGAGAATCGCGCCCCGATTGTCCTAGGATAATGAGACGACGAATGTCTTCTTTGTATTATTACCCTGCTGAGCGAACTTCACGGGGCGCTCAATTACATGGGGCAGCGCCCATCGGCTGACCCAATCCGTTCTACCTGTAAACCCGGCACAAAGAAGGAAACTCCACCATGATCCCATCCTCTCGTTTGACCCGCCGTCTGGCCCTGACCGCTCTGGGCCTGGCATCGGTCCTTGCAGCCAGTCCGGCCTATGCTGAGACTACGCTGGAGCGCATCAAGCGCACCGGCGAGATTCGCATCGGTTACGCCAATGAGGCGCCCTTCGCCTACACCGAGCCCAACGGCAACGTGACCGGCGAATCGCCCGAGATCGTCAAAAGAATGGCGGCCCGTCTGGGCGTCAAGAAGACCGATGCGGTGCTCACCGAGTGGGGCGGCCTGATTCCCGGCCTGATGGCCGGACGCTTCGACGTGATTGCCGCGGGCATGTACGTTACGCCCGCGCGCTTGCAGCAAGTTCTGTTTACCGATCCGCATTACCAGCTCGGCGACACCTTGCTGGTACAACCGGGTAACCCCAAGAAGCTGGACAGTTACACCAGCATCGCCAAGGACCCAAGCCTCAAGCTGGCCATCATGTCAGGCACGGCGGAACTGGAATACGCCAAAAAAGCAGGCATCGTCGAGAGCCAGATCCTGCTGGTGCCCGACACCGTGGCGCAGCTTCAGGCGGTGGTGACCAAACGCGCTGATGCGGCTATCGGCACCCAATTGACGATGAAGGACCTGGCTGGCAAGTCGGGTAAACGCGCCGAAGCGATCAGCGGCTTCAAGGATGAACCCGCCAACACCGGCTACGGAGCACTGGCCTTCCGCAAGGAGGACCAGGCCCTGCGTGATGCGTTCAACCATGAGTTGCAGACCTGGCTGGGCGGGGAGGAGCATCTCAAGACCGTCGCGCCGTTCGGTTTTGACCGTTCGAACCTCACCACCAAGAAGGCCGCCGAACTAGCTAAGTAGTATTCGTGCATGTGGCGCGTTCCGGGAACGCGCCACGGATCGAGCACTCCATCAATCCACAGGAGACCTTGCGTGGGTGAACTGCTACCACTTCTTCTGGACGGTGCCTGGATGACGGTGCGTATTACGGTGGTCGCGGCGATCCTGGCAGCCTTGCTCGCGATGCTGGCCGCCCTTGCGGTTAATGCGCCGCTTCGCCTGCTGCGCTGGACCGCGATCGTCTATGTCGAGATCTTCAGGGGCACATCCCTTTTAGTCCAGTTGTTCTGGCTGTATTTCGTGCTGCCGCTGCCGCCATTTCGCGTCGAGTTGCCCTCGTTTACGGTGGCGGTATTGGGCATCGGCCTTCATATTGGCGCGTATGGCGCTGAGATCATGCGAGGAGCCTTTACAGCCGTCCCCAAAGGGCAATGGGAAGCGGCGATCGCGCTGAGCATTCCACCCCTCACGCGTTTTCTCCGGATCATTCTTCCGCAGGCGTTGCGCAACGCCATTCCGCCGGGTACCAATCTGCTGATCGAATTGCTGAAGGTTACCTCAATGGTGTCCCTGATCACGCTGGGAGATCTGAGTTTTCGGGCCAGCCAACTGGTTCAGGCGACGTTTCGCAGCGGCGAGATTTTTATCCTGACCTTGTTGATTTACTTCCTTCTGGCGCAGGTCATCAACGTGCTCATGAAGGGGCTTGAAAAACGTCTGAGCCGAGGTGTTATCCGGGGCAACCTGTGACAAACAAGTTGATCGACTGGAAGTATGCGTGGGATATCCTGCCCGAGTTGCTGCGCGGTTCGGTCTATACCGTAGGCATCACGCTCGTGGCATTCTCAATGGCCCTGGTCGGAGGCCTGATTCTGGCCTTGTTGCGCCGCTCCCGGATCAGCTGGCTGTCTTGGACCACTGCCGTCCTGATCGAATTCATACGCAGTACTCCCTTGCTGATCCAGATATTTTTCCTGTTTTACGTCTTGCCAGAATATGGGATCACCTTGTCGGCACTGGCAGCGGGCACGTTCGCGATTGCGCTGCACTACTCGTGTTACACCGCCGAAGCGTATCGTGCCGGGCTGAACGCGGTTCCGCTCGGGCAGTGGGAAGCGGCCAAGGCACTGAGCCTGAGCCCGCGCAACGCTTATTTTTCGGTCATCTTTCCGCAGATGATCCGCCCCATCGTGCCCGCGCTTGGAAACAATATGATTGCCATGTTCAAGGATACGCCGGTGCTTTCAGCGATCACGGTGGTCGAACTGATGTTGCAAGCAAAGAACATCGGGTCCCAATCCTTTCGCTACCTGGAGCCAATCACCCTGGCCGGCCTTTTCTTCCTGATCATCAGCCTCGCTTGCGCAGCGGGCGTACGCAAGTTCGAGACGAAACTGAGGCTGCCATGAAAGCCGCCCGGGCATCCGCGTCCACGCCCCTTGACTCGACGAAAGCAGACAACCGATGACGGATCAGACGCCCACGGCCCGATTAGATCCCGAACCAGCGGCCAACGCCACGGCCCCTATCGTTTCTTTCCGGGGTGTCAGCAAGCGCTACGGACCTCTATGCGTACTCGATCACCTGGATCTGGACATTCTGCCCAATGAGAAGGTGGCCCTGATCGGACCGAGTGGCTCCGGCAAGTCGACCCTTCTGCGGGTATTGATGACACTCGAAAACATCGACGAAGGACTAATCGAAGTCGAAGGCGAGCCCCTGACACATATGCACGTGCGCGGGGCGCTTGTCCCTGCCAACGAACGCTATCAGCGACAGGTTCGCCGCAAGATCGGCATGGTGTTCCAGAACTTCAACCTGTTCCCACACATGACAGCGTTGCAGAACACGATCGAAGCGCCAATGCGGGCCTTGGGACTGCGGCGCAAGGAGGCGGTCGAACGCGCCTCCGAGCTGTTGGCGATGGTCGGCCTGTCGGACAAGCTGGGCCACTACCCGTCCCAGTTATCTGGCGGCCAGCAGCAGCGCGTGGCCATTGCCAGGGCTTTGGCCATGCGGCCCAAAGTAATGCTGTTCGACGAGGTGACATCCTCCCTCGATCCCGAGCTATGCGCGGAGGTGCTGAACGTGATACGCCGCTTGGGCAAGGAACACAACCTCACGATGCTCATGGTCACGCACCAGATGGGATTTGCGCGCGAATTTGCCGACCGCGTCTGTTTTTTTTCACAGGGCAATATCACGGAGCAGGGTAGCGCGCAGCAATTCTTCAGCGCACCGCAGCATGAACGAACCCGGAGTTTTTTAAAATCCGTCATGGAAGCGAGCTGAAGCAGGCTGCCTTGAACTCGGGCCGGCGGCAATGCACTACAGTCGAAGGCGAGCCCGCCTGGGTTCCACCGCTGGCGCCCACTCGACCCATCATGAACACCGCTTTCTCCAACGACCAGGCCGACACCCACCAACACGCCGAGCGCCAGGCCACGGT
>JANMXS010000150.1:0-7034 GCA_031394335.1 Burkholderiales bacterium
CGGAAATTGCAGATCCTGCCCACCACCATGAATGTCGAAATGTTTGCCGAGCAATTGCGAACTCATCGCCGAACATTCGAGGTGCCAGCCGGGACGGCCTTCGCCCCAGTGTGACGCCCAGCGGGCCTCGGCCGGCTCGCCTGCCTTGGCATGTTTCCAGAGCACAAAATCCAGTGGATCCTGCTTGCCCTCCATCACATCAACCCGTTCACCCGCGCGCAAGTCTTCCAGCGACTTGCCCGACAACTTGCCGTAGCCCTTGAAGCGGCGCACGTGGTAGCAAACGTCGCCATTGCCGGCGACGTAAGCGTAGCGGTTCTTTTCCAGCGCGCCGATCATCTCCAGCATCTGCGGCACATATTCGGTGGCGCGCGGCTCTTGGTCGGGCTTGAGCACACCCAGCGCGGCGGCGTCCTCGTTCATGGCGGCAATGAAACGGTCGGTCAGGGCGCGGATGGTCTCGCCGTTTTCGGCGGCACGCTTGATGATCTTGTCGTCGATGTCGGTGATGTTGCGGACATAATTCACCGCATATCCGCTGGCGCGCAGCCAGCGTGTCACCATGTCGAACGCCACCATGACCCGGGCATGGCCGAGGTGGCAGTAGTCGTACACCGTCATGCCGCAGACATACATGCGTACCTTGCCCGCTTCGATCGGCACAAAGTCCTGCTTTTCGCGGGCGAGGGAATTGAAGAGCTTCAGCATGGAAACGCACCCTGGGGTTTGAACAAAGCCCAGGGAGATACGGTTTTCTTCCAATCGGGTGTTGTGGTTGGAATCAGCCTTGGCTTCTTTGTTAGAATCTCGGATTGAACTTCCATCCGCGTCGACAATATAACATGCCAGCACGCCGCGCTTCCCGTCCCTTCGCCGTTGCTGCCGCCCTGGCGTTCTACGTCGCCTTGATGGCGTTGCCGGTCCATGCTGACTCGCTGCAGGATGCGACGAAATCACTGAAGCAGGGACAACATGCCGAGGCGCTCGACCAGGTCGACAAATATCTCTTGGGAAATCCGAACGACGCTCAGGGACGTTTTCTGAAGGGCGTGATCCTGACCGATATGAACCGAACGCAGGATGCTGTCGGCGTTTTCACCAAACTGAACGAGGACTACCCGGAACTGGCGGAGCCCTATAACAATTTGGCCGTGATTTACGCCCAGCAGAAGCAGTACGACAAGGCCCGGCAGGCGCTGGAAATGGCTATTCGCACCCATCCTTCCTATGCCACTGCACATGAAAATCTGGGCGACATATATGCCCGCATGGCGAGCCAGTCCTATGACAAGGCGTTGCAACTCGACGCTTCCAATTCCAGCGCACAAACCAAGCTGGCACTGGTACGCGATCTGATGAGTGTCACCCAGAGCGGAATACGTCCTGCGGCGACCGTGCCAACAGTGACGGCGCCAGTCGCTGCCGAACCTTCGAAACCCACTCCGGTTGCGTCGGTACCCGAGGGCAAGCACGTCGTGGCGCCCGCGACATCTGAGCTTGAGAAAACTGGAGCAGCATCAACCGATGCCGACGAAATCGCCAAGGTCATCGATAGTTGGGCGACGGCGTGGTCTTCGAAGGACATCAAGGGTTACCTGTCGCACTACGCACCAAACTTCAAGACACCGGGCGGTGTATCGCGAGCAAAGTGGGAAGCCGAGCGTGGCAGTCGCATAAGCAAACCTGCTGCTATCCAGGTCACAGTCGACAGTCTCAACGTTGACGCCAATGGCCCCGATCAGGCCCTCGTCAAATTCCGCCAGCACTATATTTCCGCATCGCGCAAGTCGTCCAGCAACAAGGAGCTGGTGATGGTCAAGCAAAACGGAAAATGGCTGATTCAACAGGAGCGGATCGGCAGCTGATGAAGAAGCCGGTTCGCTTCCGTCTGCTGCGGGCGATATTGATGCATTCAGCGCGATTAAACCAAACCAGTTTGCGAAGGCGCTGTCTGAACCCATCCCTACAAGAGGAACTCACATGAAACAACTACTTTGTGCCATCACTGTTTTTATGATCTCCCTCTCGGCATCCGCCGCCAACCCGGTGGTGGAAATGAAAACCAGCCAGGGCACCATACTCATCGAACTCAATCCAGCAAAAGCACCGAAGTCGGTCGACAACTTTCTCCAGTATGCGAAGAGCGGCTTCTACAATGGCACGCTGTTTCATCGCGTGATCGACGGATTCATGATCCAGGGCGGCGGTTTCGAAGCGGGCATGAAACAAAAGAACACGCGCGCGCCGATTCCCAATGAATCCGGGAATGGCCTGAAGAACGTGACCGGCACCATTGCCATGGCCCGCACCAGCGATCCCGATTCGGCAACGTCGCAGTTTTTCATTAACCTGATCGATAACGCATTTCTTGATCAGGGGGCAGGCTATGCGGTTTTTGGCAAAGTCACCAAAGGCTTCGATATCGTACAAAAAATCGGCAAGACAGCCACCGGTTCCCAGGACGTTCCTGTCACGCCAGTCACGATTGACTCCGTGAAACTTCTCCCCGAAAAAAAGTAAACCTCCAAGGAAACGCGACATGATCAAGCTGCACACCAACCACGGCGTCATTTCCATCGAACTGAACTCGGCTGAGACGCCCAAAACCGCGCAGAACTTCATCGACTACGTCAAGGCGGGACATTACGACAATACCGTTTTCCATCGCGTCATCGACGGATTCATGATCCAGGGCGGCGGTTTCGAACCCGGCATGAAACAAAAGGCAGTGGGCACGCCGATCGAAAATGAAGCCGAACTCGGCCACAAGGCAGGCCTGAAAAACAAGCGCGGCACATTGGCTATGGCCCGCACTTCAGACCCGCACTCGGCCACGGCACAATTTTTCATCAACGTCGCTGATAGCACTTTCCTCGACTTCACCGCGTCTTCCGGCAACGGCTGGGGCTATTGTGTATTCGGTCGTGTCGTTGACGGCATGGACGTGGTCGACAAGATCAAATCGGTCAAGACCGGAAAATCCGGCTTCCACGCCGACGTACCGGTGGCAGACGTCGTGATCGAACGCGCCGAACTTGTCTGAGCGGGATTGACGACTTACTTAATCTCCGACCTGCACCTCTGTCCGTCGCGGCCCGCCGCAGCGGCCCTGTTCCTGAGCTTTCTCGCCGGCCCTGCAGTCCGGGCCGACGCGCTGTATATCCTCGGCGACCTGTTTGAATACTGGGCCGGCGACGACCATCTGGGCGATCCGTTCAATGCACGCATCTGCGCTGCAATCCGAACGGTTGCGGATTCCGGAATCCCTGTCTTATTCCTCGCCGGCAATCGCGACTTTCTGGTCGGCGATGACTTCGCCAATGCCTGCGACGCGACCCTGATGGTCGAACCGCTGATCCGTGATATCGCCGGCAAGCCCGCCCTGCTCCTGCACGGCGACACGCTGTGCACCGACGACATCGATTATCAAAATTTTCGCGCCATGGTTCGCGCGCCGCAGTGGCGCAACGAGTTTCTGTCCCGTCCGCTGGCCGAGCGCATCTCCGTGATTGAAGGATTGCGCCAACGCAGCACGGTGGAAAAGCAGCACAAATCCATGGCGTTGATGGACACCAACGACGACGCGGTGGCCGCCGCCTTTCGCGAGCATGGCGTGACCCGCATGATCCACGGCCATACCCACCGGCTCGCTCGCCACGAACACCGCGTCGACGGCAAAGTCTGCCAGCGCTGGGTGCTGGGCGATTGGTCGGACACGGCGGGCAACTGCCTGGCCTGCGACGCGGATGACTGGCAATTCCGCTATTGGGACGGCAAGACGCTCTCCTGAGTCGAACCGCTCCATCGCGGAATCCCTTCCGTTATAAAATGGCGTTTTCGCTGCTCCTTTCCGAGGAATTCCATGAGTCTCAAGCTGCCTGCCGGCGTGCAAATTAACGCGCCCATCAAACCCGGTTACGAACAAATCCTGACGCACGACGCGCTGGCGCTGGTCGCGAAGCTGCACCGCGCCTTCGAAATACGTCGCCAGGAACTGCTGAAAAAGCGCATCGAGCGTCAGGCGCGGATTGATGCCGGTGAAATGCCTGACTTTCTGCCCGAAACAAAGAATATCCGCGAAGGCGACTGGAAGATCGCGCCGTTGCCCAAGGCGTTGGAAAACCGTCGCGTCGAGATCACCGGCCCCGTTGAAGCCAAGATGATCATCAACGCCTACAACTCCGGCGCTGACAGCTACATGGCCGACTTCGAGGACTCGAACAGCCCGAAGTGGGACAACCAGATTCAAGGCCAGCTGAACCTGTACAAGGCCATTCGTCGCGAGTTGAGCTTCAAGAATGAAGCCGGCAAGGAATACAAACTCAACGACAAGATCGCCACCCTGCAGATCCGTCCCCGTGGCTGGCACCTGGATGAAAAACACGTGACGGTGGATGGTCAACGCGTTGGCGGCGGCATCTTCGATTTCGCCCTGGTGTTCTTCCATAACGCCAGGGAACAGGTGGCGCGCGGCGCCGGCCCCTTCTTCTACTTGCCGAAGATGGAATCGCATCTCGAAGCGCGGCTGTGGAACGACATCTTCGTCATGGCGCAAGACCACATCGGGCTGCCTCAGGGCACCATCAAGGCCACCGTGCTGGTCGAAACCATTCTCGCCACTTTTGAAATGGAAGAAATTCTCTACGAACTGCGCAACCACAGCGCCGGCCTCAACGCCGGTCGCTGGGACTACATTTTCTCGTGCATCAAGAAGTTCAAGAAGAACAAGGATTTCTGCCTGGCGCAGCGCAGCGCCATCACCATGGAAGTGCCGTTCATGCGCGGCTACGCCCTGGCCCTGGTGCAGGCCTGCCACAAACGCGGTGCGCCCGCCATGGGCGGCATGAGCGCGCTGATCCCGATCAAGGGTGACCCGGTCGCCAATGAAAAAGCCCTTGCCGGCATTCGCCATGACAAGACCCGCGATGCCAACGACGGCTTCGATGGCGGCTGGGTGGCCCACCCCGGCCTCGTCTCCATCGCCGCAGAAGAATTTCAGAAGGTACTCGGCGACAAGCCCAACCAGTGGGGCAAGCAGGTCAGCGGCAGCTTCGGCCCGAAGAACTGGCTCGACTTCCAGCCTGAGCAACCCATCACCGAAACCGGCCTGCGCAACAACATCAACGTCGGCATCCACTACCTCGGCTCATGGCTCACCGGCAACGGCTGCGTACCCATCCACAATCTGATGGAAGACGCCGCCACCGCCGAAATCAGCCGCTCACAAGTGTGGCAATGGGTGGTGAGCCCCAAGGGCAAGCTCGACGATGGCCGCAAAGTCACCGCCGACATGGTGCGTGCGATGATTGCCGAAGAACTGGCCAAGGTGAAAGCCACCGTCAGTGCTGCCGGTGAAGCCACGGCGACTTATGAACAAGCCGCGGTCATCTTCGACAAGATGTCGCTGTCACCCGAGTATCCGGAGTTCCTGACGCTGCCATTGTACGAAGCGATGGAATAGGCACATCAATAGCCACAAACTAAAACGGCACCCGCAGGGTGCCGTTTTTTATTTCCCAACAGTAATGTTTCTGAAGTAGCTGTGTCGGGAATGCCGGCCACCGCTGGGCCATGATGGCGGGAAAATCCCGCTACTGCGCCTCAACACATCCTGCACCTGCACCAGAAAACGTCTCAGCCGTTCGAGCGACTCCCACTGAGGCCGACGCAGACCCGAGTGTCCGACGACGGATCGGCCCAAAGCTCACCGGCTATTTTTTTCTGCGCAGCTCCTCCGCTGTCACGCGTACCAACTGCTGGTTCCGCGTCACGACAATGGCCGTATCCGTGCGGATGGCTTGCTCACGCGCCATCTGCGCGGCACGCCGCATGGCAGTCTGTGAGGTGACCAAATCCTTGTCCTTGGCCATGTTGATTTCTTTCCGCGTCATGATTGCTCTCCCCATTCAATCAATACGGGCTCCTCACCCGAGTTGTCATACAGCGCCCATGCATCCACTGCCCGTTGATAGCGACGTTCGAAGTTCTGCCGCCCGATGGCAAACCGTCGCCGAATCACCGGCTCAGGAATATCGTGCCCACCTTGGCGTACTCGCTCGGCAACCCGCGCAATCGCCATTTCTGGCGAAGGCAACTTCAGAAAAAAAAGGCTGACGTGATAGCCCGCAACTCGCCATGCCTCAATGTGTTTCAAATACACCAGGCCGGATAGTGTGGTTTCAAATGAAAAACTTTCCCCACGGGCAACACAGGCTGCAATCTCCTGCAACATCAGCCGTCCGGCCTTGATTGCCTCTACCTCGGGAGCAAACGGCGAGAGACCGGCCGCGATCAAATCCGCATTGATGAAACGCGGACAGTCCGCCTCCTTCGGCAGAAACGCACGCGCAAAGGTGGTCTTGCCCGCGCCGTTAGGTCCGGCAATAATGATGATTTTTTTACCGCTCATACGTCGACGTCACCCAACAATCCGCTTAGCATCGGCTCTGCGCGTAGTTCCCAAGCAATATACTGGGACTGAGAGAAAGTCAGCATGGTGACATTTTAGCCCGGAGAATCCAAAGGTCGGTGGAAGCTTCAGCTCGTAGGATTTACCGATGACGTGCTAACCTCCAGGCGTGCGGATTACTGGAACGATGCATCTATAAATGTTTCAGGACCTAAGCCGGGATCGGAGAAAGCTGCTGCCCAAACACCTTGGTATGAAGCTGGGTGGGATCCATGAATTCGATCAGCTCCGTCACTTTCTCATTCTCAACCTTAAAAACGAAGGCATAGTGCTTCTGGGTGTAGGTGCCGTATTTGGCCGGTGCCGAACCGCTCGCCAGGGCGACGCCGCGATTGCCGTCGATGATCAGTTCCTGCAGTTTGATCGTCGGCGGGCCCGTGAATCCTTCGGCCAGCAACGGAAACAATCCTTCCTGGACGCCCTTGACGCCGATGTAAGTCTTCGACGCCGGCGTATCGCCAATGATGGTGTATTTGCCGTCTGGATGAAACATTTCGAAGGCGCCGGGAAAATCGCCGCTGCACATTTTGTTCATGTAAGCCTCGACCACTGATCTTGTTGTCAT
>JANMXS010000151.1:0-17114 GCA_031394335.1 Burkholderiales bacterium
GATAAAGAACAAATTGCGCCTGGTCGATGCCCTGCAGGACTTGTTAAAAAGCCGCTTGCCGCTGCATGCAGATGATGAAAATATTTCTTCAGATGAAATTTTTGGCGCGCGCATTGAGCAAGCCAATGAATGTCTCGCCGAGGTTCGCGAGCGCTGGTCATGGCTACTCGCGAATCTGGAGAAGTCCGTTGCCGGAGCTGAAGCCGAGCTTGCTGCCATCGGCCTCGACTCTGCAGCGCGGGCTGGTGCCGACGTTGGCGGTGCATCAAATGGTGCTGCGACCATTTTCAATTTGCTGCAAACGTATCAAGTGCGCGTGTCGTGGAAAAAAGAGCTGCGCGAGCCGCTGGCACAAATTTTTACGGGGCGCATTTTTGAGCGCGTCAATGCGAAGATTGCGGCTACCCATCAGCAAATTCTGAAAAGCCGCGTATTTGTGGCGCTGCATATGCACGCCGGTGACGGCAATGTGCACACCAATATTCCTGTCAACTCCGACGATTACGACATGCTGCAGGAAGCAAATGCAGCGGTCGCGCGCATCATGGCATTTGCGCGACGCCTCAACGGCGTAATTTCCGGCGAGCACGGCATCGGCATTACCAAATTCGAGTTTCTCACCGCCGCGGAGGTCACGCCGTTTGTTGACTACAAGCAGAAAATAGATCCCGACGGGCGCTTCAATAAAGGCAAACTGCTGCCAGGCGGGGACCTGGCTCGCGCTTACACGCCTTCGTTCTCGCTGCTGGGTGCGGAATCGCTGATTCTTGAGCAAAGCGAGATCGGCAATATCGCCGATTCGATCAAGGACTGCCTGCGCTGCGGCAAATGCAAACCGGTATGCGCCACCCATGTGCCGCGCGCCAACCTCCTTTACAGCCCGCGCAACAAAATTCTCGGTACCTCGCTGTTGATTGAAGCATTTTTATACGAAGAGCAAACGAGGCGCGGGGTATCGCTACGCCACTTTGACGAGTTTTCCGATATCGCGGATCACTGCACCGTCTGCCATAAATGCGAGAGCCCTTGTCCGGTTGATATCGACTACGGCAATGTCTCGGTGGCGATGCGCAACCTGCTGCGCAAACAGGGCAAGAAAAAATTCAACCCCGGCACCGCCGCCGCCATGTTCTACCTGAATGCCAAGGATCCGCTGACCATCAAGGTCGTCAAAACCCTGATGATCGATTGGGGCTACAAGGTGCAGCGCTTTGCCAATGCGTTGGCCAGGAAATCGCTGCTGCCGGGGCTGTCGATCGCGAAGCAGACCCGCCAGCCGCCGTCCAGCGTGGGCAAGCCGGCCATCAAGGCGCAGGTCATTCACTTCATGAACAAGCCGATGCCCGGCGGGCTGCCTAAAAAGACGGCGCGTGCCCTGCTCGATATTGAAGACAACACGGTGGTGCCGATTATCCGTGATCCGAAAAAAGCCACGGTTGACGCCGAAGCGGTGTTCTATTTTCCTGGCTGTGGCTCTGAACGCCTGTTTGGCCAAGTTGGCCTCGCTACTCAGGCGATGCTCTACGAAGTGGGCGTACAGACCGTGCTGCCGCCGGGTTATCTATGCTGCGGCTATCCGCAAACGGCGGCCGGCAATGCCGACAAGGGCGAGGCCATCACCACCGAGAACCGGGTGCTGTTTCATCGTGTCGCCAACACGCTCAACTATCTCGATATCAAGACCGTGGTGGTCAGTTGCGGTACCTGCATGGATCAGCTGCAAAAATATGAATTCGAGAAAATTTTCCCGGGCTGCCGCCTGCTCGATATCCACGAATTCCTGCTTGAAAAGGGTGTGCGATTGGAGGGCGTGACCGGCACCCGCTATATGTATCACGACCCCTGCCATTCGCCGATGAAGACCTATGCGCCGCTCAAGGTGGTCAGCGAACTGATGGGCAGCAAGATTGAACAAAATGAGCGTTGCTGCGGCGAATCCGGGACTCTGGCCGCTACCCGGCCGGATGTGTCAACCCAAGTCCGCTTTCGCAAGGAAGAAGAAATGCGCAAGGGGGCCGATCGGCTGCGAGCCGCGCCAGTGCTGGAGTCTGGGCAAGCGGGCGGTGAATTCAAAGGAGAGGTCAAGGTGCTGACCTCGTGCCCGTCGTGCCTTCAAGGGCTGTCGCGCTTCAACAATGATTCTGGTACTACTGCCGACTACATCGTGGTCGAAATTGCCAAACATGTGCTCGGCCAGAACTGGATGGCCGATTACGTCGCGAAGGCGAATAACGGCGGCATCGAGCGCGTGCTTCTATAATGGAACCGAACAACGGAGGGCGGACAATCAGATGAAATCCGACCTTTGCGAGCTGTGCCAATCCGACGGTGGTGAAGTGCTGTATCGCGGTCACCACTATCGTGTGGTGCGCGTCACCGGTGGCGAAAGCGACAGCTACCCAGGCTTTTGCCGCGTGATCTGGAACGATCACATCAAGGAAATGAGTGATCTTGTCGAGGCCGACCGCCAGGTATTCATGGCCGCCGTGTTTTGTGTCGAAGCCGCACTGCGAGCCAGCTTGAAGCCGGAGAAAATCAACCTCGCCAGCCTCGGCAATATGACGCCGCATCTGCACTGGCACGTCATCCCGCGGTTCATCACCGATCCGGCTTTTCCCAAGCCGATTTGGGCGGCTGGCGTTGCGCTGCCGCCGCAAATTGATAAACTTGCCGGTGAGCAGGGAATCCGCAACGCCGATGCCCACGTAGAATGGGTTAGCGCAGTTCGCCGCGCACTAAACAATAACGTCTGAGTTGTCATGCAATCTTCAAGGACGCAGTGCACAGGCCTTAGCCACCGGGAGCTACAAAAGGAGTTGTCATGGCTTTACAGACCGCAGCGCCATCCAAACCGGGTTCGATGTTCTTTGCCGACGCCCGTACCTGCAAGGAATGGCTGAAGTCCATTCCGCTCACCAATGTCCCGCAGGCGCAGCAGATCGTGCTCGACGCCTTGCGTATATTCAATCGCGCCGGGGACATTGCCCCGGTCGAACGCTTGACCTGCGTTGAATTGATGCGCGATAAATCGGCTTTTTTGCTCGCCGAGCAACGTTCCCGCTATGCCGGCAAAACCGTTCCCCTGACGACCACTGAATACGCCGCATGGAATGTTTCGCGCAATCTCATTGCAGAAATGGAAGCGGGCTATCGGCGTTGCTGGCAGGACGCCGCGAGCGCCTCTGCCGAACTTGGCGATCATGCCGCGCTGATCATTCAGCGCATCATCCGCTACATTGGCTTGCAAATGCTGATCGCGGGTTTTATCTATCGACGTTTCGATTCTGCGCTGTGGATGCGACTGCATCTGCAGTGGCTGGAGGCCGAGTCGCGTGGATTGACCGAGAAACGGGTCAAAGATTCCGTTGGCTCGATCGATGGCAACTCCAGCATCCTGCAGGCCTACACTGCGGTGTTGTTCGGCCAGTTGGGCAATATCCACGAGCTGATGCCCAGGCAGATTGATTTCGTCGATGCGGTCCTCAAGCGTTTCGGACATAAGGTGACGGTTTCGCGCGATGTGCCCCTGGCCCAATCCGGCAGCGGCTCGGCACCGGTCTGCGCTGTTGACCTGCTCGCCAACGCAGGTGCAGGCTTTCCGCCGCCGGCGGCACTGAGTGAACATACGCGCGTGCTCGACGTCGGCGAATTGTCACGATCGCTGCGCCGTCGTATCAAGAAGCTCGCCGAGGGCGGTGAGCCAGGCACGATGGATCTGCCCGCCGAATGGACCGCGAACGATGCGCGCGACCAGCTGTTGCGTCTTCATCATCTATGGTGTGAAGGCGGCACCGCTCGCGTGCCCGCCGTCGTGCCGGAGGAGCAGGACGCCATTCTGGCATTCGGGATCACCGAAACGCATTTCATCCTGTCCGGCAATATGTTCGAGCAGCCCGGCGTCAATCGCGAACTCACCCGCCAGGAGTTGAGCGACATTGCCATGTTCGGCAAGGTCTCGGAAGCAACCATTCGTGCCAGATATGCCGACTTCAATTACGGCACGGAAACCTGGCGAATCATTGATGAAAGCCGTGGCGCATTCCGCGTGATGCGGCCCACCAACTCGCCGCGCGGGGTCGCGATTGGTAAATTGATTGGCATGAAGGTCAATAAACGCGGCGCGTTTTATCTCGGCGTGATTCGCGAAATTGTCGAAGAAACCGAAGGCAATATTACCGTCACCATTGCCATGCTGCCCGGCAAACCGGAGGCAACCGCAGTGCGTGCCAGTGATGCCGCAGGTCGCGGCATTGCCAGCTACACGCAAGGCTTTCGCCTGCCGCCCATGGAGGCGCTGCAAATTCCTGAGTCCTTGATCGTGCCATCAGGCCTTGCGCAGAAGGGTCGCGGCATCGATATATATCACCCCGATCATGGCAGCGCTAAAAAAGTCATGCTAGGCGACTTCCTTGAGCGCGGGGTCGATTTCGATCGAATAACCATCGCCTGAAGCGATGCGAATCTACGTGCCGATGGCGTCCATCACCATCGCGGCGGTATTGAAGCCCTTCTGTTCGAAGATTTCAACCATGCAGGTCGGCGAGGTGACGTTTACCTCGGTCAGATAGTCGCCGATGATATCGAGCCCGACGACGGTCAAGCCGTCTGCCCTGAGCTGCGGGCCCAAGGTTTCGGCAATTTCACGATCGCGGGCCGATAGCGGCTGCGCAACGCCGCGACCGCCCGCGGCCAGATTGCCGCGCGTTTCGCCCGCCTTGGGGATTCGCGCAAGCGCAAACGGTGCGGGCTTGCCGTCAATCACCAATACCCGCTTGTCGCCTTGTGCAATGGCCGGGATGTAACGTTGTGCCATCACCGTCTCCTGCCCATCCCGCGTCTGCACCTCGATAATGGCATTGCGATTGGCGTCATCGGTACGCACGCGGAAAATGGAAGTGCCGCCCATGCCATCGAGTTTTTTCACGATCACATCGCCGTGCAGCTCGATGAAAGCGTGGATCCGCGCCATCTCCTGCGTCACCAGGGTTGGCGACACGAATTGCGGGAATCGGGTGATCGCCAGCTTTTCGTTGTAATCGCGTAGTGCCGCAGGCCGGTTGATGATGCGCGCGCCCTGCGCCTCGGCGGCGCTGAGCAGCAACGTGGCATACAGAAAAGCCTGGTCGAAAGGCGGATCCTTGCGCATCAGCACCGCATCAAACCCGGTTAGCGCCATTTCCTTTTCGGCAACCACCTTGTACCAATCGTGGTTATCTGCGGTGATAGATAATTCGGCGGCACCAGCCAGCACTACTGAATTTCCAGTGGACTGCGGAACCATCGCCAGCTGCCCGGCTTCAAACGCAAAAACCTGATGGCCGCGCCTGCTCGCCTCGCGCATCATGAAAATGGATGAGTCCTTGTGGGCCTTGAGGCCCGCAAGGGGGTCGACAATAAAAGCGATTTTCATGCGGGCCCGGCTTATTCCGCCGCCATTGCCGTGGCCGGCGTGGCGATAGCTTCGACATCAACCACTGCGGCCAGCTTTTCCAGCTCCTTGGCAGCCGCCAGCATCGCCAGCCGCGCCACCACCCCGTAGGTGTAAAAGCGGTTGGGCGGCGCGTCCGGCATGCCCGAACAGTCGGGCGTATGGCAATCCGTTTCGAAGGCCAGCGGTACGAAACTCATGCCGCGCGAGTTCAGGTTCTCATCGATACCGCGATCGGTGTTGACGCGATAAAAACCACCTACTACATATTGATCAATCATGTACACCACTGGCTCAGCGACGGCGCCATTGACGTTTTCAAAGGTATAGACGCCTTCCTGGATGATGACTTCATTCACCTCCAGACCCTCTTTTACCACTGACATCTTGTTGCGTTCCTTGCGGTTCAGGCCGCGCACATCGTCAGCCGAACGCGCCGTAAGAATCCCCATGCCGTAGGTGCCTGCGTCGGCCTTGACGATGACAAAAGGCTTTTCCTTGATACCGTATTGATTGTATTTTGCCTGCACTTCCTTGAGCACCGCATCGACATTGGCTGCGAGGCACTCCTCCCCTTCCTGCACGCTGAAATTCACCTTGCCGCATTGGCTGAACACGGGGTTGATCAGCCAGGGATCAATGCCGATGATTTTGGCGAAATTTTCCGCGACCCGGTCGTAGGCATGAAAATGCAGCGTCTTGCGTCGCGTCGTCCAACCCGCATACAGCGGCGGCACGACCGGCTGTTCAAGGCCTTGCAGAATCTTCGGCACCCCGGCGGATAGGTCGTTATTGAGCAAAATCGCACAGGCGTCGAATCCTTCCAGCATCAAACGATTGCCCTTGCGCACGATCGGCTCCAGCACCAGTTTTTCGCCGTTCGGCAAATCGAGCGTGGTCGGCGCGGTGATCTCGGGCAACAGCGAACCTATGCGCACCTCAAGACCCGCGCTGATCAGGATCTTCTGTATCGCTGCCACATTGGTGAGATAAAACAGGTTGCGCGTATGGTTTTCCGGGATCAGCAGAAAACGCTGCTTGTCCGGGCAAATTTTTTGCACCGCCGACATGGCGGCGTGCACGCATAACGGCAAAAATTCCGGATTCAGATTGTTGAAACCGCCGGGGAACAGGTTGGTGTCCACCGGGGCCAGCTTGAAGCCGGCATTGCGCAAATCGACCGAGGTATAGAACGGCAGGGTATTTTCCACCCACTGATTGCGAAACCAGCGTTCGATTTCGGGCATGGAATCGAGAATTTTTTTCTCGAGATCGAGTAGCGGACCGGTCAGGGATGTCGTGAGATGTGGAACCATACTTGTTGAATCGAGCCGCCGGACGGTGTCCGGATGCTCGCCTCTCCTGAAAAGAAATAGCTAGCTGAGGGCAGAAACGGGGGTTGCAAGACCTCAAAGTTTACCCTGTTTGTTCAGGCCGACTATCCGCCCGATTTATGACGGTGAGTCGGGGGACGAATGATAAACTGACGGGCAATTCTGCAGGCGCACTATTAAGGGCAAGCTTTGTTAATTACCACCAATATCACCATGCAATTCGGGGCTAAGCCCCTGTTTGAAAACGTTTCTGTCAAATTTGGTGACGGCAATCGCTACGGCCTGATTGGCGCCAACGGCTGCGGCAAATCGACCTTCATGAAAATCCTCGGCGGCGATCTGGAGCCCTCCAGCGGAGAGGTTGCCAAGGAGCGTCACGAGCGCCTCGGCAAGTTGCGTCAGGATCAGTTCGCTTTTGAGGATGTGCGGGTGCTCGATGTGGTGATGATGGGCCACACCGAATTGTGGGCGGCGATTCACGAGCGCGATGCGATTTACGCCAATGCCGAGGCTACCGAAGACGATTACATGCGCGCCGCCGACCTCGAAGCCAAGGTTGCCGAATATGATGGTTATTCGGCTGAAGCGCGCGCCGGCGAATTGCTGCTCGGCTCCGGCATCCCCATCGAACACCATCAGGGGCCGATGAGCGCGATCGCGCCCGGCCTCAAGCTGCGCGTGCTGCTGGCGCAGGCGCTGTTCTCGGACCCCGATATCCTGCTGCTCGACGAGCCGACCAATAACCTTGATATCAATACCATCCGCTGGCTGGAAGATATTCTGAACGCCCGCCAATCGACCATGATCATCATTTCGCATGACCGACATTTTTTGAATTCGGTGTGCACGCATATGGCCGACGTCGATTACGGCAAGATCACGCTCTACCCCGGCAATTACGATGATTACATGCTGGCCTCGACCCAGGCGCGCGAAAAAATGCTGTCTTCGAACGCCAAGGCCAAGGAGCGCATCACCGATCTGCAGGATTTTGTGCGCCGCTTCTCTGCCAATAAATCGAAGGCGCGTCAGGCCACCTCACGCGTCAAGCAGATCGAGAAAATCAAGGCCGAGGCGATCGAGGTGAAACCGTCCTCGCGGCAATATCCTTTCATCCGCTTCGAGTTTGATGAAAAGGAAAAGCTGCATCGTCTTGCCGTCGAAGTTGAAAAGCTCAAGAAGCAATTCGACGGCGCCGACCAGCCCTTGTTTGCCAATCTCAACCTGATGATCGAGGCCGGCGAAAAAATCGCCATCATTGGCCCCAATGGCATCGGCAAGACCACCTTGCTACGCATGCTGGCCGGTGATCTGAAGCCCAACTTCGGCAATATCAAATGGGCAGAGAAGGCCAAGATTGGTTACTTCGCGCAGGATCACGCCGCCGAATTTGCGCGCGATGAAAATCTGTTCGACTGGATGAACCAGTGGCGCACCCAGGCCGAAGATGAGCAGGCGATTCGCGGCACGCTGGGACGCTTGCTTTTCTCCAGCGATGACATCAAGAAAAGCTGCACCGTGATTTCGGGCGGTGAGGAAGGCCGCATGCTGTTCGGCAAGCTCATGCTCAGCCGTACCAATGTGCTGCTGATGGATGAGCCAACCAACCATATGGACATGGAATCGATCGAGTCGCTCAACACCGCGCTCGAGAAATTCAAGGGCACCTTGATTTTCGTCTCGCACGACCGTGAATTCGTGTCCTCACTGGCGACCCGCATTATCGAGATCACTGCCGAAGGCGTGCGCGATTATCACGGCAGTTACGATGACTATTTACACAGCTTGGGAATCGCCGCATGACCACATGGCCGGGCTCGCCGGTGGTCTCCGCCATTGCCCTGCTCGCCGCCAGCAATGTGTTCATGACCTTCGCCTGGTATGCGCACCTGAAGAACCTGTCTGACAAGCCCTGGTACATCGCGGCATTGCTGAGCTGGGGAATTGCGCTGTTTGAATATCTGTTGCAAGTGCCCGCGAATCGCATTGGTCACACGGCGATGAATCTTGGGCAACTCAAGATCTTGCAGGAAGTGATCACCTTGTCGGTGTTCGTGCCCTTCGCCGTTTTTTACATGGGCGAACGCCTGACCTGGAATTATCTGTGGGCGGGCCTGTGCCTGATGGGCGCAGTTTATTTCATCTTCAAGGCCTAGCCCCGGATCGCGGCGAGTTTGCGGCGCACGAATTCGATGTGCTCCTTCAAGTCGTAAAGCTCGCGCGCAAACGACAGCGGCAAGCGGATATTGTCGACGCGCTGCTCGATCTGGTCGAGCTTGGCGATGATGGCCGGGACCGCAGTGGCGGACGGCGGCGCAAGCGTCATTTCATTTTCAATCTGTCGCACCTCGGCGTACCAGCGGTACACCCTTGAGCGCATGCGCCAGCTGTAGACCACCGGCAACACCCGTGCGGCCGGGATGCCGATCGCCAGCAGCGGCACCAGGATCAGCACGGCGCGCTCCACCCATACTGCAAACCAGAACGGCAGATGGCTGTGCAGGAAAGTTGCGCCGGTGGTGAAGTAGCGCTCGGCATCCGCATTGACCGGCACATCGGTGCCCTTCAGCGTCGGAAAATCGCCGGCTTTGTGAAACCAGCCGCTGCCGCCGTGGATCTCCTTGGCGGCCTCGGCAAACAACTGCACCAGTGCCGGGTGCAGATCGCTGCGCACCATCAGTTGTGAGGTGGCGGCGATCAGCGGCACCTCCTGTGGCGGCAGATTCTTGGCCAAGTCAATCACGCCTGGGCTAAGCGTTACGGTGTTCAGATTGGGGAAGCGGCGGCTCAGCGCGACCGATTGCGGGAAGGCAAGCAAGCGTACGCCCGGCGCGCGCAGCAAGGCCTGTACCACGACCGAATCTTCGCCCGAGACCAGCACCATGGCATCCACCGCGCCTGACATCAGCGCCGCCGCACCGGCGCGACCGGTGATGTCGAGATGCGGCTGCGCCTCCAGGTCGACGCCATAAGCCGCAAACAGGTCGATGGCAACACGGCGCGTGCCGCTACCCAGCGCACCGATGGCTATTTTCTTGCCGGCAAGGTCGCTGGCCTGGATCATTGGCCTGGGCAGGCGATAAAACACCCAAAGCGGCTCCGGATACACCCCGGCGATGGCCGACAGCCAGTCCGCATCGGCGGCGCTGGCGCCACCGCTCTGTACAAAGGCGACCGCCACCTTGGCATCGTCATCTAGCAGCTTGGCGCGGTTCTCGAGTGCGCCGCTGGTGGATTTCAATTCAACACGAATGCCGCGCTTGGCCAACGCGGCTTGATAACGCTCGCCATAGCGTTGTGCGGCGCCACCTTCGGGGCCGGTCGCCATCACGATCGAGCGGGGCGGGGCAGGCTGCCAAAAATAGGTGATGACCATGATCACCGCCGCGAGTCCCAGCACCCAGGGCCCCGCAAGCCAGAACCATTCCCGGAACGATAGACCAGACAGGCCGCGCCAGCTCATGTTGATGATTTCCTTTTATCGGTCAGCGAAGCGTCATTTGATGCCTGGTTTGGTGCGAAAATACGGCGGCCTCAAATGGCGATGCAAACGCAGCAAATTGCATCCACGAGTTACGCCAAACGCTTAGCGGCTTTATAACATGCACATTCATATTCTCGGTATCTGCGGCACCTTCATGGGCGGCATTGCGGCACTCGCCAAGGAGGCGGGCCACATGGTGACCGGCTGCGATGCCAATGTCTATCCGCCCATGTCCACGCAGCTGGAAGCGCTCGGCATCGGCCTGCACGAGGGCTTCGACGCCGCGCAGCTTGACACTTTCAAAGCTGATCTCTACGTGGTCGGCAATGCCATGACGCGCGGCAAACCGGTAATAGAGGAAATTCTCAATCGCGGCCTGCCCTATATCTCCGGGCCGCAATGGCTGGGCGAAAACCTGCTTTACGGCAAATGGGTATTGGCAGTCGCCGGCACCCACGGCAAGACCAGCACGACCGCGATGCTGGCGTGGATTCTCGATTACGCCGGTATCGGCCCCGGCTTCCTGATTGGTGGTGTGCCCAAAAATTTCGGCATCTCGGCGCGCTCGCCGATCGGTGATTCGCCGTTTTTTGTCATTGAAGCCGATGAATACGACACCGCGTTTTTCGACAAGCGCTCCAAGTTTGTTCACTACCGGCCACGCACCGCGATCTTGAACAATCTGGAATTCGATCATGCCGATATTTTCCCGACGGTTGAGGCAATCGAAACCCAGTTTCACCATCTGGTGCGCACCGTGCCGGCCAATGGCCTGCTGGTGGCCAACGGAAGTGATGCGCACCTGGACATCGCGATCGCCAAGGGTGTGTGGACGCCGATCGAGAAATTCGGCCCCGGCCACGCCTGGGATTTCAAGCGCGGCGCGCGCGAAGGCCAGTTCGAGGTGCGCCTCAACGGCGTGGCCAAGGGCGAGGTGAGCTGGGACCAGAGCGGCACGCACAACACCATGAATGCGCTGGCGGCGATCGCGGCGGCACGCCATGCCGGGGTGCCGACGAAAATTTCGATTGAAGCACTCAACCAGTTTTCCGGCGTGGCGCGACGCATGGAAGTGCGCGGCACCGTTAACGACATCACCGTCTATGACGATTTTGCCCACCATCCCACCGCAATTGCGACTACGGTGTCAGGACTGCGCAGCAAGGTCGGCAATGAACGCATCATCGCCATCATCGAGCCGCGTACCAACACCATGAAACTGGGCGCGATGAACAGCGCGCTGCCGGGTTCACTATCGAACGCCGATGTGGTGTTCGTCTACGCGAATAACCTGGGCTGGGACGCCGCCAAAACCTTTGAGCCGATCGGCACCAAGACCGGGATCTTCAATGATCTCGATGCCATGGTGAAAACGATTGCCGCGATGGCCAGGCCGAACGATCACGTCCTGGTCATGAGCAATGGCGGTTTCGGTGGCGTGCACGGCAAGATTCTCGACGCGCTGACCAAGCGCGTTGGCTGATTTGATCCTGATCGCAACGCAGGGCGCGGTGGGCATGCTGCACCGCAGCGTGATTCCACATTGACAAGCTCGTATGCTTCGGTCTTACTTGAGCGAAGCGCGGCAGTTGGCGCAACGATTGCGAGGAGGAGAAGATTGTCGTCGGCGTCAGCATGACGGCACATAAAGGCGGCACGGAGAATGTGGACATGAGTTCCACATTCTCCGCGCAAGCTGACCGGCACTCCCGGCATTGCATTTTTGGCACATTCCTTCCCCGGCCCTGATCCAAACTACCGCCACAGATTTTGATGCGAACCCTCGTCTATGCGCACGGCTTCAAAAGCTCGTCGCGCTCGCGCAAGGCCACGCAGTTGCGCGACTATCTTCGCCAACATTCGCCAGACGTTAATTACCTCGCCCCTGATCTGAGCTTTGATCCCGAGGTCGCACTTGGCCAGCTCGAACAATGTTGTACGGGTGTAGCGGTGGATGAGCTTACGATTGTCGGCAGTTCACTGGGCGGATTTTATGCGGTAGTGCTTGCTGAAAAAATCGGCTGTCGCGCGGTGCTGCTCAATCCCTCGATTCGCCCCTTCGATACCCTCGCCCAATATCTGGGGCCGCAAACCAATTTGTATACCGGCGAAGTCTTTCCATTCACCGACGCGCATGTGTGTGCGCTGCGCAAGCGTTTCGTCGCGCAGATCACGCGCCCCGAACGTTATTTGCTGGTGGTGGAAACGGGCGACGAAGTGCTCGACTATCGCGATGCCGTTCGCTATTACGCTGGCGCGGCGCAGATCGTCATCGAGGGCGGCGATCATGAATTGAAATCGTTTCCGCAGCAGATTGCGGCGTTGTTGAAATTTGCTGGCGCAGACGGCGCTACAAACGGAAAACGCAACTTCTGAAAACCGCGTTGTCCCGGTGCCCCGAATGAGGTCTCCATCGAAAGGCCGGGACCCAGTCCCTCCACGTGTTTGAATATAGGAAGGACTGGATTCCGGCCTTCGCCGGAATGACGGAATTTAAGGGTGTCGAGAAGTTTCCAGACGCCAAACCCTAGCATTGGCGCGGCGTTTAGAGCAAAAATGCTCGAAACACCGCGCCAAATGGCGTTCTACGTATTTTTATCGGCAATCAGTAGCCGACCACCGCGCCATCGCTGCGCTGGTCATAACCGCCGATCAGCGTGCCATCCAGCGCATGGATGAGTGCACCGGCATGGCCGACGCTCTCATCCCATTCGCCCAGCCATTCGATATCGTGGCCGCGATCATGCAGTTCATTGAACACCGCCTGATCGAAACGTTTCTCGACCTTCAATGAATCTGACGGCGTGCCCCAGGTGCGGCCCAGCAGCCAGCGCGGCGCGTCGATCGCGTCCTGCGGGCTCATGCCGAATTCGGCGATGCGCGTGAATACAGCGCACTGCGTTTGCGGTTGACCATCACCCCCCATGGTGCCGTAAGGCATGGTGCGGCCATCGGTGAAGCGCATCAGCGCCGGGTTGAGCGTGTGGAACGGTTTCTTGCCGGGCTTCAGTGCCAGCAGGGCGCGCGGGTCCAGGGAAAAGCTGGCGCCGCGGTTTTGCCAATTGATGCCGGACTCGGCCAGCACCACGCCGGAACCGAACTCGTGATAAATCGATTGAATGAACGAAACCGCACGGCCCTGTTTGTCGATGGTGCCCATCCATACGGTATCGCCGGGCGTCAGTTGCTTGCCCCAGGGTGCGGCCTTGCTGCGGCTGATCTTGGCGGCGAGGGCGGCGACGATATCGTCATCCAGCAGCGATTGCGGGTGCACCGTCATATGCGCCGGATCAGTCACGTACTTATCGCGCACCGAAAACGCCTGCTTGGTCGCTTCCACACAGAGGTGCACATAATCCGCGCCGACCGGATTGAGGCCTTTCAGCGAGAGGCGATCGAGGATGGCGAGGATCAGCAGGGACACCACACCCTGCGTCGGCGGCGTCATGTTGTACAGCGTACCTTTCGAATGCTTGCGCTCCAGCGGCTCGCGATACAGCGCCTCGTGTTTTTTCAGGTCATCGAACGAGATCGGGCTGCCCACCTTGCCCAGGTCGCGCGCAATGCTGTCGGCCAGTTCGCCCTTGTAGTAGTCGGCCAGCCCTTTGCGCGCAAGGTGCTCCAGCGTGCTCGCCAGGCGCGGCATTTTGAAATTCACGCCCGCCTTGGGCGCTTCGCCATTGACCAGAAACGTCTCGGCGAATCCGGGTTGCGCTTTCAATTCGGCGGCCTTGCCGGAGGTGCTTGCGAACTGGCTGTTGGTGACCACGATGCCTTCGCGCGCATGACGAATTGAGTCTTCCAGAATTGCGCTGAGCGGCAGCTTGCTGCCCCAGGATTTCGAGATCGTCAGCGCGGCCTCCCAACCCGACACGGTGCCGGCAACCGTGTTGGCAGCCAATGGGCCGCGAATCGGAATCGCCTTCAAGCCGGCTGCGGTGTACCAGTCAATACTCGCCTTGCCCGCCGCTGCGCCGCAGGCATCGATGGCGATGGGCGCCTTGCCCGGTTCACTGATTAACCAGAACGCGTCGCCGCCGATGGCGGTCATGTGTGGGTAAACGGCGGCGATAGTGGCGGCGGCGCCGACCATGGCGTCGATGGCGTTACCGCCTTCCTGCATGATGCGTGCGGCGGTTTTAGCGGCTTCGTGATGCGGTGCGGTGGCGATGCCGTTTTTATATTGCGTATTCATTGCGGAATTCCTGGTTTGCCCGGTTAGCCTGGAGGATTATGCACGACGCGCCCGGTATAATCCGGCCTCCCGCCTGTGTGTTGGCTTCAATTCGGCTTTAAGTACTTTTCCCTTCCAGTTCATGAATGTTTTTTACGAAGAAGACGGCGGTTTCAAAGTCGGGCATGTGATGTCAGACATCGGCACGTCGTTGCAGGTGGAGGCGATTTCCGGCAAGCGCAGCAAGATCAAGGCGAACCAGGTGTTGCTGCGCTTTGAAACCACGCTGGGTGAATTCCTGCCGGCAGCGGATAAATTTGCGGCGGAGATAGAACCCGATTTTCTGTGGGAAGTGTGCGGGCCCAGTGAATTCGGCTGTGAGGACTTGGCCAAGGAGTATTTCGGCCACGTGCCTACGCCGGCAGAGTCCGCCGGCGTGGCGATCAGATTGCACGCCGCCCCCATGTATTTTTACAAACGCGGCAAGGGCCGCTACCAGGCGGCGCCGGAAGAAAACCTGAAGGCGGCGCTGGCCAGCATCGAGCGCAAACAACGCGAAGCCGTGCAAATGGCCGGCTGGGTTGAGCAGCTCAAGTCCGGCGTGATGCCCGAGGAAATGCGTCCGCATTTATCGATGTTGCTGTACAAGCCCGATCGCAATACCCTGCTGGTCAAGGCGACGGAAGCGGCGGCGGCCGAAACCAATTTGCCGCTGGCAAAATTGTTTCTCAATGCGGGTGCGTGGCCGGATCGTGCCAATGCGCCGCACGAATATCACCTCGGTAAATTTCTGGCCGACTACTTTCCGCGCGGTGTCGAATACCAGGGCGCGATCGATGCAAAGGCGCCCGTTGATTTGCCGCTGGCCGCCGTGCAGGCATTCAGCATCGACGACGCCACCACCACCGAGATTGACGATGCGTTTTCGGTGACGCATCAAGCCGATGGCGCGGTCGAAATCGGCATTCACATCGCCGCCCCGGCGCTTCTTTTCGGCCGCGACAGCGAGCTGGAAAAACTGTCGGCGCAGCGCATGTCGACGGTCTATTTTCCCGGCAACAAGATCACCATGTTGCCGGATGCCGCCGTGGCGCTGGCCACCTTGGCCGAGGGGCATACTTGCGCGGCGCTGTCGTTCTACGCCACCTTCGCCGTCAATGCCGAAAATGCGTTTGAATTGACGGCCACCCGTTCGGTGATCGAACAGGTTCGCATCGCGCGCAATTTGCGCATCGGCGAGGTGGAACAGTATTTTCATGAAGCCGCTATTGCCGGCGGATCAGCAAAGGGTGAACACGGCGCCGAGCTGATCCTGCTGCACCGCCTCGCCAAAGTGCTGGGGCAGCGTCGTGGCAAAAATGAAAACGAGCAGGATCGTCTCGATTTCAATTTCGAGCTCAACAACGACCGCGTGGCGATCGTTCCGCGCAAACGCGGCAGCCCGGTCGATACGGTGGTTTCCGAGTTCATGATCCTGGTGAACAGCGAATGGGGCAAGCTGCTGGCGGACAATAATGTCGCCGGCATTTACCGCGCCCAGCAAAACCAGAAAACGCGCATGACCACCGAGGCCGCGCCGCATGAAGGGCTCGGTGTGAAGCAATATGCATGGTCGTCTTCGCCGTTGCGGCGCTATGTCGATCTGGTCAATCAGCGCCAGATCATCGCCCTGCTGCGCACCGAGGCGCCGCCGTTCGCCAAGCGCTCGCCTGAACTGAACGAAATCACCCGCAAGTTCGATGTGACCTATGATGCCTACGCGGAAATCCAGCGCGAGCTGGAACGCTACTGGTGCCTGCGTTATCTCGAACAAGAGGGCATCAAGGAGTTCGATGCCAGCATCATCCGCGACGAGCTGGTGCGCGCGACCACGTTGCCGCTGATCGTCAAGCTCGACAAGAACCCCGGCCTGCCGGGCAAGACGCCGGTGCGCGTGGCGGTGGGCGAGATCGATTACTGGGCGATTTCCGGTACGTTTACCCTGATGGAATCGGTAGTGGCGCCAGAGGCGGCGCCGGATGCTGCAGCGAACCCCGAGAATCCATGACATCCGCGCGGTTTGCCCGTAAAATTTGTCCATGGTTTGTTTGCCGATAGTTTCGAGCGTTTATCCCCAGTGCTGCCGACCTTGATTGACCAGCAGCGCCGCGTCGCTGCCGCCATCGATTCGCGATTGGATGCCATCGCGGCGGTATCGCCTCCACCGGTTTTCCTGAGCATTCAAAAGGCCATCGCCGTTTCCGTCGCAATGCAGACCGCCGTTTGTATCTCATTTGGCCTGCATATGCTGATCGCGCTCGGGGTGGGCTTCGCGGGTGTTGACCCGAGGTCATTTACGCCGCCGCACAATGTGATGGATGTGGTGCTGGTCAATGCCAAATCGCAGACCCGTCCGCAAAAAGCCGATGCACTCGCCCAGGCCAATCTCGATGGTGGCGGCAATACCGACGAGGCGCGCCGCGCCAAGACGCCGTTGCCGGCGGTTGACCAGTCGGCGGCAAAAAATGAAAAACAAGCACAAGAGCGCGTCAGGCAGCTGGAACAGGAAATGAAAACCCTGATGACCCAGGCCAAGTCCGATGCCAAGGTCTTGCAGGGTGAAATGAATCAGCAACCGGCGGGGTCACCGAATTCGGTTTCCGCCTCGGAACTGATGCAGAAGTCGATCGAGATCGCGCGTCTCGAGGCGCAAAT
>JANMXS010000152.1:0-3969 GCA_031394335.1 Burkholderiales bacterium
TTCTATCAACGACTCGAACAGCGTCTCGAGTTGTGTAATCAGCATACGATTGGTGAGCGCGATGGCAGCCTGCGACGCCAGCGATTCGGCGAGACGCTGGTCCTCTACGGTAAACGGCACCACCTTGCCATCGGCATCATGCGCATTCAGCAACTGCAGCACGCCGATAATCTCACCCTCATGATTCTGCATGGGGATGGTCAGAAACGAGGTCGAGCGATAGCCGGTTTTCTTATCGAAGTTGCGCGTACCGGAAAAATCAAAGCCGTCGGCGATATACGCGTCCGCAATATTCACGCTCTCGGCGTGGAGTGCGGCGTAGGCTGCAATCATCGAGTTGTTCGCCGTGCCGTCGGCCTGGTGCAACGGAATGGGATAGAAGGGGACGGGCGTGCCGCTGGCGCCGCCCATTTTGATACCGAGACTGTCATTGAGCACGATCTCGAACTTGAGCTTGTCGTCAAGCAGGCGATACAAGGTGCCGCCATCGGCATTGGTAATATTTTTGGCGGCGCTGAGAATCGTTTCCAGCAAACGATTGATATCGCGCTCCTGCGACAAAGCCACTCCGACCTGATTGAGGTATTCGAGCGAAGTGAATAAACGTTCCTGCGGCGCACCGCTGTGCAATGCGGCAAAGCGGTGGCTGATCGCAGTGGTGTCGGCGTGCGCGGTCATTTAATCGCGACTGCCCTCACCTGTTTCATGTCGGTAACCCCCATCATCACCTTCTCCATGCCATCCATCTTCAGCGTGGTCATGCCTTCCTCGACGGATTTGACAAAAATATCGGCAACGCGCGCTTTTTCCTGAACCTGCTTTTTTACCGCTTCGCTCGCCACCATCAATTCATGCAGGCCGACGCGACCTTTATAGCCCGTGCCGCCACAGGTATCGCAGCCTTTGGCACGGAAGAACGTGAGCTTGCCGTCCTTGCCATACTCCTTGAGCCAATAGTCATACAATTTTTTCGCTTCGCCCTGCGGATCCTTTTTCCACGGCTCGGTCTGGCGCAAGTCGTTGGTGTATTCATTCATGAACTGCTTGAGTTCTTCTGCGTCCGGCGTGTAGGCCTCTTTGCATTTGCACAGGCGCTTGGCCAAACGCTGCGCGAGGATACCGATCAGCGCATCGGCAAAGTTGAATGGATCCATGCCCATGTCGAGCAGGCGGGTGATCGCCTCGGGTGCTGAATTGGTGTGCAGCGTGGCAAACACCAGATGGCCGGTAAGCGAAGCCTCGATGCCGATGTGCGTGGTCTCGGCATCGCGCATCTCGCCGACCATGATGATGTCCGGGTCTGCGCGCAGGAAAGCCTTCATCACCGTCGGAAAATCGATCACCTTGCGGTTGACCTGCACCTGACGCAAACCCTTTTGCGTGATCTCCACCGGATCTTCGGCGGTCCAGATCTTGGTGTCCGGGGTATTGAGCGAGCCCAACACCGAGTGCAGCGTGGTCGTCTTGCCGGAACCGGTCGGGCCGCAGACGAAGAACAAGCCATAGGGCTTGGACACTGCCTTGACCAGGTTGTCCTTGTTCTTGCTGGTGAGGCCCAGCTTGTCCAGCGGAATCGGCTCACCTGCCGCAAGAATACGCATCACCACGTCTTCCACGCCGCCTGCAGTGGGGATGGTGGCCACACGCAATTCGATATCCAGCGGCCCGTATTTCTTGAACTTGATCTTGCCGTCCTGCGGTTTGCGCTTTTCGGAAATATCGAGATCGCACATGATCTTCAAGCGCGCCGTCAGGGCACTGCGATAGCTGGCGGGAACCTCGATGTAGTTGGCAAGCGTGCCATCCTTGCGGAAGCGCACGCCGGTCTTGCCCTTGCCGGGCATGGGCTCGATGTGAATATCGGATGCGCCCTGGTTATAGGCATCAACAATGATCTTGTTCACCAATTTGACGAGCTCGTTATCCGCCGCTGCGGATACTTCATCTGAACCTATTTCGCCGGCCTCACCCTCATCATCCATCGTCGACAGCAGGTCGCCGATATCTTCGGAAGTCATGCCGTCCTCACCGAAGAACTGATTCAGGGTCATGGTGAAATCGCGACCCGTACAAACCTTGTAGACCGGTTTCAGCTTGGGGAAAATATTCTCCACAATCCGCGAACTTTTCACATGCTCGGGGTCGGTGGTCATCACCAGCAAGCCTGCCTTGCTGTCTTCAATCGGTAGCCAGTTGGCTGTCTCTGCGTAATCTTTTTTAAGGTTTTTCAGCAGGTCGATCGGCTTGATCCGGTCAGACTTGAACGGCTCGTACTCGACCCCGAAGAATTTGGCCAGCGCAGCGCCGATCGCAGACGCTTTGACCTGAAATTCATCAATCAGGATATCTTCGACATTCTTGTTTTTGCGCCGCGCAGTACGCGTTGCCAGCTCAAGCTCGCCTTCGGAGATGACGTTATCAACCACCAGGTGATCGAATTTGGATTTGACCTGTCCGGGAATCTGCTGCCTGACGCGGAACGCGATCGCCAGGGTCTTGGCGAGCTCGTTCATGCCTTCTTCGGCAAGCTGCGGAAACGGGATACCCTGCAAGTGGTTGATTACCTGGATGACGCCCAGCAGATCGTTACCGCTGTCGCCACCGAGAATGGAAGCGACCATCATCTGCTTGGTTCGATACCCGGTGCGTTGATCAACCGCTTTCAGGAACGCAAGGTTAGGCGAGTAGCTCTTGAGCTCCGCATCGTCGTAAACATCCTTGATGTTCATGAACCGTTTATTGAGCGCACAGCAGCCGGCAATCGAGTTCTCCGAGATCGGCAGCTTGATATCCTTGAACGAATTCAGACCGGATTTGACTTTGGAGATGATCGATTGCTCATCCTCCGACAAGATATAGATGGTCAGACGGTCGGCATCAAACAATTGGCAAATATCGCGCGTGACATCGAGCATGATCTCGTCGATGTTGGCAGTCGAATGGATTCGATTCATCACCGCCTGCAGCTTCTTGGAAAACGCAAGCTTGGACGACATATCCGCTACATTGGCGGCTCCGCCCGTTTTAGGCTCCAGTACTGCACTCATGGCTCGCTCACCTCGTTACTCCTGCGGATTGCTTCCCGGTTCCAGACAAATCCAGCTACCAATCTTATAGCTGAAACTCGTGGCCGTTTTCAAGCATGCGCGGCTTCCATCGCGCCGCCTCTTTTTCAATTTCGCTCATCGTCAACTGGACCTCGCCCGGCTTCAGATGCGTGACGAATACCTCGACGGGCCGCTTGAGCTTGGACAATTCATCAGCAAGCATGCTGGGACACAAGTGCTTGGACGCCACCGCGATACTGCGTTCCTTGTTCGAGAACGCGGTTTCGATCACCAGGTATTTCAGATTGGAAGTCGCATTCGCCACTTCCCACAGCGCATCGTTGACGGTAGTGTCGCCGCTGAACAGAAAACTTGCCTTGCCGCTGTCGACCAGATAACCGACGGCGGGAACCACATGGTTGGCAGGCACAGCAGTAAACTTGCGCCCCCCCAGATTGACAGTGTTTCCCACAGTCAATTCGCTGTAAACCATGAATGGCTTGTCGCTATCCGGAATTTGCGAAAAATCCGGCCATATTTTCCAGTTGAAAAGATGGTCTTTCAGAACTTGCAGTGTGGCGGCGGTTGAGTGCACGGTCAGCGGCTTGCCGCGCATCCAGCACACAGTATCCACCATGAAAGGAATGCTGGTGACATGATCCAGATGGGCGTGGGTGACGAAGATGTGGTCGATTTTCGCCAGTTGCTCGATCGAGAGATCGCCTACCCCGGTTCCGGCATCGATGAGGATATCGTCGTCGACAAGCATCGACGTCGTGCGCAGATCTCCCCCAATTCCACCACTGCACCCCAGAACTTTGATTCGCATTTAGGCCTCGTGCACTCGCTGACAGCAGATTCCTGGCTATTGCCAATCGCTACGCGCGACATTTGCCCGGCAACGATGCAACTTCCAGAACAG
>JANMXS010000153.1:0-7847 GCA_031394335.1 Burkholderiales bacterium
CATTCCGGCAGGCAGGGGTCGTTGACGTAATCCTGCACATTGTCCGACACCCAGGAAATCTTGATGCCGCTGGTGTAGTTGCGGTCGGTGCCGGCGAACAGATCATTCTCGAGCTTGAAGGTGAAGGTCTCGGGATAGCGGTTGATCGCCTTGATGCCGCTGCTGCCGTCGCATTGCGAGAGGCCGGGCGGGATGGCTTTGGCGTCTGCCGGGGCCGGTTCCTGCGCTTCGGATGGGCTGGCCAGGACGATTGCACAGACAAGTGCGCAGGTTGCTTTGAATTGAATGGTCAACAAGATGTGGGGTCCGATAGGGCGAGTAACAGGGATTCAATCCAGGTGTCCGCTGCATTGCGGCGGCGGCTTGCCTGGTTTGGAAGCAGCGAATTTTACCGGCAAAACGAAATGGCGTATGCGCGGTGCGCGTTAAAGCGTGAATTGCAAGTCCGGTGATAACATCCGGGACTATTCCCGGATTCCGCCATGGCCGCACTATTTCATCAACCGTTTCCCTCAGTAACCGTCATCGAGCGCGGCTGGCTGAATTGCAATCAGATCGTTCTGATCGCGCCGGAGGCCAATACTCTCATCGATAGCGGCTACGGCCGCCACGCAGACGAAACGCTGGTCGCGGTTGCGCAGGTGCTAGGCGCCGCGCCGCTGCATCGCCTCATCAATACGCATTGCCATAGCGACCATATGGGTGGTAACCGCGCGGTGCGTGAACGCTACCATTGCCGCGTGACGATCCCGGCTGGGGAGGTTGCGCATATCGTGCCGTGGACCGCGCAAAGCTGCTGGGCGGCGCAGATGGACCAGTATGCCGAGGAGTTCCGGTTCGATGACACTATCGCGGCTGGCGATGTATTCGATGGCGGCGGGCTGCGCTGGCAGGCGATCGCTGCACCCGGTCACGATATGGACGCACTGATGTTCTGGTGCGCCGAGACGGGCATCCTGATTACCGGAGATGCGCTGTGGGAGCGTGGCATGGGTTTTGTATTTCCGGGCGAATCTTCCGGGGCAGATGCCTCAAACGCCTTTATCCATGCGGCTTTCCAGACATTGGATGAGATTGAGCGGTTGAATCCGCAGCTGGTTATTCCGGGCCACGGCGCACCGTTTGCCGATGTTGCTGCCGCATTGTCGTTCGCGCGCAGCCGGCTTGCGGCGCTTGCGGCAGACCCGCTCAAAAATGCGCGCAATGTGGTGAAAGGATTGTTCGTATTTGCGCTGCTCGACAAGGGCGGCATGCCGATGGGCGAGCTGGAAAATTACTTTGCCACCGTGCCGGTGTACCGCGAGATGAGCGAACGCTTCCTGCATCTTGGCTTCAAGGCGATGGCGGATTCGGTGCTGGCGGACCTGCTGAAAGGCGGCGCGGTGCGTGTCGACAATGGCGTGATTGTGCCGACGATGCGCGCCTGAATGATGGCTGGAACTCCGTAGGGGTTCAAAACGTCATTTGCGTACGCAAATTCTCAATCCGTTTGCGATTGACATCGAAATCACGAATGCCCAGCCGTGAAGCTGAAAGTACGTGAACTATCTTGTTGTTTGCGTCCAGCGCAAATTCCACATCGTCGACAAAACCGATGCCGGCACTTTTGAATTCGGCATGGAGATAGTCCGGCTGTTCCTTGATGATGGTTGCGCCAGCCTGTTTTTTTACCGTCGCCACCAGTTTCGACCAGGCGGTCGCCGCGTCGCCGGGAAACGCCAGCGGGGCGATGTAGTGCTTGACGTCAGACTTATCGATGGTTGATGAAACCGCATTCGGTTTCCATGATGGCGGTTTGAATTGGCCGTTATTGAAGCCAAGTCCGTCGGGGCGTGAGCCGGAAAAAAGTCCCATGGGTTGACCTCCGAAATATTCGATGGCGAGGAGTGCTGCCGATGCCGCGATGAGCGCCAGCAGGCCGAGCGCGATGCGTTTAAGCAGCGTCATGATGTTCATGCGCCCCAGTTTATCAGGCGAGGCGGTAAAGGGACTCGCTCAGCTCATCAAGGTTTTTACGCCTGCCGGCGTACGTATGTAGGCGCACATGGTCATGCCCGAGTAGGGCGGGGTGGCCGTCAGCGTCAGCGCGTTGTCGAGTCCGAGTTCGCCCAGCAGGTAGCGGATTTTCGCCGGGTTGGGATGCGCGGCTTCCATCCACTCGAGGCGACAGCCCTGGTCGGGCAAACGCAGGCTGGGATGGATGGCGACATCCCATTGAATCAAGGTCGGCAACAGCCCGGCTTCTACCGGGTAGCCGTCGTCGGGAATGGTGATGCGCCATTTGAAATCGCCGCGCTCCATGATGTGTACACCGCCAAGCTGGCAGGCGGTTTTTTCGCTCAAGGCATCGATGGCGTCGGTGCGCGCCACCCAGCCGAGCAGACGCGGCTTTTGTGCGACGCGCTCCTGCACGTCGTGCGTGTCGAGACCGAACCAGCGCGGCATGAAGGGTTTGGCACCCTCGGGATCGATGGCGATCAATTCAAGATAACAATCCGGGCCCAGCGACAGCAGGCGGTTATGCGTGCCCATGCGCTGATGCGTGCCGATATCGCTCAAGGTCACGCCGAGGAAGCGTTCCAGCCAGGCTTTGCCGCGGGCCAGATCGGCGCAGCCGAGGACAAGATGATCAATGGTAGTCATGGCGCGAAAGATTAGCACGCAGGCTGCCGGAAACCATCAGCGGCAATCGTGAAACCGCTAGAATGACGATAAAACAGGCAGTCAAACCCAAGGAGGAAGTCATGAAGTTTGCATTTGCGGCGTTGGCCGTTATTGCTGCATTACTCAGTCCGGTGCCCACGGTGCACGCGCAGGCCTGGCCCACAAAGCCGGTCAAGCTGGTCGCGGTATTTCCGCCCGGTGGCTCGGTCGATCAGGTGGCGCGCATTCTGTCGCAGCCCCTGCAGCAGATTCTGGGTCAGCCGGTGATTGTCGACAACAAGGGTGGCGCCTCGGGTTCGATCGGTACCGCTGCGGTTGCCCATTCCGACCCGGATGGCTACACCTTCGCGGTGGTGTTCGACACCCATGGCGTGAACCCCAGCCTGATTCCCAATCTTTCCTACGACACCAAAAAAGATCTGCTGCCGGTGATGCTGATTGCGAAGTCGGCGATGATGGTGGCGGCAAATCCTGCCACCGGTTTCAAGAGCTTTACCGAAGTGATCGCTGCGGCGAAAAAAGAGCCGGGCAAATACGGCTTCGGCAGTATCGGCTCGGGAAGCCTTGCCCACCTGGCGCTGACGCAGTTGCAGAACCAGGGTCATTTCGAACTGACCCATGTGCCCTACAAGGGCGGCGGCCCGGCCCTGCAGGATGCAGTGGCCGGCCATGTACCACTGATCGTCGGCACGGTGTTTCTGATCAGCCCGCAGGTGGATGGCAAAAACCTGGTGCCGCTGGCGGTGACTTCGGCCAAGCGCATTCCAAAATATCCGGAGGTAAAGACCATCGCCGAGCAGGGCTTCCCGGGTTATGAATCGGTGGCCTGGTGGGGCATTTTTGCGCCGGCAAAAACGCCGCCCGCCATCATCAATGCGATGAATGCCGCCTTGGTCAAGGCGCTCAGCGAGCCGGCGGTGCGCGACAAGCTGGTTGCGCAGGGCATGGAAATCGTTGCCTCCAAACCGGACGAGCTGGGTAAATTTGTCGATACCGAAATCGATCGCTGGGCCAAGGTGATCCGCGACAACAAGATCAAGGCGGGAGAATGACCATGCATGACCGGATGCCGCCGATTGCCGATATCGATATGAGCGCAGAGCAACGCGAAGCTGCCAAGGAACTCGCCTCCGGCCCGCGCGGCGCGGTATTCGGCCCCTTTGTGCCCCTGCTGCGTTCGCCGGAACTGCTGCGGCGCGTGCAGAAGACCGGCGAGTATCTGCGCTACAACTCAGCGCTGCCGCCGCGTTTGTCGGAGTTCACCATCCTGATCGTATCGCGCTGGTGGACGCAGGGTTTCGAATGGCATGTGCATTCGAAGATCGCGGCTGAAGTCGGGGTGACTGCGGAAACGATTGCGGCGATTGCCGACGGACGCCGTCCACCATCGATGACGGCCGAAGAAGAGATGGTCTACAATTTTTGCATGGAGCTGCACGTGAACCGCGCAGTATCGGATGCGAGTTATGCGCGCATCGCCGGTAAATTCGGTGAGCGTGGTGTGGTCGACCTCACCGGTATCTGTGGCTATTACGGTCTGCTGGCGATGGTGATGAATGTGGCGCGTACGCCGGTGCCGGAAGGTGGCGCGACGCTGAAACCGCTGCTTTGATCGGTTGGCAAGGATTCAGCAGCGCGAGACGGAATTATTCGCCCGGCTGAATCCTGCGACGCAGCACTGCGCTGTCGAGGCGTGACAGCAGTGAACCGGCCGGTGTTTGCACCAGCACCCAACCCAGTAGCACGCCGATGCCATTGGCGACCATATCGTGCGTATCGAAGGTGCGCCAGCCGGTCCAGCCCTGCACGAACTCGACGGCGATGCCCATCAACGTGAATATGATCGCCAGCAGCAGGCGCCGGCGCAGCGACGGCCAATACTGACCCCACCACCACATGGTGCCGCCATAGGCGATGGCGTGGAACAACTTGTCCTCGTTACGCACGCCGAAGGTTGGCGGCTGCGGGATCAGCGACAGCACCCACAGCAGAAGCAGGATGGCGATGCCGCCGATCAGCCAGAGGCGGCGCAGGGATTGTGTTGTGCTGCTTGCAGTTTGCATCAGGGCTTGTCGAGAAAAAAACGTAGAACGTCATTTGGCGCGCCTTCCCGGCCAGAAATGCCTGAAGAAGCGCGCCAATGCTGGAGTTTACTTTTGGGAACTTCTAAAAACCGCGTCGTCCCGGCGCCCCGAATGGGGTCTCCATCGACAGGCCGGGACCCAGTCCCTCCAAGTATTTGAATATACGAAGGACTGGATTCCGGCCTTCGCCGGAATGACGAACATTTGAGGTTTTGAGAAGCTCCCTTTTTTGCAGCGCCTACTTCTTCTGCGGTGGCAAATCCGTGCAAACGCCTTCAAACACCTCTGCCGCCATGCCAATCGATTCACCCAGCGTTGGATGCGGATGAATGGTCTTGCCAATATCGGTGGCGTCGCAGCCCATCTCGATCGCCAGCGCGAGTTCACCGATGATGTCGCCGGCATGGGTGCCGACAATGGCGCCGCCGACGATGCGATGCGTGTCCGCATCGAAGATCAGCTTGGTGAAGCCTTCATCGCGACCATTGGCGATAGCGCGACCGGACGCGGCCCAGGGGAATACGGACTTCTGGATTTTCAGCCCGCGCGCCTTGGCTTCATCCTCGGTCACGCCCACCCAGGCCACTTCCGGATCGGTGTAGGCCACGCTCGGAATCACGCGTGCATCGAAGAATGATTTCTGTCCGGCGGCGGCTTCGGCAGCCACATGGCCTTCATGCACCGCCTTGTGCGCCAGCATCGGCTGGCCGACCACATCGCCGATGGCATAAATATTCGCCACGTTGGTGCGCATCTGTTTGTCGGTTTCGATGAAGCCGCGCTCAGTGACCGCAACACCGGCCTTGTCGGCGCTGAGCTTCTTGCCGTTGGGGGCACGGCCGACGCTCATCAGCACCATGTCATAGCGCTGCGCTTCCTTGGGAGCAGCTTCGCCTTCGAACGTGACGTAGATGCCGTCCTTCTTGGCTTCCACGCCGACGGTCTTCGTTTTCAGCATGATGTTGTCGAAGCGCTTCTCGTTCATCTTCAGCCACACCTTGACCAAGTCGCGATCCGCACCCTGCATCAGCCCGTCCAGCATCTCGACCACATCGAGGCGCGTGCCCAGGGTGGAATACACCGTGCCCATTTCCAGGCCGATGATGCCGCCGCCGATCACCAGCATTTTTTTGGGGATTTCTTTCAGCGCCAGCGCGCCGGTGGAATCGACGATGCGCGGATCGTCCGGCACGAACGGCAGGCGCACCACCTGCGAACCCGCCGCGATGATGCACTTCTGGAAACGCACAACCTTTTTCTCGCCGGATTTCTCCTGGCCATTGCCGGTGGTGAGTTCGACTTCAATATGGTTGGCGTCGAGGAACTGACCAACGCCGCGTACCACCTCGACCTTGCGCATTTTTGCCATGCCGGCGAGGCCGCCGGTGAGTTTGCCGACGACTTTGTCTTTCCAGCCGCGCAATTTGTCCAGATCGATTTTCGGCTTGCCGAAGCTGATGCCGTGATCGGCCAGCGCGCCGGCTTCATCCGCCACTGCGGCCACGTGCAGCAACGCTTTCGAGGGAATGCAGCCGACGTTCAGGCATACCCCGCCAAGCTGCGCGTAGCGCTCGATGATCACGGTCTTCATGCCGAGATCGGCAGCGCGGAACGCGGCCGAGTAGCCGCCGGGACCGGCGCCGAGAACCACCATTTCACACTCGATGTCCGCGCTGCCTTTGTATGCGCTGGCTACGGGCGCCGGGCTGGCGGCCTTGGGCGCAGCGGCGGGCGCGCTGACGGGTGCAGATGCTGCTGTTGCCGCTTTTGCCGGGGCTGCCGCTGCAGCCTCGGCAGCCTCAACGGTCAGGATCACGCTGCCCATCGAAACTTTGTCGCCGATCTTGACCTTGATATCTTTCACCACCCCGCCATGCGTGGCCGGCACTTCCATGGTCGCCTTGTCGCTTTCGAGCGAAACCAGCGAGTCTTCTTTCTTGATGGTGTCGCCGACCTTGACCAGAATTTCGATCACCGGGATTTCCGCGAAATCGCCGATATCCGGAACTTTAACCTCGATAAGATTTGCCATGTCCGACCTTAACCCTCAGAGAACCAGCTTGCGGATATCGGACATGAGGCTCGCCAGATACGTTGAGAAGCGTGCACCAGCCGCGCCGTCGACGACGCGATGGTCATAGGACAGCGACATCGGCAGGATCAGGCGCGGCTCGAATTCACGGCCATTCCACACCGGTTTCATCGCCGAGCGCGAGACGCCGAGAATCGCAACTTCAGGCGCATTGATGATCGGCGTAAAGAAGGTACCGCCAATGCCGCCCAATGAGGAAATCGAGAAGCAGCCGCCCTGCATTTCGGTCGGCGAGAGCTTGCCTTCGCGTGCCTTGGCGGCGAGCTCGTTCATCTCCTTGGCGATTTCAACAACCGATTTGCGGTCGGCGTTCTTGATCACCGGCACCACCAGCCCATTCGGCGTGTCGGCGGCGAAGCCGATATTGAAATATTTTTTCAGAATCAGATTTTCGCCACCCGGTTCCAGCGAGGCATTGAACTCAGGATATTTTTTCAGCGCGGCGACGCTGGCCTTGATCAGGAACGCCAGCATCGTCACCTTGACGCCACTCTTGGCGATTTCCTCATTGGTCTTGACGCGGAAGGCTTCGACCTCGGTGATATCGGCCTCGTCCTGCTGGGTCACATGTGGAATCGTCACCCAGTTGCGATGCAGATTGGCGCCCGACAATTTCTTGATGCGCGACAGCGCACGCGTTTCGATTTCGCCGAATTTGCTGAAATCGACGAACGGCATCTGCGGCATCGCAAACCCACCGCCGCCAGTGCCGCTGCCCGGTTTGGCGAGTTCGGCCTTGACGAAGCCCTTGACGTCTTCCTCGGTAATGCGGCCCTTGACGCCGCTGCCCTTGACCTTGCCGAGATCGACGCCGAATTCGCGTGCCAGCTTGCGAATCGACGGGCTGGCGTGAACATGGGCGGGTACCGCGCCGTCGCCGCTAGACGCCTTTGCTGCGGGTGCAGGTGCAGGTGCAGATACCGTCACCGGCGCGGGCGCTGTAGCGGGAGCCGCTGGTGCTGCGGCCTTGGGGACCTCGACTTTGGTTGCTGGCGCGGGCGCAGCGG
>JANMXS010000154.1:0-15386 GCA_031394335.1 Burkholderiales bacterium
CCTTTTGAATAATGCAGATTCAGCGGCACGATGGTGTAGCCGCGTTGTTCGACCTTGCCGATCAGCTTGTCGATCTCTTCTTTGTTGAGCAGCAGCTTGCGGGTGCGCACCGCATCCGGGTTGACGTGGGTGGAAGCGGAATTCAACGCCGAAATGTTGGTGCCGATCAGATAGAACGCGCCGTTCTGCAACACCACATAGCCTTCCTTGATGTTGGCGCGTCCGGCGCGGATAGCCTTGACTTCCCAGCCATGCAGGACCAGACCGGCCTCGTAGCGGTCTTCGATAAAGTAATCGAAGAAGGCTTTTTTGTTGTCGACGATGCTCATATGAATTGTTTTCCCAGGAGCGAGATTCTATCGCAGAGTGCCCGGCAAGCCCCGCTCGGATAGAATCGCAGCTCTGCAAATGCGAGTCATCCATGCCGCAAGTTGTCAAATCCGTACTGATTCCCCATTCCGCGCAGACCATGTTCGATCTGGTCGACGCGGTAGAACGCTATCCCGAGTTTCTGCCCTGGTGCGGCGGCACCCGTGTGCTCGAGCGCGATGTGACGCGGACGGTGGCGACCATCGACATACGTTATGCAGGGGTGGTGCAGTCATTCACCACCGAGAACACCAAGCATGATGGCGAATGGATGAAAATCGCGCTGCGCGACGGCCCGTTCCGGCAGCTGCAGGGGCTGTGGACGTTTACCAAACTGGCGGCAGAGGCGAGCAAGGTCGAGCTGCAACTTGAATATTCCTTTGCCAATGTGTTGCTGGAAGCGGCGATCGGCCCGGTATTCGGCATGATCGCCGACACCATGATTGATCGCTTTGTGGCCCGTGCCGAGGCCCTGGCGCAAGCGCAGAAGGCGGCGCATGGCTGAGCGTGTGGATGAAATTCGCATCAGCATTGCCTGGGCCGGCCCGGGCTGGCAAGGCGAGATAGCGCTGAACCTGCCGCCTGGCGCGACCATCGAACAGGCGATTGCGGCGTCGAGCATCACCACGCGGATACCGGTTGCGGAATTGGCCTCAGCGGTCTGCGGCGTGTGGGGCAAGGTCAAACCGCGCCATCATGTGCTGCGCGACGGCGACCGGGTGGAACTGTATCGGCCGCTGCAGGCGGACCCCAAAGACGCGCGGCGGGCGAAAGCGGCGCACGGCAAACGCCGCTAGGTACGATTGGTTGCCATGGCGATGGCGGCGCGAATCCGCCGCCGGCTTGCTACTTGTTGCAGGATTCGGCCATCACCGACTTGGTGCGTGCGATTTCGGTGCTGCGCTCTTCGTCGCTCATGTATGTGCGTTCGCCCTGATCGTTATTGCGTGCAATCGGCCGACCGCTGTCCAGATCGCCCTTGTAACGGGTCGCCGCCCGGCAACGCTCCTCATTTTGCCTGGCGACTTTCTGCGCTTCCTCGTCCTTCCTGGCTTTCTCTGCGTCTTCAATACGACGTTTATCGGCGTCCTTGCTGCGATCCTGAAGCGATTTTGGCGCATTGGCTGCGGCCGCCGTGGTCTTGCTCGTGTTTGCCGCCGCAGGTGCTGCACTGTTCGCCCCGGTGTTCAGCTTCTTGGGATCCGTCTTGCTCACGCTTGGCGGCGGGGGCATGTCCGAGTATTGCACCTTGCCGTCTTTGTCGACCCATTTGTATACCTGTGCCGCGACCGTTGCGGTGGCAAGCAGCACCGCAAGGGCGACGAAAAGCTGGATTGGCGATTTCATTTATTGCTCCTCATTCATGGCCTGACCGGCCGCATTTCAACATTGCGATCTTCAGTAGCTGCCGTTAGCTGCACTCTACGCTACCAGCTGACAGACGGCGCCTGCTTTTGTTGCGAACTCAGCGTGCACAGCAAAATGACTTCGCGTGCATGTGTCAGTGTTGCCTCGCTATCAAACGCCTTGGCGGCAGCACGCGCCTTTTCCAGCTCCTCAACCGCAGCGATCCATAACGAGCGTTGGATGCGCGCCTCAATCACATTCTGTTCGGCGGCCTTGAGCGCGCTGTCGGCTTCGGTACTCAGCGCCGTCGCTGGCGCATTTTTTACCGGTACCGGCATCGCCACCTGGGCCGTAGGCGCGGGTGCCTGCAACGTGGTGCAGGCGCTGGGCACGAGTAGCACAAGTGCCGCGATAATTGCACCAAATAAGTGTTTTATAAAATGTAAAATTTTATGATTCATCAATGAGTTATGGATGTAACTTCGTGCGAATTCCCTAAATTAGCGGTAATCGTCTGCGGAGTCAACCCGGCACCGGCATGGCGAGGCTTTCATCAGCCTGTCCCCGGGCGCGTTTTGCAGTGCGGAGCGGCTCGCGTATAATCCGTTATTTGCCGGAGCCCTGCACGTGAAACTCGTCAAAAAGGCCCTGACGTTCGACGACGTCCTCCTCGTTCCCGCCCATTCCCAGGTTCATCCACGCGACGTTTCCCTCGCGACCCAGCTTACCAAAACGATCCGCCTCAGCCTGCCGCTGCTGTCGGCGGCGATGGATACGGTCACCGAATCGCGCCTCGCCATCGCGCTCGCGCAAGAGGGCGGGATTGGCATTGTTCACAAGAATCTGTCGATTCGTGCGCAGGCCACCGAAGTTGCCAAGGTCAAGCGCTTCGAGAGCGGCGTGGTCAAGGATCCCCTGGTGGTGACCCCCGATATGCTGGTGCGCGATGTCATTGCGCTGACACGGCAACACAATATCTCCGGGCTGCCCGTAGTCGAAGGCAGGAAGCTGGTTGGTATTGTCACCAACCGCGATCTGCGCTTCGAGACCAAGTTTGACCAGCCGGTCAGGTCGATCATGACCCCCAAAGACAAGCTGGTCACGGTGAAAGAAGGCGCCACCCTCGATCAGGCTCAACACCTGTTGCATGAGTACCGCCTTGAGCGCGTGCTGGTGGTCAACGATGCTTTTGAACTGGTCGGCCTGATCACGGTGAAGGACATCCAGAAAGCCAAGGATCATCCCGACGCTTCCAAGGATGCGCAAGGCCGCTTGCGCGTCGGCGCGGCCATCGGCGTGGGCGGCGACAACATGGAGCGCGCCGCCGCGCTGATCGAGGCTGGTGCGGATTGCCTGGTGGTCGATTCCTCGCACGGCCATGCGCAGGGCGTGCTCGACATGATCAAGAGCGTGAAGATTAAATTTCCGGCGGTACAGCTTATTGGCGGCAATGTGGCCACGGCCGACGGTGCCCGTGCGCTGGCCGATCATGGCGCCGATTGTGTCAAGGTGGGTGTCGGCCCCGGCTCGATTTGCACTACCCGTATTGTCACCGGCGTGGGCATGCCGCAGATCACCGCCGTGGCGGAAGCGGCCAGCGCGCTCGACAAGCTCGGGATTCCGTGCATCGCCGACGGCGGCGTTCGCTACTCGGGCGATGTGGCCAAGGCCATTGCCGCCGGCGCCTCCTGCGTGATGATGGGCTCGATATTCGCGGGTACCGACGAGGCGCCCGGCGAGATCGAACTGTTTCAGGGGCGCTCCTACAAAAGCTATCGCGGCATGGGTTCACTGGGCGCGATGCAAAAAGGCTCAAGCGATCGCTACTTCCAGGAAAACATCAACAACGCCGACAAGCTGGTGCCCGAAGGCGTTGAAGGCCGCGTGCCGTACAAAGGGCCGGTCAATACCATCATTCATCAACTGATGGGTGGGGTGCGGGCCTCAATGGGCCTGGTGGGTTGTCCGACGATTGAAGAAATGCGCACCAAGGCGACCTTCGTCGAGATTACCTCGGCCGGCATGCGTGAATCGCATGTGCATGATGTGCAGATCACCAAGGAAGCGCCCAATTATCGGGCGGATTAATGAGTGTGGCCGGTGGCCAGGCACCAGCGCATAAATGGTGCAATGAAAACCGCCCGCACCTGGGCGTCGCGGTGGCGCTGACCGAAAAACACCCGGTCATTGCCGGTGTTTTGGAGAGTAATTTTGGCAAGTGATGTTTCTACCGTGACCGCGACTGTGCCAGGCGCAGCCAAGCCCGCCAAACTGAACTTCATTCTGGTCTGCGTCTTCATCGATATGCTCGGCGTCGGGCTGGCGATCCCGGTGCTGCCGATTCTGGTTGGCGAGTTTGTCGATGGCCGCGATCTGCAGGCGCACTGGTACGGCATTCTCGCCGCCATGTTTGGCTTGCTGCAGTTCATCTGCATGCCGATCCTGGGCGCCATCAGCGATCGTATCGGCCGTCGGCCGGTGTTGCTGTTTTCGATGGCCGGCATGTGCTTCAATTTTCTCGCTACCGCCTGGGCGCCCAACCTGGCGGCCCTGTTCATCGGCCGCGTCATCGGTGGCATGTCCTCGGCCAGCATGTCGGTCGCGTCTGCCTATGCCTCCGATGTATCGACGCCGGAGAATCGCGCCAAGAGCTTCGGCATGATCGGGGCGGCGTTCGGCCTCGGCTTCATTTTCGGGCCGATGCTGGGCGGCCTGCTGGGCAGCATCAATCTGCATCTGCCGTTTTATGTCGCCGCCGGGTTGAGCGCAGCGAATTTTGTTTACGGTTACCTGATGGTGCCGGAATCACTGCCCAGGGAAAAACGCGCGGCGTTCTCGCTGGCCAGGGCCAATCCGTTTTCTTCGATTGCGCGCCTCGCCAAGCGGCGCGACATTGGCGGCCTTATCGCCGTGTTCGCCCTGGTCACGTTTGCGCAAGTGCTGCTGCAAACCACCTGGGTGCTGTATACCCACTTCCGCTTCGACTGGACGCCGCGCGACAACGGCTTTGCGCTGTTCTGCGTGGGCCTGTCCTCCGCGGTGGTGCAGGCGGGCCTGCTGGGCTGGCTCATGAAAAAATTTGGTGAGGTCAGGCTGTCGATGCTGGGCCTCATTTCCGGCGGAATCACTTACGTGCTCTACGGTCTCGCCACACAAGGCTGGATGATGTACCTATTCATCCTGATGAATCTGCTCGCCTTCGCCGCCGCACCGGCCTTGCAGGGCATAGTTTCCAAGGCCACTGATCCGCGTGAACAGGGCGCCTTGATGGGGTCGCTGCAGTCCATTGGCAGCTTGTCGATCGTCATCGCGCCGCTGGTTGGCACTGCTTTGCTGGCGATGGCGAGCCACTATCCCGCCAACGACTGGCGTATCGGCACCGTATTTTTCCTCAGTGCCTTTTTGCAGTTGATCGCCTGCCTCTTGGCGTGGCGCTACTTCAAGACACATCATTCCCCACCGCCCGCTCAGGCACATAACGAATAGCCATGTCCGACAAGATCCTCATCCTCGACTTCGGTTCCCAGGTCACCCAGCTGATTGCGCGCCGAGTGCGCGAAGCCGGCGTCTATTGCGAGCTGCATCCCTTCGATATGTCGGCGGCCGAGATCCGCACGTTCAATCCCAAGGGTGTGATTTTGTCCGGCAGCCACGCCTCGGTAACGGACGCCGATACGGCGCGCGCACCGCAAGTCGTGTTCGTACTGGGCGTACCGGTACTGGGGATTTGCTACGGCATGCAGACCATGGCCGCACAACTTGGCGGCAAGGTGGAGAATGGCCTGGTGCGCGAATTTGGCTACGCCGAAGTGCGCGCCCGCGGCCACTCGAAATTGCTGGAAGGCATTCAGGACCGCGTCAATGCAGAAAATCATGGCCTGCTTGATGTGTGGATGTCGCATGGCGACAAGGTCACCGCATTGCCGCCGGGATTCAAGGTGATCGCTTCCAACGAGACCACGCCACTGGCCGGCATGGCCGATGAAACGCGACGCTTTTATGCACTGCAGTTTCATCCGGAAGTCACCCATACCAAACAGGGGCCGGCGATCTACGCCCGCTTTGTGCACGATATTTGCGGCTGCGATTCGCACTGGAACATGCCGGAATACATTCCTCAGGCCGTCGCGCATATTCGCGAACAGGTCGGACGTGAGGAAGTCATTCTGGGCCTGAGCGGCGGCGTAGATTCCAGCGTGGCGGCAGCGCTGATCCACAAGGCGATCGGCGAGCAGCTGACCTGTGTGTACGTCGACAATGGTCTGATGCGCCTCAACGAATCGCTGCAGGTCAAAAAAACCTTCGGCGATAACCTGCGCATGAAAGTGATTTACGTCGATGCGGCGGCGGATTTTCTCGGTCAGCTCAAAGGGGTGAGCGACCCGGAACAGAAACGCAAGATCATCGGTCGCGTGTTTGTCGACGTATTCCAGCGCGAAGCCGCCAAACTGCCGAATGCAAAATGGCTGGCGCAGGGCACCATTTATCCGGACGTGATTGAAAGCGCCTCGGCCAAAACCAAAAAAGCCCACACCATCAAATCGCACCACAACGTCGGCGGCTTGCCCGATACCCTGCATCTGAAATTGCTGGAACCGCTGCGCGAACTGTTCAAGGACGAAGTGCGCAATCTCGGTGTCGCCCTGGGCCTGCCGCGCGAGATGGTGTTCCGTCACCCCTTCCCCGGCCCCGGTCTGGGCGTGCGTATTCTGGGTGAGGTGTCGCGCGAAGCCGCCGATCTGCTGCGCCGCGCCGATGCCATCTTCATCGAAGAGCTGCGCGCCACCAAGGATGAAAACGGCGTCAGCTGGTACGATAAGGTCGCGCAGGCATTTGCGGTCTATCTGCCGGTAAAAAGCGTCGGCGTGATGGGCGATGGCCGTACTTATGAAAACGTCGTTGCGCTGCGTGCCGTGCAAACCACCGACTTCATGACGGCGCACTGGGCGGAGTTGCCCTACAGCCTGCTGGGCAAGGTCTCGAACCGCATCATCAATGAAGTGCGCGGCTTCAATCGCGTGGTGTATGACGTTAGCGGCAAGCCGCCGGCGACGATCGAGTGGGAATAAGGCCAGGCTGCGGCTGAAACAGTCAGGGCGCCCGCGGGCGCCCTGACTGTTTCATTAAAACGACTTCTTCAGAAAAACTACTTGCCGAAGCGCGCCTTCGCAGCAGCGATGCAACCGCTTTTAACCTCGCCGGCAAACGCATCGCATTTTTCTTTTGCGACGGCGTAGTTGGCATCGGTCTTGTCTGACGCGGCGTCTTTGCGTGCATCAGCGCCTTTTTGATCTGCCTTGATGTTCGCATTATTGGTGGTCTCGGCAGCCTGGTCATTTGCCTTGACAGCGGTGTCGGTGGCTTTATCGATCGCCTTGGCCGTTGTGGTTGCGGCTTTGTTGTTTGCATTCATGGTCGTCACGGCAGCCTTGTCGTTTGCGTTGACGATTTTCATCTGCGCCTTGGCGTCGGCCTTGGCGGCAACCTGCGCAGCCTTGGCTTCTTTCACACAGACGTCCTTGAAATTGCCGGCCTTGTCATCGCATTTTTCCTTGGCGACTGCATAAACGGCTTCTGCCTTGGCAACGCGAACATCATAGGTTGCTTCTTCCGACGGTTTGTATTTCGCGGCCAGCTCGGCCTTGGCGACTTTTTCCTTGCCGCTGGCATCTGCCTTGCAAATATCGAGCGCATTGCCGGACCAAACGGCGCAGGCAGCCTTGTCCGATTTGTACTGGGCAACGATGCCTTCCTTGGCTGCCTTGTGCTGGTCGGCGGACATGGTTTGCGCCGCGATTTGCGCCATGGCGGCGGTGCTGAAGGCGAGGCCGATCGCAATGGCGATGGCGTTGAGTTTGAAGTTGTTCATGGTTATTCCTTTGGGTACTGGATTATGGGATGCCGCGACGGCAAAATTGCCGGCGCTTGCACCCTTTGCAAGCGATATCACTTGTCGTGATTCATTTCTTTCATGCGCTTTTGCCAATCGCTAATCTGCTTCTCGGTTTCGTCCTTGGTGATGCCATACGATTCCTGGATCTTGCCGGCGAGGTGATCGCGCTTGCCGGCAATCACGTCAATCTGGTCATCAGTGAGATTGCCCCACTGCTCTTTGACATTGCCCTTGAATTGCTTCCAGTTGCCTTCGATACGGTCCCAGTTCATTTGTGTGTCCTTCAAGTAGGTTGAGGCCAGGCAGGTACAAGCACTATTGCCCGTTACCTCGAAGCGCCAGCTTATGACTGATGCAAGATGCGGTCTGTTTGCCGGCGCACATAGTCATGTTCCGGGCCCAAGCTCCCTGTCTGCCGCAGTGATGGGCTTACGCAGCCGCCATCGAAGACAAGGCCTCGGTGCAATACCATGGCGGAATAATTCCGTTGGCAGGATCATCCATGGCCTCGATATGAATCGACGGCGCCGATGAATTTATCGAGCCGAACATGGTTGCAAACGACACATCGGCCGCGTCGCGTCCGGTGCCGATTCTGACCAGGCCCATCGGCGGCGAGACTCCGGTGGGGTCGAACAGATACCAGCGGTTGCCCAGGAACACTTCGACATAGGCGTGAAAGTCGGTGGGACCCATCGCCGGATCGGCGCCGTAATCGATGCCGGTGACGAAGCGGGCGGGAATATTCACCGCCCGGCACAGCGCGATCATCAGGTGCGCGAAATCGCGACAGACGCCGACCTGCTCGATCAGCGTATCGACTGCCGAGGTGCTGACGTTCGAGCTCCCCGATGTGAAGGTGGTACGCCAGCGTACCCAATCATGGATCGCCTGCACCCGCCAATAACCTTGCCGAAGATGGCCGAATTCACGCGTGGCGAAGCGCCGCAAACGGTCAGACTGGCAATAGCGGCTCGGATAGACATACGGCAGCACCGAGGGCGGCAATTGCGAAACCGGGATTTCCGCAATGTTTGCCGGCGATTCCACATGGTGATCGATATCAACGGTCGCGGTGTAGCGAATGGCGAGCGGCCCGGGCTCGGCCCTGAGCCGCATGAAGCGGGTGCCATAGCTGGTGTCCGCGTAAACCACCGGCACCACGGGCTGGCTGATGTCCAGACCCTCGGCAACCACCTTCTGGTGTGCGGTTTGCGCCGCGTGGATATTGAAAATGAAATCGCTGGCTTGATTGGCGATTTCGTAGCAAAGGTCAATCGAAAATTTGAGTCTGATCATGGCCAATTTCAAATGGGTTTACCGGCCATGGGCCGGGCGTTCGTCAACCTGCTCGCATCTTCGCCTGCTGCTTCAGCTGTTCATGCCTTCCAACAGCGAAGCCATATCGTCGGCATGTTCTTCTTCGCTGGCGAGAATTTCCTTGAGCATACGCTGTGTGGTGGGATCGTTCTCGGCTAGATAGGCAATCATCTCGCGATAGCTTTCCACCGCGATCCGTTCGGCGATCAGGTCCTCCGTGATCATCGAGTTGAGCGTATCGCCGGCCACGTATTCGGCATGGCTGCGCGCGCTTAGTCCATCGGGCGAGAAGTTGGGTTCACCGCCCAATTCGACAATGCGCTTGGCGAGGCGATCGGCATGGCCCATTTCTTCGTTGGCATGCTCCAGAAACTCGGCTTTGACCGGATCGGAATGGATGCCCTTGGCCATGAAGAAATGGCGCTTGTAGCGCAGTACGCAGACCAGTTCAGTGGCCAGCGCCTCATTCAGCAGCCTGATCACCGCCTCGCGGTCAGCCGCGTAGCCGGTGGTGACCGCGCCGCTCTCGATATGCTGGCGGGCGCGTTTGCGCAAGGTCGGGATGTCGGTCAACTGCGCGGACGACGGCGCAACATTGCCTGCGAAAATCTCATGTGTGGCCTGTTTCATTTTTCCTCCCTCATGAAGTTCGAAAATTGGCGCTGGATGGCGTGACATACTTCAGCCTTGCGATGCGGTCGAGCAGGTATCATCACTGCGTTCGCAATACGTCGATTTGTCCAGAATAGGTACCGAGGCAGGGGCTGTCTGTGCGTTGGCGTACAAATATCGATTTTGCAAGCCATGGAAAAGATCGAATGGACAAGAATCGCAAAAATATTTCGTCCGGTGCGCCCTGGGAGTACATCGTCGGCTACTCGCGGGCGGTATGCGTGGATCGGCATGTTTATGTTTCCGGCACCACCGCCACCGATGCCAATGGCCAGGTGGTGGGCAAGGGCGACGCCGTCCGGCAGATGCGCTTTGCGTTGGAAAAGATCGAGGCGGCGCTGCTGCAGGCGGGTGCCTCGCTCAATGATGTGGTGCGCACCCGCATGTTTGTGACCGATATTTCCAACTGGGAGGCGATCGGCCGCGTGCACGGCGAATTCTTCTGCAAGATCCGGCCGGCCTCGACGATGGTCGAAGTATCGCGCCTGATCGACCCCGATCACCTCGTCGAGATCGAAGTTGACGCGTATATTGCTGCTTAGCTTTTAACGGATAGCCCTTAATAGCGATTGGCGACGCAATCCATGTACGAACATATTTCCGACCCGGTCATCCCGCGCAGACTGCTCTGGTCGCGCCTCGCCCGCAGCACCGTGATCGGGCTGGGCATCATCGTGGTCTCGCTGGCGATCGGCATGATCGGCTACCGCTATCTGTTCAACAACCTCGATTGGGCCGATGCCTTCGCCAACGCCGCCATGATTCTCTCCGGCATGGGCCCGATGGCCATGCCGCAGACGACTGCAGCAAAAATTTTCTCCGGCGTCTACGCGCTCTACTCGGGGCTGATGCTGGTGATGAGCGCCGGCGTGATCTTCGCACCCCTGGTGCATCGCTTTTTGCACAAGCTGCATGCGGACGAAGATGAAAAACGCCCACCCGGCAAACCACGTGTTCCATCGGGCAATGTCTAGAATTGACGCGGCTCTTGGAGCAAAAATGGCTGAAAAGGCGCGCCAGTGCTTGAGTTTGGCTTTCTGCCTTGTTCGACGAATTGTACTTACGGGCAGTTTCAAACATGAATGATGAACACTTCATGCGCGAAGCGCTCGCGCTGGCGGCGCAGGCACACGAGCTCGGCGAAGTGCCGGTGGGCGCGGTGGTGGTGAAGGACGGCGAAATCATCGGTCGCGGCTTCAACCAGCCGATCAGCTCAAACGACCCGACTCCCCACGCCGAGATCGTCGCGCTGCGCGACGCGGCGCGGCATCTGAAAAATTACCGCCTCGTCGACTGCGAACTCTACGTCACGCTCGAGCCTTGCATGATGTGCGTCGGCGCCATGTTCCACTCGCGACTGAAGCGCGTGGTGTTCGGCGCGATGGAACCGAAGACGGGTGTGGCCGGAAGCGTGCTCAACCTGCCGGCGGAGGCGCGGCTCAATCATCACGCCACGTTCACCGGCGGCGTGCTGGCCGAGGAATGCAGCGCCATGCTCAAAGCGTTTTTTGCCGAGCGTCGCAAACGCACGTCATCCGGGGCGGATATCGATGAAATCGTGCCAGAATAGTGCCAACGCGAGTGCACCATAAGCAGCCATAAATAACGCGCGGTCTTGAGGAGAGCACCATCCAACACCTGAGCGCGCTGGACGCCCTGTTTCTGTACCTGGAAACGCCGGAAACGCCGATGCATGTCGGCAGCCTGATCCTGTTCGAGAAACCCGCCAGGCACCGGGGCAGCTTCTACCCGACCATCCGCCGCCATCTCGAATCGCGCCTCCATCTCGCGCCGTTGTTCACGCGCAAGCTGGCGTTCATGCCCTTTGATCTGGCCAATCCGATCTGGGTGCACGACGACAATCTTGATCTCGATTGGCATATTCGCTCGATGACCCTGCCCAAGCCCGGCAGCATGGCGCAACTGGAAGCGGCGGTGGCGAAGCTGCATGAAGGCATGCTCGATCGCGATCGTCCGCTATGGCAGTTCACCGTGATCGAAGGTCTTGCCAGCGGCGAAGTCGCCTTCACCTCGCGCATTCATCATGCCGGCCTCGACGGCCAGGGCGGCGTCGCATTGGCGCAGGCGGTGCTCGATATCGAAGCCAAGCCCGTCGCGCGCACCACCGGCACGAAGGACCGCGACGTGAAATCGGCAATGCCGCCCTCGGCCGCGAAAATGCTCTCGGCCGCGTTTCGCAACAGCGTGGCGCAGTACGGAAAAATACTGTCGGCCGTGCCGGGGGCGGTGAAGTCGATCGGCACCCTGGCTGGCAGCGCCTGGTCCAGCAGCCAGGCGAAAAAGGCCGGCGCCCCCACCGAGCAACTGGCGGGCATCGCGAATCTTGCCGAACTCGCGGGTGGTGTCGCCAAATTGAAAGCCGGCGATACGCCGCTGCAAGCCGCCAAGAAATTGCTGCCAGTAGATGGCAAAACGGGCATCAAACTCGGCCCGCGTACCGCGCTCAATGTGGCGATCGGCGGCAAGCGCGCCTTCGCCACTACACGCATTCCACTGGCCGAGGCCAAGCTGATCGCGAAACACTTCGAAGTCAAATTGAACGATGTGGTGCTGGCCACCGTGGCCGGTGCGCTGCGCCGCTATTACGCCGGCGACAAGGCCACCCTGGCCAAGGCGATGATCGCCGCCGTTCCCGCCAGCCTGCGCGCGCCCGGCGACACCACCGCCAACAATCAGGTGACGATGATGCTGGTGAACTTGGCCACCCATATCGCCGATGCGGCCAGGCGCATGGCGGCGATTCGCGACGCCAGCACCGCCGCAAAAATGCTTACCGGCAGCATGAAGGGCGCGATGACCACGGTTACCAGCGATCTGCCGACGCTGGGGATCCCCTGGCTGATGAGCGTGATCACGCCGCTGTACAAAACCGCAGTGGCCTCGAACCGTATTCCGGTGGTGGCCAATGTGGTGATCTCGAATGTGCCGGGGCCGTCGATGCCGCTGTACATGGCCGGCGCCAAAATGACTGCGTATTTTCCGGTATCGATCGTGACCCACGGCTTGGCGCTGAACATCACCATTCATTCCTATGCGGGTTCGCTGGATTACGGTTTTATCGCCGCCAAAAATGAAGTGCCGAAGCTGGGCGCATTCGTCAAGCATGTTGAGGCGGCACATCAGGAGTTGCTGGTGTTGGCGATGGCGGCCCCGGCCGAGGTGGCGAGTGGGGCCGGCAGCAAAAAACTTGTAGTCAAAAAAGTGGCGACTAAAAAGGCAGCCGTAAAGAAAACAGCCGCAAAGAAAACAGCCGCAAAGAAAACAGTCATAAAGAAACGCGTGATTTCCGCATTATCATCACGGCGTAAACATGCCTGATTCAAAACGCAAAGCTGGCCGCAACAATCCGATTGGAGAATCGATGGCTGAGATGATGGATTCCTTACGTGCGCCCGGCGCGCTGTTGCTGGCCATGGAAAGTCGCGCGCCGCTGGAGCTTGGCGCCACGCTGGCGGCGTGGCCGCTGCTGAAGAGCGCGCCCGCCGGCGATGGCCATGCGGTAATCGTGTTTCCCGGGTTGGGCGCCGGCGATTTTTCCACTGTACCGCTGCGCAATTTTTTATCGGCGCAGGGTTATAAAACCTTTGGCTGGGATCTTGGCTTCAACTTCGGGCCGCGCGAGGGCGTGATCGAGAAAAGCCTGGAGCGTGTCGCCGACATCCACAAGGAATCGGGGCGCAAAGTGAGCCTGATCGGCTGGAGCCTCGGCGGCATTTATGCGCGCGAATTCGCCAAGGCCATGCCCGATCATGTGCGCAGCGTGATTACGCTAGGCACGCCGTTCGCCGGCAACCCCAAGGCTACCAACGCGTGGCGGCTGTATGAATTCGCCAGCGGCCACAAGCTCGACGATGCCGCGATGCTGGCGCAGATCGCCGAGGCGCCGCCAGTGCCCACCACCTCTATTTTCAGCCGCAGCGATGGCGTGGTGGCGTGGCCGCTCAGCATGCAAAAAGCATCGAAGAAGACCGAGAATATCGAGGTCATCGCCAGCCATGTCGGCATGGGCATGAACCCGACCGTGCTGTACGCCATGGCCGACCGCCTCGCGCAGCACGAAGGCGCCTGGAAAAAATTCGATCGCAGCGGCTGGCGACAGTATTTTTATCGCGATCCGGATCGGAATTGAGAATGGTTGAGACAGGGCTGGCAATAGGTTTGGCAAACGCAATGGCGAGAACGCAGGGTCGCACCAGAAGGGTGTTGGCGCTTGGCTCCGTCCTTTGCAAAAGGGGGGTAGGGGGGATTTTTCGGCGGTCATTGATCGCTAATCGATGCAAATCCCCCTCAATCCCCCTTTGGCAAAGGGGGAAGTACTCAGTAGTAACTGCGGCTCGCGTTTCTCATTTCGAATTTCAACGAACCTTTGGCGATTTGATCGCCATAACCCACTGATATGTCTTCAGTGCAGGTCAACGGCCTCACGCTCGAATACGAAATCCTCGGTCGCGACGACGCCCCGCCGCTGCTGCTGATCATGGGCCTCGGCATGCAGATGATCGCCTGGCCCGATGCCTTCTGCGCCAGGCTGGCAGATCAAGGTTTTCGCGTGATTCGCTTTGACAATCGCGACGTGGGGCTATCGACCAAGCTCGACCACCTGGGCACACCGAATGTGCCTTTCGAGTTTGCCAAATTCATGCTGCGCCTGCCGCTCAAGGCGCCGTACTACATCGACGACATGACCGCCGACGCCGCCGGCCTGCTGGCCGCGCTGGGTATCGACAAGGCGCATATTGTCGGCGCCTCGATGGGCGGGATGATCGCGCAGAATCTGGCCGCCAATTTTCCGGGCAAGGTGCAAAGCCTTACCTCGCTCATGTCGACCACCGGCCGCCGCAGTCTGCCGGGGCCGACCTGGAAGGCGCGCAATGCCCTGCTGTCGCCGCCGGCCAAGCGTGGTGACATCGCCGGCGCCGTCGAAAGAATGAAAAAAATATTCCGCGTCATCGGTAGCCCGGGCTTTCCCGAAGACGAGGCCATCCTGACCGATCTGTGCGAGCGCCATGTGCGGCGCAATAACTATCCGCCGGGCATTGCCCGCCAGCTGGTCGCGATTGCCGCCAGCGGTGACCGCACCAGGGTGCTGAATCGCATCGTCGCGCCCACCTTGGTGATTCATGGCAAGGACGACCCGTTGCTGCCGTTTGCTGCCGGCATCGATACCGCGCGTGCCATCGGCAATGCGCAGCTGTCGATCATTCCGGGCATGGGGCACGATATTCCCAGCGGGCTGCATGAGCGGCTGGTCGAGGAGATTGCGGCGCATTGCCGGCGCAATCCGGGCGCGACGGGCGGCTGAAGCGCAGCACCGAACACGGTGATTATTTTTCTGTCACCGAAACCCGTAGCGATTCATACCAAGCCGCGAGATCATCAATTTCCTGATCGGTCAGGGGCTTGGCAATCACGCTCATCATCTCGTTCTGACGCTTGCCGCTGCGGTAGTTTTTGAGTTGCTCCGCCAGGTAGATCGCCGGTTGTCCTGCCAAATTCGGCGCATTGGGCAACTGGCTCAGGCCCAATGGGCCATGGCAAGCGGCGCACATGCCGGCGCGCGCTTTGCCGGCAACCGGATCGCGCGCATACGCGAGGCCTGCAGATAGTATTGCCGCGCCGATAAGCAGCACGGATACGGCGAGCAGCGAGACTTGCGATTGACGATTGATCATGAATGTTTCCAGCAAGCAACGGACCTGAGCGCCTGCTCTGGTCCGCCGCATGTCTGGATGAGCTGATCCGGCCTTACTGGCCCGTATAGCTG
>JANMXS010000155.1:0-13279 GCA_031394335.1 Burkholderiales bacterium
TTACTTGACGATTTTCGACACCACACCGGCGCCGACAGTACGGCCACCTTCGCGAATCGCGAAGCGCAGCCCGTCTTCCATCGCGATCGGCGCGATCAGCTGCACCACAATCTTGACGTTGTCACCAGGCATCACCATCTCGGTGCCCGCCGGCAACTGCAATGCACCGGTCACGTCCGTCGTGCGGAAGTAGAACTGCGGACGGTAGCCATTGAAGAACGGGGTGTGACGGCCACCCTCTTCTTTGCTCAAGACATAAATCTCGGCTTCGAAGTCGGTGTGCGGGGTGATGGAGCCGGGCTTGGCCAGCACTTGGCCGCGCTCGACTTCCTCGCGCTTGGTGCCGCGCAGCAGGATACCGACGTTGTCGCCGGCTTGACCCTGGTCGAGTAGCTTGCGGAACATCTCAACACCGGTACAAATGGTCTTTTGCGTCACTTTCAGACCGACGATTTCGATCTCTTCGCCGACTTTGACGATGCCGCGCTCGATACGACCGGTGACCACGGTGCCGCGACCGGAGATCGAGAACACGTCTTCAACGGGCATCAGGAAAGCGCCGTCCAGTGCGCGCTTGGGCTCCGGAATGTAGTTGTCGAGGGCGTCGGCCAGTTTCATGATGGCGCCTTCGCCCATCTCGCCAGTGTCGCCTTCCAGGGCCTTGAGGGCCGAGCCCTTGATGATGGGAATGTCGTCGCCGGGAAAGTCGTATTTGGAGAGGAGCTCGCGAACTTCCATCTCCACCAGCTCGAGGAGTTCGGCATCGTCGACCATGTCGCATTTATTCAGAAATACGACCATATAAGGCACTCCGACCTGACGGGCGAGCAGGATGTGTTCGCGGGTCTGCGGCATCGGGCCGTCGGCGGCAGAACAAACCAGGATCGCGCCGTCCATCTGCGCGGCGCCGGTGATCATGTTCTTCACATAATCAGCGTGGCCGGGACAGTCGACGTGGGCGTAGTGGCGGTTGGCGGTTTCGTATTCGACGTGCGCGGTGTTGATGGTGATGCCGCGCGCCTTTTCTTCCGGCGCCGCGTCGATCTGGTCGTAGGCCTTGGCCTCGCCACCAAACTTCTTCGCCAGTACCGTCGTGATCGCCGCCGTCAGCGTCGTCTTGCCGTGATCAACGTGCCCAATCGTCCCCACGTTCACGTGCGGCTTGGTGCGCTCAAATTTGCCTTTTGCCATTTTTATCTACCTCTTCAAATACGTATGGGTTATTGTTTATTTCTTCGCGTTAATGATGGCTTCGGCCACATTGCGCGGGGCTTCTGAGTAGTGTTTGAATTCCATGGTGTAGGTTGCGCGGCCCTGTGTGGCGGAACGCAACGACGTGGAATAACCGAACATTTCCGACAAAGGCACTTCCGCACGAATCACCTTGCCACCACCACCGGCAATGTCGTCCATGCCCTGCACCATACCGCGACGCGAGGACAAATCGCCCATCACTGTGCCGGCATAGTCTTCCGGCGTTTCCACTTCGACAGCCATCATCGGCTCGAGCAACACGGGATTCGCCTTGCGCATGCCATCCTTGAAACCCATCGAAGCCGCCATCTTGAATGCGTTTTCGTTCGAGTCAACATCGTGGTACGAACCGTAATGCAGCGTGACTTTCACGTCGACTACCGGGTAGCCCGCAAGCACGCCGTTAGGCAATGTTTCGCGCAGGCCCTTCTCAACCGCCGGAATGTACTCGCGCGGGACCACGCCGCCCTTGATCGCGTCTACAAACTCAAAGCCCGTGCCCGTTACGGCCGGCTCAACCTTGAGCACGACGTGACCGTACTGGCCGCGGCCACCGGATTGTTTGACGAACTTGCCTTCAGCGTTTTCGACCGTACCGCGAATCGTTTCGCGGTAAGCCACTTGCGGCTTGCCTACTGTCGCTTCGACGCCAAATTCGCGCCTCATGCGGTCAACCAGAATTTCCAGATGCAACTCGCCCATACCGGAAATAATCGTTTGGCCGGACTCTTCGTCGGTATGAACGCGGAATGAGGGATCTTCCTGCGCCAGGCGATTTAATGCGATACCCATCTTTTCCTGGTCAACCTTGGTCTTCGGCTCGACCGCCTGGGAGATTACGGGTTCGGGGAACACCATACGCTCGAGCAAAATAATCTTGTCCGGGTCGCACAGCGTATCGCCCGTGGTTGCTTCGCGCAAACCCACGGCAGCCGCGATATCGCCCGCAAAAACTTCTTTAATCTCTTCACGCTGGTTGGCATGCATCTGCAAAATGCGACCAATACGCTCTTTCTTGAACTTAATCGGGTTATAAATCGTGTCGCCCGATTTCACCATGCCGGAATACACGCGGAAAAAGATCAGTTGGCCGACAAACGGGTCGGTCATGATCTTGAACGCCAAGCCGGAAAACGCCTCATCATCGGCTGCCCTGCGTTCAGTCGGTTGACCATTTTCGAGTTCACCGGTAACTGGCGGAATATCCGTCGGTGCCGGCAGAAACTCGATTACAGCGTCAAGCATCGCCTGAACGCCCTTGTTCTTGAACGCCGAGCCGCACAACATCGGCACGATTTCGCCACCGATAGTGCGCGTACGAAGGCCGAGTTTGATCTCCGCCTCAGACAGTTCGCCGGATTCGAGATACTTGTTCATCAACTCTTCGTTGGCCTCAGCGGCGGCTTCAACCATCTTGTTGCGCCACTCATCGCACAGATCCTTGAGGTCGGCCGGGATCTCGCCATATTCAAACTTCATACCTTGGCTGGCTTCATCCCAGAAGATGGCTTTCATCTTGATGAGATCAACCACACCCTTGAAATTCTCCTCGGCACCGATCGGCACTTGCAACGGAATCGGATTCGCTTTCAGGCGCGCACGCATTTGATCGTGCACTTTGAAGAAGTTGGCGCCAGTGCGATCCATCTTGTTCACAAAGGCAAGGCGCGGCACACCGTATTTGTTGGCCTGACGCCAAACAGTTTCCGATTGCGGCTGCACACCGCCCACCGCGCAATACACCATGCATGCGCCATCCAGCACGCGCATGGAGCGCTCAACCTCAATCGTGAAGTCAACGTGGCCAGGGGTGTCGATAATGTTGATGCGGTGCTCTGGGTAGTTGTTGGCCATACCCTTCCAAAAGCAGGTCGTCGCAGCCGACGTAATCGTGATGCCGCGTTCCTGCTCCTGCTCCATCCAGTCCATTGTGGCAGCGCCATCGTGCACTTCGCCGATTTTATGGTTTACGCCGGTGTAGAACAGGATGCGTTCAGTCGTGGTTGTCTTGCCCGCGTCAATGTGAGCGGATATGCCAATGTTTCGATAGCGATCAATAGGAGTCTTGCGTGCCACGGTCGTACCCTTCCTGGGTTTGTCCTAACAGGCCCCGCGAACCTCGTGGGCCTATGGGGCAAATGGGTTGCTTAGAAACGGTAGTGTGCGAATGCCTTGTTGGCTTCGGCCATGCGGTGTACTTCTTCGCGCTTTTTGATGGCGGAGCCGCGGCCTTCAGCGGCATCGAGCAATTCGCCTGCAAGGCGTGCCCCCATCGATTTCTCACCGCGCTTGCGCGCCGCTTCGCGAATCCAGCGCATCGAAAGCGCCGTGCGACGAATCGGGCGCACCTCAACCGGAACTTGATAGTTGGCACCGCCAACTCGGCGCGACTTCACTTCGACCATCGGCTTGACGGCATTGATTGCCGTGTTGAATACTTCAATCGGGTCTTTGCCAGATTTTTTCTGGATTTGGTCAAGCGCGCCATAAATAATGCGTTCGGCCACGGCTTTTTTGCCCGCAGTCATCAACACATTGACGAACTTTGACAGCTCGGTACTCTTGAATTTCGGATCCGGAAGAATCTCGCGCTTGGGGACTTCACGACGACGAGGCATGGTTGTTTCCTCTCAACTAATTTGGTGGGCCAGTGCGAGCGATTATTTCGCGCCGCCGGCTTTGGGTTTCTTGGCGCCGTACTTGGAACGCGACTGCTTGCGGTCTTTGACGCCGGCGGTATCGAGCGAGCCGCGAACGGTGTGATAGCGAACGCCGGGCAAGTCCTTAACGCGACCGCCACGGATCAATACTACCGAGTGTTCCTGGAGATTATGGCCTTCACCGCCAATGTAGGAGATGACTTCATAGCCATTGGTGAGACGGACTTTACAAACTTTGCGCAACGCAGAGTTTGGCTTCTTTGGCGTCGTGGTGTAGACGCGAGTACACACGCCGCGCTTTTGCGGGCAATTTTGCATGGCCGGAACTTTGCTCTTGGCCTTGACTTTGGCGCGTGGTTTACGCAACAACTGATTAATGGTTGGCATTTTTAAATCCGCTCACTGAATTGTTTCCTGCTTGAAATTGGCGAGTACGCCATCTCAGGTTCATTTACAGGGTTTGGCTGCAATCTTCGGTTGCGTAGAACAACACAACATGGCAATCGAAGAAAGCCCATGATTTTATATAACAAAGCCCCCCTCTGTCAAGCAAAGGAGATATTCCACACTGCGCCATGCTATTGCGCCCGCGCGTTGAAACGCGGGCGCAATCTCCTGCTTACGCCACTTGCTCAGCGTCGGCCGAGGCCTCCGCATCTTCAAATCCGAAGCTGATACCGCTGGATGCCGCCGGCATACGCGATACTTTGCGGCGTGCGCGGTGATACGCCAGACCGGTACCGGCCGGAATGAGACGACCAACGATGACGTTTTCCTTGAGCCCGCGCAGATCGTCTTTTTTGCCCATGATCGCAGCCTCGGTCAGGACACGTGTGGTTTCCTGGAACGATGCTGCAGAAATGAACGAATCGGTCGACAAGCTGGCCTTGGTAATACCCAGCAGCATGTAGTTGTACACTGCCGGCTTTTTGCCTTCTTTGGCCATGCGATCGTTTTCCTCGAGCACGTCTGCACGCTCAAGTTGCTCGCCCAGGATGAAGCGGCTGTCGCCGTTATCGACGATGATCACGCGGCGCAACATCTGACGAACGATGACCTCAATGTGCTTATCGTTGATCTTCACGCCCTGCAAGCGGTACACATCCTGCACTTCATCGGTGATGTAGCGGGCCAACGCTTCCATGCCCTGCAACTTCAGGATGTCATGCGGATCAGCCGGGCCATCAACGATCGATTCCCCTTTGTTAACGACCTGGCCATCGTGTGCCGTGACGTGTTTCTCTTTCGGGATCAGATATTCGTGAGCGATGCCGTCGAAATCGGTGATGACCAGACGCTGCTTGCCCTTCGTATCCTTACCGAACGATACCGTACCCGTAACTTCAGCAAGCAGTCCCGCATCCTTCGGCGAACGCGCCTCGAACAGCTCGGCCACACGCGGCAGGCCGCCGGTAATGTCGCGCGTCTTCGACGACTCTTGCGGGATACGCGCCATCACTTCGCCAACGCGAACTTGCTGGCCGTTCTTGACCGTGATAATCGCGCCGATCTGGAAAGTGTAGTTGACCGGGACATCCGAATTCGTCTGCTTGATCTCCTTGCCCTTCTCGTTGATCAGCTTGACCGCCGGGCGCAGGCCCTTGCTGGCGGCCGAACCACGGCGCTTCGGATCGATCACCACCAGGCTTGAAAGACCCGTCGTATCGTCGATCTGCTTGGCTACGGTAACGCCTTCTTCGACGTTCTCGAAGCGAACCTCACCCGCATACTCGGTAATGATCGGACGGGTATGCGGATCCCAATTGGCCAATACCATGCCAGCCTTGATCTTGCCCGCATCCTTGACGGCAAGCGTTGCACCATAGGGCACTTTATGACGCTCGCGCTCACGACCGTTTTCTTCCGTAATGATGATTTCACCGTTGCGCGAAATCACGATCACTTCGTCGCGCGCATTGATCACGTGGCGCATTGCCGGCGAGAAGCGCGCGACACCCGATGACTTGGCTTCAACACTGGAAGCCCTGGCTGTACGCGATGCCGCACCACCGATGTGGAAAGTGCGCATGGTCAGTTGGGTTCCCGGCTCGCCGATCGACTGCGCGGCAATCACGCCCACCGCCTCGCCGACGTTGACCAGATAGCCACGGCCGAGATCGCGACCGTAACATTTTGCGCACAGGCCATAACGCGTGTCGCAGGTCAGTGGCGTACGGACTTTTACTTCGTCGATACCGGCAGCATCGATCACATCCATCACGTCCTCGTCAAGCATGGCGCCTGCCGTCACGATGGTGGCACCCGTATCCGGGTTGACCGCATCGGTAGCGGCAACCCGTCCGAGAATACGTTCACGCAGCGCTTCAACCACTTCACCGCCCTCGATCAGCGCCTTGACGGCAAGGCCGTTGGAGGTTCCGCAATCATCTTCGATCACGACCAGATCCTGGGTCACATCGACCAGGCGACGGGTCAGGTAACCCGAGTTCGCGGTTTTCAATGCCGTATCGGCCAGGCCTTTACGTGCACCGTGGGTCGAAATGAAGTACTGCAATACATTCAGACCTTCGCGGAAGTTTGCGGTGATCGGCGTTTCAATGATCGAGCCATCCGGCTTCGCCATCAAACCGCGCATGCCCGCGAGCTGGCGAATCTGCGCGACCGAACCGCGGGCACCGGAGTCGGCCATCATGTAAATCGCGTTAAACGATTCCTGCGTGGTGTGCTTGCCGTCCAGCGTCACGACCGGCTCCGACCCCAATTGTTCCATCATGGCCTTCGCCACCTGGTCGCCGGCACGACCCCAGATATCAACCACCTTGTTATAACGCTCGCCTTGCGTGACCAGGCCCGAGGTGTATTGCGCCTCGATCTCCTTCACTTCCTTCTCGGATGCGGCGATGATGTCTTTCTTCTGCGTTGGCACCAGCATATCGTCGATCGAGATCGACAGGCCGGCGCGCGTAGCGTAGGTAAAGCCGGTGTACATCAGCTGATCGGTAAAGATCACCGTTTCGCGGATACCACAACGACGGAACGCCGCACTGATGATTTTGGAGATTTCCTTTTTCTTCAGCACTTTGTTGATGTACGTGAACGGCAAGCCTTGCGGCAGGATTTCCGACAGAATCGCGCGGCCGACGGTGGTCTGATAGCGCGTCACGCGCGAGATGATTTCGCCCTTCTCGTCCTTGTCGGTTTCCTTGATGCGTACCGTCACTTTGGCGTTCAATGCCACGTTGCCGGATTCATAGGCGCGCTGCGCCTCGGCGACATTGATGAACATCGAGCCTTCGCCCTTGGCGGCGACCCGTTCGCGGGTCATGTAGTACAGGCCCAATACGATGTCCTGCGAGGGGACGATCGACGGCTCGCCCGATGCCGGGAACAGCACGTTGTTCGACGCCAACATCAGAGTGCGCGCTTCCATCTGCGCTTCCAGCGAGATCGGCACGTGAACGGCCATCTGGTCACCGTCGAAGTCGGCGTTGAACGCCGCGCAAACCAGCGGATGCAGCTGGATCGCCTTGCCTTCAATCAGCACCGGCTCAAACGCCTGGATACCCAAACGATGCAGTGTCGGTGCGCGGTTCAGCATCACCGGGTGCTCGCGGATCACCTCTTCCAGGATGTCCCAAACCACCGGGTTCTCATTCTCCACTTCACGCTTGGCAGCTTTGATGGTGCCGGCGATGCCCATGACTTCGAGCTTGTGGAACACGAATGGCTTGAACAATTCGAGCGCCATCTTTTTCGGCAGACCGCACTGGTGCAATTTCAGTGTCGGACCGACCACGATCACGGAACGACCGGAGTAATCCACACGCTTGCCCAGCAAGTTCTGGCGGAAGCGACCCGACTTGCCCTTGATCATGTCGGCGAGCGACTTGAGCGCGCGCTTGTTGGCGCCGGTCATGGCTTTGCCGCGACGACCATTATCGAGCAAGGAGTCAACCGCTTCCTGCAGCATGCGCTTCTCGTTACGCACGATAATTTCCGGCGCCTTGAGTTCAAGCAAACGCTTCAGGCGGTTGTTACGGTTGATCACGCGACGATAGAGGTCGTTCAGATCGGACGTGGCGAAGCGACCGCCATCGAGCGGCACCAGCGGACGCAGGTCCGGCGGCAGCACCGGCAGCACTTCCATCACCATCCAGTCAGGCTTGATGCCGGACTTGGAGAACGCTTCCAGCAGCTTCAGGCGCTTGGCGATTTTCTTGATCTTCGCTTCCGAGCCGGTATTGCCCAGGTCTTTGCGCAGCTTTTCCATCTCGTGCGGCAAATCGAGCTTGCGCAGCAGATCGCGAATACCTTCCGCGCCCATCAAGGCGTGGAACTCGTCGCCGTATTCTTCAACCTTGGCGAGGTAGTCGTCTTCGGTCAGCAGCTGGCATTTTTGCAGCGGCGTCATGCCCGGATCGGTCACCACGAATGCTTCGAAGTACAACACGCGTTCGATATCGCGCAACGTCATGTCGAGCACCATGCCCAGACGTGACGGCAGCGATTTCAGGAACCAGATATGCGCGGTCGGCGAGGCCAATTCGATATGGCCCATGCGTTCGCGACGCACCTTGCTGAGCGTGACTTCAACGCCGCACTTTTCGCAGATGACGCCGCGATGTTTGAGACGCTTGTACTTGCCGCACAGGCATTCGTAATCTTTGATCGGGCCAAAGATCTTGGCGCAGAACAGGCCATCGCGTTCCGGCTTGAAGGTGCGGTAGTTGATCGTCTCCGGCTTTTTGACTTCGCCATAGGACCATGAGCGAATCTTTTCGGGCGAGGCCAGCCCGATTTTGATCGCATCGAATTCTTCTTCTTGCGTAACTTGCTTGAACAGGTCAAGTAGAGCTTTCATTCGTATCTCCAGACTTTGAATAGGGTGAGGTACTCAGTGAGTGGGGCGAGGAGACGGGCAGTGTTACTCAAGCCGGTCTTCCCGCTTCCTCACCTCTTCAATAGCGCTCCAAATCAATATCGATTGCCAACGAGCGGATTTCCTTCACCAGCACATTGAACGATTCCGGCATGCCGGCTTCGATCTTGTGCTCGCCCTTGACGATGTTTTCGTACACCTTGGTGCGGCCCGCCGTATCGTCGGACTTGACGGTAAGCATTTCCTGCAGCGTGTACGAGGCGCCATACGCTTCCAGCGCCCACACCTCCATCTCACCGAAACGCTGGCCACCGAACTGCGCCTTGCCGCCCAGCGGCTGCTGGGTCACCAGGCTGTACGGACCAGTCGAACGTGCATGCATCTTGTCGTCGACCAAATGATGCAACTTCAGGATGTGCATATAGCCGATCGTCACATGACGCTCAAATGCTTCTCCGGTACGACCGTCGAACAGGGTGGCCTGCGTCTTGGTCGGCGTCAGGGCCAGGCGCGCGGCGGTTTCTTCGTCGTAGGCCAGATCCAGCATCGAGCGCATTTCATCTTCGGTCGCGCCGTCAAACACCGGCGTTGCAAATGGCACTCCCTTGGTCAGGTTCTGCGCCATGTTCATGATTTCGACCTCGGACAACTGCGACAGGTCTTCCTTCTTGCCGCTATTGTTGTAGACCTTGTCGAGAAATTTGCGAATCTTGGTTTCGCCCTCGTGCGCCTTCAGCATCGCGCCGATCTTGTGTCCCAGACCTTTGGCGGCCCAGCCCAGATGCGTCTCAAGAATCTGCCCCACGTTCATGCGCGATGGCACGCCCAGCGGGTTCAGCACGATATCCATCGGCGTACCATCGGCCATGAACGGCATGTCTTCAATCGGCACGATTTTCGAGATCACACCTTTGTTGCCGTGGCGACCGGCCATCTTGTCGCCCGGCTGCAGGCGGCGCTTGACCGCGACATAGACTTTGACCATTTTCTGCACGCCCGGCGGCAATTCGTCGCCCTGCGTCAGTTTGCGTTTCTTCTCTTCAAACGCCTTGTCGAACTCCTTGCGCGTCAGTTCCAGCGCCTCTTTCTGCGCCTCGAGCGCGCGCGCATCGTCGTCGTCGTTCAAACGAATATCGAACCAGTCATGGTGCGGCAGATCTTCCAGGTAGGCCTTGGTGATCTTGGCGCCTTTGGCGATTTTTTTCGGCCCGCCCTTGGCGATCTTGCCGATCAGGGTTTTTTCGATACGCTGGAACAGATCTTCCTCAACGATGCGCAACTGATCGCCCAAATCCTTTTTGTAGTCTTTGAGTTGATCGTCGATGATCTGCTGGGCACGCTTGTCGCGGACGATACCTTCACGCGTGAACACTTGCACATCGATAACAATGCCGGAAATACCCGACTGCACGCGCAGCGACGTATCTTTCACGTCGGAAGCTTTTTCGCCGAAAATCGCGCGCAACAGCTTCTCTTCCGGCGTCAGTTGGGTTTCGCCTTTTGGCGTCACTTTACCGACCAGCACATCGCCAGCCTCAACTTCAGCGCCGATGTAAACGATGCCGGACTCATCCAGACGGCCAAGCATGCGCTCGGACAGATTGGAAATGTCGCGGGTAATTTCTTCCGGGCCCAACTTGGTGTCGCGCGCGACGATCGACAGCTCTTCGATATGAATCGAGGTGTAGCGATCTTCGGCAACGATACGCTCCGAGATCAAAATCGAATCTTCGAAGTTGTAACCGTTCCAGGGCATGAACGCGACCAGCAGGTTCTGACCCAGCGCCAACTCACCCATATCGGTAGACGCGCCGTCGGCAATGACGTCGGTCTTGGCGATGATGTCACCAACTTTGACCAGCGGACGCTGGTTGATATTGGTGTTCTGGTTGGAACGGACGTACTTCACCAGGTTGTAGATGTCGACGCCGGCTTCGCCAGGCTGGGTTTCGTTATCGTTGACGCGAACCACCACGCGACCCGCATCGACGAAGTCAACACGACCACCGCGACGCGCCAGCACCGCCGTGCCCGAGTCCATCGCAACCGTACGCTCGATACCCGTACCCACCAGCGACTTCTCCGCACGCAAGCAAGGTACCGCCTGGCGCTGCATGTTCGAGCCCATCAAGGCGCGGTTGGCGTCATCGTGTTCCAGGAACGGAATCAGCGAGGCAGCGACGGAGACGATCTGCGCGGGGGCCACGTCGATGTATTCGATCTTGTCGGGTGTCGACAAGGTGAATTCATTGTGGTGCCGGCAGGAAACCAGCTCATCGGTGAACTTGCCCGATTTGTCGGTTTCCGCGTTCGCCTGGGCGATCACATATTTGCCTTCTTCAATCGCGGACAGATACTCGATCTCGCCGGCGACTTTGCCGTTGTTGACCTTGCGATACGGCGTTTCGATAAAGCCGTATTCGTTCACGCGCGCATACAGCGCGAGCGAATTGATCAGGCCGATGTTCGGACCTTCCGGGGTTTCGATCGGGCACACGCGGCCGTAGTGGGTCGGATGCACGTCGCGCACCTCGAAGCCGGCGCGTTCGCGGGTCAGGCCACCTGGACCCAACGCTGAAACGCGGCGCTTGTGGGTGATTTCCGACAGCGGATTGGTCTGATCCATAAACTGCGAAAGCTGGCTGGAGCCGAAGAATTCCTTGATTGCAGCCGAGACCGGCTTGGCATTGATCAAATCATGCGGCATCAGGTTTTCGCTCTCGGCTTGCGACAGGCGCTCGCGCACCGCGCGCTCAACACGCACCAGGCCGGAGCGGAACTGGTTCTCTGCCAATTCACCAACAGAACGGACACGACGATTGCCGAGGTGATCGATATCGTCAATTTCGCCGCGGCCGTTGCGCAGTTCAACGAGGATCTTGATGACGGCAACGATGTCTTCAGTCGACAGCGTCATCGCCCCGGTGAGCTCATCGCGACCGACACGGCGGTTGAACTTCATGCGACCGACCGCCGACAGATCATAAAGATCTTCGGAGAAGAACAGGCCCTGGAACAGCGCGTTGACCGCGTCTTCCGTCGGCGGCTCGCCTGGGCGCATCATGCGATAGATGGCGACCTTGGCGTTCAACGCATCAACCGTTTCATCGATACGCAGCGTCGATGAAATGTACGCACCCTGGTCGAGATCATTGGTGTAAATCGTGAAGATGGTTTGCGCACCCGCATCAATCAGCTTGCGCAGACCAACTTCAGTCAGCTCTTCGTTGGCAGTAGCAACGATCTCACCAGTTTCAGTGTTGATGATATTGGTCGCCAACACGCGACCGATCAGGTATTCGTCATTCACCGGCAGGCGCTTCATCTTCGCCGTTTCCATATCGCGGATATGTTTGGCGGTGATGCGCTTGTCTTTCTGGACGATAACCTTGCCGTCCTTGGAAACGATATCGAACTTGGCGATTTCGCTCTTCAGGCGCTCAGGAACCAACTCGAGTTCAATCTCGCCCTTCTTGCTGATGTGGAATTCATCGAATGCAAAGAACTCGCGCAGGATTTGGTCCGGCGAATAGCCCAATGCCTTCAGCAGGATCGTTACCGGCATTTTGCGGCGACGGTCAACGCGGAAGTACAGATAGTCTTTCGGATCGAATTCGAAGTCGAGCCACGAGCCGCGGTAAGGAATCACGCGCGCCGAGAACAGCAATTTGCCGGAAGAGTGAGTCTTGCCGCGATCGTGCTCGAAGAACACGCCGGGCGAACGATGCAACTGCGAGACGATGACGCGCTCGGTACCATTGATCACGAACGAGCCGTTCTGGGTCATGAGCGGAATTTCGCCCATGTAGACTTCCTGTTCCTTCACTTCCTTGACCGTCGGCTTGGAGGCTTCGCGATCCATGATCACCAGGCGCACTTTGGCGCGCAATGGCGATGCATAGGTCAGGCCTCGCTGCTGGCATTCGAGCACATCAAACGGCGGCTGGCCGAGCTGATAGCTCAAGAACTCGAGGCGCGCGAACTGGTTGTGGCTGACGATCGGGAACACCGAGGTGAACGCCGATTGCAGGCCTTGATTGTTGCGGGTTGCGACCGCAACTTCGGCTTGCAGGAATTCGGCGTACGAGTTCAGCTGCGTGGCCAACAGGAAAGGCACATCGAGCACACTGGCGCGCTTCGCGAAACTTTTGCGAATGCGTTTTTTCTCGGTGTAGGTATAGGTAACGGGAAGGGACATCATGATCTCCGAACGTTGAAGGTGACGCGGGTTTGCGGTTTGCGCAAATCGCGTGCTTTAGCACCCAGGTTTTCCGTGGCAGTAACCACGTCAATGTTCTTCGACTGGCGCTATCGATGAACTGATAACGTCAAGAATGGCAGAGGGCCGCTACCCTCCCTGGCTGACGGCGATCGAAGAAATCGCCCGACCAAACCTGTCTTCTGCAGTCGTTTCAGAAGACAAAGCAGAACGCGCAATTACTATGCTTCGCGCTCTGCTTTGGCCTCTAACCTTTCGGTTAAAATCGCAAACTCCAGCATTGGCGCGGCTTTCCAGGAATTTTTG
>JANMXS010000156.1:0-3527 GCA_031394335.1 Burkholderiales bacterium
GCGAGAATCACCGTCGGCTGGCCCTTGTGCTTCACCGCCGCCGAGTACGCGGCATAAACCTTGTACGGATCGTGGCCACCGCGGTTGAGGCGCCAGATGTCGTCGTCCGACATCGTCGACACCATTTTTTCGAGCTCGGGATATTTGCCGAAGAAATTCTTGCGCACGAACGCCCCGTCGCGCGCCTTGTAGTTCTGGTATTCGCCGTCAACCGCTTCCATCATGCGCTTCGACAGTATTCCCTCGGTGTCCTTGGCGAGCAGCGGATCCCAGTAGCGGCCCCAGATGACCTTGAGCACATTCCAGCCGGCACCGCGGAAGTCGGCTTCCAGTTCCTGGATGATCTTGCCGTTGCCGCGAACGGGACCGTCGAGGCGCTGCAGATTGCAGTTGACGACGAAAATCAGATTGTCGAGATTTTCGCGCGAGGCCAGGGCGATGGCGCCGAGCGATTCCGGCTCGTCCATTTCGCCGTCGCCCATGAACGCCCACACTTTGCGGCCTTCGGTATTGAGAATGCCGCGATCGTTCAGGTATTTCATGAAGCGCGCCTGGTAGATCGCCTGGATTGGCCCCAAACCCATCGACACCGTCGGAAACTGCCAGAAATCGGGCATCAACCAAGGGTGGGGATAACTGGAGATCCCGTTGCCGTCGACTTCGCGGCGGAAATTTTCCAGCTGCTCTTCAGTGATGCGGCCTTCCATGAAAGCGCGCGCATAAACGCCGGGCGCCGAATGGCCCTGGATGAAAATCATGTCGCCGCCATGCGTCTTGGAGGGCGCGTTCCAGAAATGGTCGAAGCCTACGTCGTAGAGCGTGGCGGCCGACTGGAAGCTGGCAATGTGACCGCCGAGCTCGGAGTGGTCACGGTTGGCGCGCAGCACCATCGCGATCGCATTCCAGCGAATAATGGCGCGAATGCGATGCTCCATTTCCTGATCGCCTGGCAACAGGTCTTCCGCATGTGGCGGGATGGTGTTGATATAGGCGGTATTGGCGGAATAGGGCAGGTTGGAACCGGAGCGGCGGGCTTTGTCGACCAGCGATTCAAGCAGGTAGTGCGCACGCGCCGGACCTTCGGCATCAAGCACGCCCTCCAGCGCATCCAGCCACTCCCGCGTCTCCTGTGGGTCGCTATCGTTTTCCAGAAAGACGGGACGATCCATATACTTCTCCTCTGATTTTTATCGTATTTTATGTCTTTTGCATTAGACCGCATTCCTGTCAATGATGCTACTTGCCCCTGGGAAAAGTACTTTTGCCGTTTGCATGGCAATGTCATGAATTGGCGGGCATGCGCGATCTGCCTAAAACCCTGCCGATTGCAGCGGGACCACAGCCGGTTTGATATCGGGCCGCATCAATTCTTAAAATTCACTTTCGAATCAATAACATTGCAGGAGTTTCGGAAAGGTTTATTAAAAAGAGTTTTTAAGCTATTATAAATGCGAGCATTTAATGCTATGTTCAGGATGAATATGCATGGCGGCAATAAAAGACTAAAACGGGTGCTAACCCTCGAACGTGACCATAAGACGTGATCGGGATAGTGGTGCAATAGCAAAAACAGAATGAGACAGTGTTGCGGGAGGCAACGTGGCGATTACTGATGCCCTGCAAATCGTAAGCTTGACGGACCCCGGTAAAATCCGCGGCCATAATGAAGACTGTGTGGAATCCAGGCCTGGAATCGGCGTGGTGGTGCTCGCAGACGGGATGGGCGGCTATAACGCGGGCGAAGTTGCCAGCGGTATGGCGACCTCGCTGATTGCTTCGGGCCTGACCGACGTATGGGACAGGGATGCGCTTAAGAGCCTGGATCGCGAGCAGGCCTCGGCTCTCTCGCAGCAGCTGCTTCAACAGCAGGTAATGCATGCCAATACCGCCATTTTCGAGGCCGCACAGAAAGATCCTCAATGTGCGGGCATGGGCACCACGCTGGTCGCCTGTATTTTTTACGATAATTTTTTGACAGTCGGACATATCGGCGATTCGCGTCTGTACCGGATGCGCGACGATATGCTTGAACAGGTGACGCGCGATCACTCGCTGCTGCAGGAGCAGATTGATTCCGGCTTGATCAGCAAGGAAGATGCGCGCCAGTCGCACAACAAGAATCTGGTCACGCGAGCTCTGGGCATCGATCCTGAAGTCGAGGCGGAAATTCATAGTTACGAAGTGCTGGAGGGTGATATTTATCTGCTCTGTTCCGACGGCCTGAACGATATGATCGAGGACGAAGAGATCCAGATGACGTTGATCGCGCTGCGATCCAATCTCGAACTGATGGCGCAACAGTTGGTGCAAGCAGCAAATGATGCGGGTGGGCGGGACAATATTTCCGTCATGTTGATAAAAGTAGTGTCCGGCTTTGCGGTGGAACGCGGCTTCTGGGCGCGGGTAAAGTCCTGGTTTGCATAGGTTCCTTGGGCGTACTGTCGTAAAATGAAGCGTTCACGGTTTGTCGCATCTGCCTTGCGCGGCGATACATCGGGTTTAAAAGTAATTTTTTAGGGTTAAGACCATGGCAAAACTGATCTTGAGTGTCGATGGCACGGTGCTGAAAGAAATTTCGCTCAACAAAGAGCGAACCACACTCGGCCGCAAACCGCATAACGATATCCAGGTGGATAACCTCGCCGTCTCCGGCGAGCATGCGGCCATCATCACCATCCTGAACGATTCGTTCATCGAGGACTTGAATTCGACTAACGGGACGCTGGTTAACGGCAAGCCGGTCAAGAAACATTTTCTGCAGAACAACGACGTGATTGAAATCGGCAAGCACAAGTTGAAGTATTTCAACGATGCGCCGGCGCAAGCGAGTGCGCAGGATTTTGAAAGAACGATGATTATCCGCAAGGCGCCATCGGTGGCGCCAGAGGCTGCCAAGCCCACCTCGGATACGCAGACGAACCTCAAGCCGCTGTCTGTGCCAGTGGCGACACCGGCGCCAGCACCGCAGGTATTCGCTGCGGCTCCTTCACCCGCTGCGGCATCGGCGCCAGTGACGCATGCGCCTGCCGCACGCGAGGCCGCAATCCAGGTACTGTCCGGTGCGGCCGCCGGACGCACACTTGATCTGACCAAAAATCTCACCACGATCGGCAAGCCTGGCGTGCAGGTCGCCGTCATTACCCGACGTCCGAGTGGTTTTTTCATCACCCACGTCGAGGGCGCGAATTTTCCGACTATCAATGGCACGGCCATGGGCGGCCAGGCACTACAGCTGGGCGATCATGATTTGATCGAGATTGCAGGCGTGAAAATGGAATTTTTCTTCAAACCGTAGAGTTGCCAGTCTGTGATACGCGGCGCACTGACAGATAGCGCAGTGCGCCGTAATTATTCCAGATTCGCAATCCGCTTCAGATGACGTTTCACCCATAAAACTGCGGAAAGTCAGGGATATGAGCGGGATCATGCTGTGCGGTTGCACACATCTTTTCACAAGCCGATCCCGCATAATCGCTGTAATATCAGGGCTGTTACAAAAATTGCATCATCGCCCGGGCGGGTGCCGC
>JANMXS010000157.1:0-11091 GCA_031394335.1 Burkholderiales bacterium
GGCGATGACGATATTTTGCGGCGGTGGCATGCCGCTTTCCGAACGCCAGCGTGCAGAGCGGGCCTCGTCTACCTCGCGCCAATGAATAATGGGATAACTACTCACGGCAGGCGTTTACGCATACGCCTCCATCGGCACACAGGCGCAGAACAGATTGCGGTCGCCGTACACATCGTCGATGCGATTGACGCTGGGCCAGAATTTGTTATCGGCCACCCAGGGCAGCGGGAAGGCCGCTTCGCGGCGGGTGTAAGGCCGCTTCCATTCGGTTTCGATGATGTCGGCCTGGGTGTGCGGCGCGTGCTTGAGCGGGTTGTCGTCGGCCGGCCAGGTGCCGCTTTCGACTTTGCGGATTTCGTCGCGGATGGAGATCATGGCGGCGATGAAGCGGTCCAGTTCGGCTTTGGATTCCGACTCGGTCGGTTCCACCATCAGCGTGCCGGCCACCGGGAAGCTCACTGTGGGGGCGTGGAAGCCATAGTCCATCAGGCGCTTGGCGATGTCGATTTCAGCGATGCCGGTGGCAGCCTTGATGGCGCGAATGTCGAGGATGCACTCGTGGGCAACGCGGCCCTGGCTGCCGACGTAGAGCACCGGGTAATGATCGGTCAATTGGTGGGCGACGTAGTTGGCATTGAGGATCGCGACCTCGGTGGCGCGCTTGAGGCCGGTGCCGCCCATCATGGCGATGTACATCCATGAGATCGGCAGAATCGACGCTGAACCAAAGGGTGCCGCTGAGACCGCGCCCTGACCTTGGTGCGGGCCATCAACAGGCTGTACGACGTGGTTGGCCATGAAGGGCGCGAGGTGCGCCTTGAGCCCGATCGGCCCCATGCCCGGCCCGCCGCCGCCGTGCGGAATGCAGAATGTCTTGTGCAGGTTCATGTGCGACACGTCGGCACCGATATAGCCGGGGCTGGTGAGTCCCACTTGCGCGTTGAGGTTGGCGCCATCCATGTACACCTGTCCGCCATGCTGATGGACGATGACACAGATATCTTTCACCGCCTCCTCGAACACGCCGTGGGTGGAAGGATAGGTGAGCATCAGGCAGGACAGATTTTCACTGTGCTGCGCAGCTTTGGCCTTGAGGTCGGCGACATCGACGTTGCCGTTATCATCGCAGTCCACCACCACGACTTGTAGCCCGCACATCTGCGCGGTGGCGGGGTTGGTGCCATGCGCGGATTTTGGAATCAGGCAGATGTCACGTCGGGTCTCATTGCGCGCAGCCTGATAGCGGCGGATCGCCACCAGGCCGGCGTATTCGCCCTGCGCGCCGGAGTTGGGTTGCATGCAGATGGCGTCGAAACCGGTAATGACCTTGAGCCAGTCTTCGAGGCCGCGAATCATTTCCAGATAGCCCTGCGCTTGATCGGGCGGCGCGAATGGATGGATGTCGGCGAACTCGGGCCAGGTGACCGGAATCATTTCGCTGGTGGCGTTGAGCTTCATGGTGCAGGAGCCGAGCGAGATCATCGAATGGTCCAACGCCAGGTCGCGGTTTTGCAACCTCTTGAGATAGCGCAGCATCTCGTGTTCGCTGTGGTGGCTGTTGAACACGGGATGCGCGAGGATGGCGTCGCTGCGCAGCAGGTCGGTGATGGGGCTTGCTGCAATCGCTTGCGCATCGAGTGTGGCGATATCCGCCGTTTTCCCGGTGAGGGCCAGGAGCAGGGCCGCCACATCGGCGCGGGTGGTTTTCTCGTTCACTGAAATGCCGCGTAGCGTGGCGGATACTTGGCGCAAGTTGACGCCGGGTACATCGATGGAAGTTTCCACTTGCAAGGTATCGAACCAGCATTGCGTCAACACCTTGCTGCCAGCCTGGCGCAGCCCCAGCACAAGAATGGTGGTGAGGCGGTGAATGCGTTCAGCGATGCTGCGCAGTCCTTGCGGGCCGTGATACACCGCGTACATGCCAGCCATATTGGCCAGCAACACTTGCGAGGTACAGATGTTGGAGTTGGCCTTCTCGCGGCGGATATGTTGCTCGCGCGTTTGCAGCGCCATGCGCAGCGCGGTCTTGCCGCGTGCGTCGACCGAAACGCCGATGATGCGGCCCGGTACCGAGCGTTTGTGTTCGTCCTTCGTGGCGAAGAAAGCGGCATGCGGACCGCCAAAGCCAAGCGGTACGCCAAAACGCTGGCTGGAGCCGAGCGCGATGTCGGCGCCCATCGACCCCGGCGACTTCAACAATACCAGCGCCATCAGGTCAGTGGCGATGGCGCTGATCGCACCCTGCGCTTTCAGCGCGGCGATGATACTGGTCAGGTCTGTGATTTCGCCGCACTCATTGGGGTACTGGAGCAGGGCGCCAAACACGTCGGCCTGCGCGACGCTTTCCGCCTTGCCGACGATCAGTTCGAAACCGAAAAACCCGGCGCGGGTTTTCACCACGTCGAGCGTTTGCGGGAAGCAATTCACGTCGACAAAAAAAGCATTCGATTTCGATTTTGAAATGCGCCGCGCCATGGCCATGGCTTCGGCGGCGGCAGTGGCTTCGTCGAGCAGCGAAGCATTGGCCAGTTCCATGCCGGTCAGGTCGATCACCATTTGCTGATAGTTGAGCAGCGCTTCCAGCCGCCCCTGGGCGATCTCGGCCTGATAGGGCGTGTAGGCGGTGTACCAGCCGGGATTTTCCATCACGTTGCGCAGGATGACCTTGGGCGTGATGGTGTCGTGATAGCCCATGCCGATCAGCGATTTTGTGGCGCTGTTTTTCGCGGCGATGGCCTTGATGTCGGCCAGCGCCTCGTGTTCGGATTTCGCTTCCGGCAGCGCCAAAGGTGCGGCGAGGCGGATAGCAGCCGGTACTGTTTGTTCGATCAACTGATCGAGGCTTGCGGCGCCGATGGCGGCCAGCATGGCGGCGATATCCTTGTCGTCCGGGCCGATATGGCGGGCGATGAAGTCGTCGTGTTGTTCGAGGACGGATAGGGGGCTGGGATTTTGCATTCAGGCATTACTCATTGAGGTTGACGGCAACGGCTATTCGCTTTCGGCGACTTTTGTATAAGCCGCGGCATCCAGCAGGGCCGCGTACTCGGCCGGATTGGAGGGCTTGATCTTGAACAGCCATGCCGCATAGGCATCCTGATTGACGCTTTCCGGCGTCTCGATGACGGCGCTGTTGGCGGCGATGATTTCACCCGAGACCGGGGCGTAGATATCGGAAGCGGCCTTGACCGATTCGACCACCGCGCATTCTTCGCCGCTCTTGACGATGCGGCCGGCTTCCGGCAATTCGAGAAAGACGATGTCGCCCAGCGCTTCCTGGGCATGGTCGGAGATGCCGATGGTGAGGCTGCCGTCGGCTTCCTGCTTGACCCATTCGTGGGACTTGGCGTATTTCAGATGGGCGGGGACGTTCATGTCAGACTCCAAGGAAAATAATTGCTGCGTAGAAGTGGCTTGAGTAAAATTGTGTCGAAGCTGTGAGCAAAACTCGGCCGCGTGCCGTGTGAACCTGCGGGGTTCCTATACTCACGGTTTCCTCCCTTTCCGTCATCGTCATCCCACATTGACCGGCACCAGGGTCATCGTGTCGTTGCCGAAGATGTCGATCACCTTCACCGCCACCGTGTAGCGGCCGGGCTGGGTGTAGGTGTGGGGCGCGGTTTTCAGTTCCAGGTCGCGGTTCTGCCGGGTGCGGAAGCTCTGCCATTCGTTCTCGAAAATATAGCCGCCGGTCCAGCGTTCTTCAAACTCCGGCAATTCGGCTTGCACCGGAGGTATGCCCGGCAGATGGCCTTCCACGCCCATGCTCTTCGCCACCTTGATGATTTCCTTGCGGCTCTGGTAGTCGAAATCCACTGCCCAGTAATCCACCCAGTCGGTCCATTTTCCGGTGAGCAGATCGCGGGTCACGACGCCTTGCTTGTCCTTGTTGATCTTGATGAGCTGGCCCTGCTCGCACACCACCTGGCTCTTGCCTTCCTTGAGGTTGGCGATGGCGGCGTCCATCGCGCCCTGGGTGTAATACACCGAGAAGTCGGTCAGCTCGATTTGCAGCGTGTATTTGTCCTTTTTCGCATAACGCGGCGTGGCCTCGATGAAGCTGATGTCGTGGAACACCACCTGGCCACGATCCACCGCGCGCTTGTCGAACACCTCGGCGGGGATGTACTTGGGTTGCAGGTCGATGCCCTTGCCCTTCGCCTCATCGAGCACGGCGGGGAACAGCCCCATCTCGAACTCGAAGGCCAGCATGTCGATGCGCGACGCGCCGCGCTTGCGGCATTCGGTGATCACTTCCTCGACGAACAAGCGGCCCACCGGCAGATTGATGGGGCCAACCACGACCAGGCGGCCGGCGTTCTTGCCGTGGAAAAAACTCATGTCGTCCAGCGGCTCGGCCTTGTAGGCGCGCAGGATCAGGTCGCGGAACTCGCGCTCCTTTTGCAGCAGCGCTGCTTCCTTCTGCGCGCCGCTGAGCCGGCCCGAGACATTGAGGTAAGTCTGCCGCTCGTAGCGCCCAAGATTGAGCACCTCGAAGGCGCGGAAGGACTTGCCCGCCGCCTGCTGCGCGCGCTGCACGCCGATCAGGCGCTTGCGCGTGGTGTGGATGCCGAACTTGCCGAGGTCGGTGGCGATCCATTTGCGGCCCAGCTTTTCAGCGACCGCCGCCGTGGTGCCGGAGCCGCAGAAGAAGTCGGCGACGAGATCGCCTTCGTTGCTGCTGGCCTTGATGATGCGGTCGAGGAGGGCTTCGGGTTTTTGGGTGGGGTAGCTTAGTTGTTCTGACGATTGATTGTGAATCTTGTTCAGGTCGATCCACAGGTCTTGAAGTGCCGTGCCCTCGTATTCACTTTCATAACGCTTCAAACGAGGTTTTCCGTCCTCAGATTTGGGGTAATGAATGCGACCTTGTTGGTCAAATTCTTCCATTTTCTTCTTCAAGTAAGCCCATGTCCGACCTGAGGCCGGCCATACACCCTTCCATTCATAGAGCAGGTTTCCACCATCACCATGCCTTGGTGCGTCTAGTGGCAATCTGTTGTACCGCTCATTACGCGATGGATCGTATTGATCGAAGAACTGTTCAATGTAATCGGGGCTTGGCTTCTGGAAAACCTTGTTCCAGATACGCTGTTCGTATTTCGAGTAGTAGTAAATAATGTCGTGAATATTTCCGCAGCGAGTTGGGTCGTTGTGTGCAAATGCACGACGCCAGATGATCTCGTTAAGAAATCGGTCGCGCCCAAACACTTCATCACAGCAAGTTCGGATGAATGCATTTACCCGTGGGTCGCAATGCACATAAATCGACCCATCCTCTGCCAGCAAATCCCGCATCAGGATCAGCCGCTCGTAGATCATGGAAATAAACGAGTCCGCGCCGCGCCCCCAAGTGTCGCGGTAGGCGATTTGTTCCAGCAGATTGGGTTCCTTGTGGAAGGTCTCGCCGCCGATTTCGATGTCCATCGAGAAGTCCGCGCCGACGTCAAAGGGCGGGTCGATGTAAATCAGCTTGAGGCCGCCGGCTTCCTCGATCTGCCGCCGCAGCGCGCCGCTTTTCAATGACGACAGGATCAGCTTGTTGTCGCCCCAGATCAGCTTGTTGGTCCAGCCCTTGACCTGCCGGCCACGCGGGTCGAAGAGTTCGGCCTGGGTCTTGGTTTCGCTGCGCGGCTCGTCCACGTGCTCCAGCGTCTGGAAGGGCAGCACCGTGGTGCACACGTCGCGCGTCTTGCCGTTCCACACCAGTTCGACTTCGCGCTTGTCCTCGAACAGCACGAAGCGGTATTTCTCGGGTAGTGGCTTGCGCTGCTGGATCAGCGTGACCAGGTCGCGCTGCTCGGCTTCGCTCAACTCGTAGGCGGGTTTGTCGTGGCGGGCCATGCTCAGGCGACGGATTGGAAGTCGGGCTCGATGCGTTCGAGGACCGCCACCGCCAGCGCCTTGAAGTCGCTGTAGGCGTCGCGCACCGCGGCGGCATGGCTGCCGATGGCACCGTCGGCCGCGGTCAGCGCGAAGATGGGTTTGTGCACTTCCTGGGCCATGGGCGCCAGGCTGCGGTAGTGCTTCAGGCGCGCCAGGCAGTGGCCATCGATGGGCTGGGCCCGGGTGTCCAGCCCTTGCTGCAGCACGCTTTCGGCATAGGTGGCCGGAATGCGGTCGGCCCACTTGCGGTAGGCGGCCACGGGTCGCGAAAGGCGCTCGATGTGCTGCATCAGCACATAGCCCAGCGGCTGCATGTGCCCAGCCGGCAGCGCAAACGTGGGCTGCTTCCAGCCGGCCACGCGCTGCTGCCAGTCGGCGCGCCAGTCGCGCAGCGTGGGGCCCAGGTTGCGCAGGCCTTGCAGCGAATACATGTCGGCGGCCAGCGGCACGACCACGTGATCAGTGGCGATGAGCGCCGAGCGGTTGATGGCGCCCAACGATGGCCCCACGTCGGCCAGCACCAGGTCGGCCCCGTGCTGCGCCGCGGCCATCTGCGCCACCTGCCAGAAGCCGCTGAGCACACGGAAGGCACGCGCGTTGGCCGTGGTGCCCAACGCGTTGCCCCATTCCTGCGACAGCAGGCCTTCCAGCCGGGCCAGCGCAAGATCGCCCGGCACCAGGTGCAGGCCCGGCTGGATGGTTTGACTTGCGGGTGCGGCGATGTCGCCCATTTCGGTCAGCGGCTTCAGGCACTGGAAGATGGTGCTGCCGGGCTGGGGGCCGCCCGGTGGCTCCCACAGCGCTTCCAGCGCGGCCTCTTCCAGGAAAGCCGAGGTCAAGTTGGCCTGCGGGTCGAGGTCGATGGCCACCACACGCCTGCCCATGTCGCTGAGCATCCAGGCCAAGTGGTACACGAGCGAAGTCTTGCCGACACCACCCTTGTTGTTGAAGAAGGTGAGCACGGGCGCGGTCATGGTGCGGGCGCCTTCCTGACGGTGGCCAGCACCATGGTCGGCTGAACGTCGAATTCGGGTGGCGGGTTGCCGTTGGCATCCAGTGCTCGGCGAGCGTCGGCGATGCCGAAGCCGAACCGCTGCACGAAGCCCATCGTCTTCAAGACACCGGCAATGGCCAGGTTGCGGTAGTCACTGAAACCCAGTTGGCCGAAGTTGCTTGCGTTCACCGTGCCGTAGGGGCCACCGGGGCTGTAGATCTCGATACGGTCGTCGAACCAGTACACCCGCACCGGTGCATTCGTGCCCTCATACGTGCGGTGCATGACGGCATTGCGAACGAGTTGCTGCAGCGCGCTCAGCGGATAGGGCGAGCGGCGAATCTCGGTGGTGGCAGAGGTGAAGTCCACCGACGTGGTCAGAAACCCGGACAGTTTTTCATCCAGCCGGCGCAGCATTTGCGAGAGGGTGCCGTCTATTTCGCTGGCGTCTACCACGGGGTCGGCAAACTCGGTGCCCAGCACGCGCAGGAACTGGATATAGGCGCAAGGCAACCAGGTTCGTGGTGACTTGCCCAGCGTCAGGACGCCGGTGACCGTGGGCGTTGGGTCGTCGGTCGAGGCGATCATGCCCAGCGACGCCAGGCGCTGTTCATAGCTGCGTTCGTTCGCGGCCAGCACATCGGCAGCGACGGCTTGAGGCAGGAACTCGTACTCGAAGACGACACGGTCGAGTTCCTGCAAGGGGCAGCCGCGCACCGGTGTTGACTCAAACGCACGGTCGAAGGCCCGCCGCCGTTCGTTGAGGATGCGTTCGTCCTGCACACTGGCCAAGCCGCGACGTGGGCCTGTGCGTATCCAGATGCGACCGTCGTAGCGCACGGGGGGCGCGTCGGCGGGCCACACGGTCACCACGGCCATGGGCGAGCCTTTGAGCAGCCGCCGCTCAACCGTCAGGCTGGGCGGCGGAAGGGTCTTGCCGTCGGTCTTGATGTCGGCCAGCGTCAACAGCAACTGGTCGTCCACGGTAATCGACCACGGGCTGCCGTCGTTTTGCGCACCGATGAAGGCCACCCCCGGCAAGCCGTGGCCCGGCAGGTCGTTGGCAAAAGCACATACAGCCTGACGCACCTTCTCAGGCGCATCGCCAGCCCAGGCGCGCTTGCGCTCGGCGCGGTCGGACTCGGGCGTGTCGAGCAGCGCAGTCAGCTCGGCGTCGGTCAGCGGTGTCATGAGGTGGCCTCCTGATATTGGCGGAAGCTGCTGAGCAAGCCCGCAAAGCTGCTGGGCTTGTGGCGCTCGAAACCTTCCTGGTCCACGTAGACAAAGCCGTAGCGCGTGCCATGTTCCGCCACACTGGCGGCCGTGGCGTCGGCGCACCACTGGGCCAGCCGCGCCAGCTTGCGCGGCAAATCAATCTCTGCACGGCCTTTGGTCTCGACGATCCAAACTTGCTGATCCTTGGTGCGAACAATGAAGTCGGGGGTGTATGTGGAGAGATCCCCGTCGGTCTTGACGTAGTCGATCTTGAAGCCCACGGCCAGGTAGTTCTTGCCAAAGGCCTGCACGTCGGAGGCATTGTCCAGGAAGGCGGCGAAGGCCAGTTCCAACCCGTCTGCACCGGCCTCACCGACGATGCGGTTGAACACCGAACGCCGCGCCGGCAGCCAGGCCCGCGGTTCGGTACGGAAGGGCCGTGTGTCGCGCAGCCGGATGTGGCCTTCGATGCGCGACGTGCCGCTCTCGCGCACCGTGAGCGCATTGATGGCCGTGCGGAACTGGTCGAACACGCTCTTGCTCACTTCGGGCTCAGACAGATTGCGCAGCACCACGGGGTCGGCCAGATCGACCGGTTGTGCGAAGAGGTGGTCACGCAGGTAGTCGCGCACCTTGGGGTAGAGCAGTTCGTAACCACCGACGAGCCGCATGTCCTTGATCAACTGGCGGGCAAAGAAGGCCACCACCGAGCGGTGGTCAGCCGGCCCGCTGCCGTCCAGCACGATGGTGTGGTCCACCTCCGCGTCGAGCATGGTCTTGAAGACGATTTCGCGCGTCTGCTCGGGCGTGAACGGTTTGAGTGCGAGTTTCGAGTGCTTGAACTCGGCTGGGTCCAGCTCTTCCAGATTCCTGAATTCGCGCTGGAAGCGACGCGAGAGCCGGGGCAGCGCGATGTCCAGCGCAGCCAGGTCCTTGTCGGTGGACGCGGTGTCCACTTCGATGACCACGGAGTCCTCGCGTTTGTGTCCGTCGGTGCCGCCCATCGGCACGCGGTCGAAGGTGACCCCTTCGGCCTGGATGGATTCGACGAAGTCCATGAACGCCGGCGTGCCCATCACGGACAAGGTCTCACGCTGGTCGCTGCCGAAATACATGCGCCGCAGGCCGCGGCCCAGGGTCTGCTCGGGCAGGATCTTGCTCTGCGCGCCATAGACCCGAAGGCCGACGATGACGGTGACGTTGCGCACGTCCCAACCTTCCTTGAGCATCAGCACCGAGACGATGGCCTTGTAGGGAGACTTCCAGGTGTCGATCTCGTTGGCCTGCCGGCGCAGCACTTCCAGCTCTTCCTTGTTCTTGCCGCCAGCGGCTTCGGAAATCTCACCGTTGTTCTTGGTGTGGATGACCAGCACCGCGTCTTGCAGTTCAGGGCAAATCTTTTGCAGGTACTGGCCCACTTCGTCGCAGTTGCGCGTGTCGTCCACCATCACGAAGAGCACCGCCTTTTTGCCGAGCTTGTCGTGCTCGGTGCTGCTCTTGCGCCATTCCTCGACACCGAGCTGCAGGTAGTCGGCGTACTTCTCGGTGATGATGGGGCTGGTGTGCTCATGCAACTTGGTGCGACTCACGGCGTCGGGAAGCACTGGGTGCTTGACGACGTTTTGCGCGATGGCTTCGACCAGGGGGTAGTCGCTCACCGTCTGCACGAAGATGGCACCGTCGTTGTGGCGTGGCGTGGCGGTCACGTCGATCTGGATCGCCAACCGCAAGTCCTTCTGCAGCAGCCGGTGGTGAATGTCCTGAATGCACCCGAACCACGCCATGCGCGGGTCGTGGATGTGATGCGCTTCGTCGTTGAAGACAGCAAGCTCGTCGATCTCGCGCACGATCTCGCCGAGGTCCGTCTGGCTGTCGGTGGTCTTGCCCGAGGGCCGGGCGCCGAACGGCGCGAGGAAGTAGTCGCTCAGGTCTTCGTCTTCGAGCGACGGTTGCCGCGCATCACCCAGGTAGACGCGATGAATATTGGTCAAAAACAGGTTGCCGACAGGGCGCACGACGCGAACGTTGTCCTGGATGTGCAAGGCGAGCTGGAAGTCGTCGCGCCAATTGCGCCCAGCGTGGCCGTTATCGGGCAGCACGGGATCATTGAAGAAGATTCGCAGCCCGTCGAAGTCGGCGCGTAGCCGGTCGAGCACGATGATGTTCGGCGCGATGAGCAGGAAGTTGCGCGACAGGCTCGAATCGGGTTCGTAGAGCCGGTGGAAGTAGCTCCAGGCGATCAACAGTGAGAGCACTTTGGTCTTGCCTGCGCCGGTGGCCATCTTCACCACGTAGCGGGGCCAGTCCTCGTCGAACATGTTGCTCGATACGGCTCCGGACGCATCGAAGCGGAGAAGGTCAAACTTGTCGCGGGCGGCACGCACGTCGTGCAGCCAGATCACTGTCTCTACCGCCTCACGCTGTGCGAAGTAGTAGCGGAAGGCCGTGCGGGCGCCGTCTGCTTGTTCGGTCCAGTGCTCGGCGCTGAACCACCAGACCAGCAGCGCGCGCGAGGTTTCCGTGGCCCCTGCGTAACCGGTTTCGCGCCAGGCCGAGACCGCTTCTCGCACCTTGCCTACCAAGGGAGGCAGGAGCTTTTCGTAGGCCGACGCGCGCAGTTCCTCAGCGGCCGGAAACCAGCGCAAGGCGGGCGGCACAACGGCATAGGGAGAGAGCGGGAAATCGGGGTGCAGCGCCATCTTTTGCTGAGCCTGGGACGGAGCCCTGCGACAAGAGGGTCCGTGCGGCTTGTGCCAAGTGCCGAGTATGACTTGCGTGGCCGCCGAAAGTTGGAAGGAACCCGAGGGGCAACGCAACGGCGTCACCCCTCAGGCCCCGGATCAGTCCGCCTGCTTGCGCAAAAACGCCGGGATCTCGATCTCGTCCATGCCATTGCTGGCCAGGGCATCGACCTTGGCCGCGGCGTGGGTGCGGTTGGTGCGCCACACGCTGGGGGTGTTGAGCCCTTCGTAGCTGTGGTTCTGCGCCGCCTG
>JANMXS010000158.1:0-6087 GCA_031394335.1 Burkholderiales bacterium
GAAACCTTGGTTTCCAAACCGCCGCCTGAGCGGGTCGGTGTCCCTATGGTGGACGTGACCTCGGCGCCGGTGAAATCGCGGCGCAGGATGAAGTTCACCACGCCGGCAACGGCATCGCTGCCGTACACCGCCGATGCACCATCCTTGAGCACTTCGACGCGGTCGATTGCCGAAAGAGGAATGGTACTGATATCGACAGCCGAAGAGCCGCCGGCAGGCGCGCTGCGGCGACCATTGATCAACACCAGGGTGCGTGCGGAACCCAAGCCACGCAAGGAAATCAGCGAGGTGGATGCGCCACCGCCCTGACCGCCACCGGCGCCGGTATTGGCGACACTGGTGCCGCCCAGAGTGGACGTAGCCGAAATTGTTTTCAGCAATTGCTCGGCGTTGGATACGCCGGTGCGCTGTATATCCTGCCTGGTAATAATTTGCACGGGCAACGCGGTTTCGCCGTCAATTTGCTTGATCGATGAACCGGTCACTTCAACTCTTTCGATTTTCTGCGGTGTTGCATCCGTCGCCTGGGCAAATACAGGCGCCGCCAGCAGCAAGGTGGATGACAGGCCTCCGCCGAATGCGAGCGCCAGTGCTTTTCTCATCGGTTTTTGTGAAAACATAGTGTTGCGCCTCTTGAGTGAATGAAAAATTGGAATCGTTTTTACTCGTTTTGGGTAAATCAACCCGAACAAATGCCTTGGCTGTCGCGCAAAAAAGATCGCGCTAAAAGTCCAGCGAAAAAAACATGATTTAAAGCGACGGGGACTTCATTAGCCCGAAGAAAACCAGATAATTTTTTTATTGTTGGTGTGGTACAACAGTTCAGCAACATTTATGCCACATCTCGGTAAGCATCCGGTTTGATTCAAGTCAATTTTTCTCCTGCTTGCCTCACCTGAATCGACTGTTCCGCCATGCGGTCTGGCCGTCCTTGATCGGGCATGGCTTGACCATCATCGCCTGATGCCCGATGCTTCGTGCATGCCTGCCTCCTCTCTACACAAGTCCGTCCCGCTTCATAACATCCTGGTTTGCTTGCGTTTTCTGGCTGTGCTACTCGCTGCATGCTGTTGCACGTTCAATCTTGCGGCGGCAACAGATAAAGCGGGTGGCACCCTGCACATCGGCTCCAAGCGCTTCACCGAATCGTATGTGCTCGCGCAAATTCTCGCGCAGTCTGCCCGCAGCGATGCCCGAGTCGAGGTGCTGCAAGGCCTGGGCAACACCGCGATCGTGTATGAGGCGCTGCGTACCGGCAGCATTGATCTCTACCCGGAATACGCAGGCACCATCAATCTCGAGATTCTGAAAAACGCGAATCCGGTACCGCTGGAAACGATGCAGCGTCAGCTTGCCCCGCTGGGCCTTGGCGCGGGGATTCCGTTCGGCTTCAATGACGGTTACGCACTGGCGATACGCGCGGTCGATGCCGAACGGCTCGGCATCAACAGTCTGAGCGAACTGGTGCAGCACCGCGAGTTGCGCTTCGGGCTATCGAATGAATTCATCGGTCGCGCCGACGGCTGGCGCGGGCTCGCCGGGCGCTATGGTTTTACCGCGACGCCCATCGGGCTCGACCATGGCCTTGCTTACGATGCGCTCGCGAACCGGCAAATCGATGTGATCGATATCTACACGACCGACGCCCGCATCGGACAACTGGGGCTGCGCGTGCTGAAGGATGATCTCGGCTATTTCCCGCGCTATGACGCGCTGGTGCTGTACCGGCTTGATGTGCCGATGCGCTTCCCGCAGGCCTGGCAGAAGCTGTTGGCGCTGTCGGCAACCATTGATGAGGCGGCCATGATCAGAATGAACGCACGCGCCGAAATCGACGGTGTGGCTTTCGAGGTCATTGCGCGCGATTATTTGGCCGGCAAGCGCGGTCCCGGGATCTCCCCGGGCGCCGCAACGACAGCGCTGGCAGCGCACAGCGGTCAGCGCGGTTGCCAGGACAAATGCGGCTTCCTGGATAAATTACTGGGCCCGGACCTGCTGCGCTTGACCTGGCAGCATCTGATATTGGTCGTAAGTGCGGTGACGATCGCCGCCTGCGTGGCCATCCCGCTGGCGATTCTGTTGTTCCCGTATGCGCGCCTGCGGGCCATTCTGCTGGGCGCCACCGGCTTGTTGCAAACCGTGCCCTCGCTGGCGCTGCTGGCGGTACTGATTTCGCTGCTGGGCCGCATCGGCACGGTTCCCGCGCTGCTGGCGCTGATTCTCTACGCCTTGCTGCCGATCATGCGCAATACCTGTGTCGGCCTCGCCGGCGTGCCCGCCGGCTTGAAGCAAGCGGCAGAGGCGCTGGGCCTGTCCACGCGTGCCCGACTCCGTCATATTGACTTGCCACTGGCCCTGCCAACCATCATCGCCGGTATACGTACCGCGACCGCGATTTCGATTGGCACCGCCACCATCGCCGCGTTCATCGGCGCGGGTGGTTATGGGGAACGCATCGTCACCGGCCTCGCCCTGAACGACCGCGAACTGCTGTTGGCCGGCGCACTGCCTGCCGCGCTGCTGGCATTGCTGAGCGAATTGCTGTTTGAATCCTTGGAGGCGGCGATTCGGCGCAGAAGCAAGGCTTGAATCAGCTGCCGATTGGCAATATCGCAACGACGCTGCAAAAAAACGCCGGGCTGTTCAGCCCGGCGCCAATTGCTCACTCACCTCTCAGCGGCCTATTTCAAGCTGTCGCGAGTTGCTGCGTTAGCGAGACTCAACTTCCATATCGCTATTCGACTTGGCGGCAGCACGTTGCTGTGCTGATGCAGAGCCGCCGCGCTTGTTGCTCGCTTTCGCGCTGCTGCTCGTCGCGGCCGAAGTTGCCGTTTGCGCCGCTGCAGAACGGCCGGTGCTGGTTGCCGCCGTTGCGGCCTTGTCGAGGCGCGCCTTTTCACTCGATGCGCCGTTGCCCGTACCGCTGATGGCGCCGTTGGCAGCACCCGTTGCGGTGCCATTTGCCATACCGTCAGCTGAAACATCCGGACGTGCTGGCTTCACCTGGGGCACGTTCGGCAGCGTCGGCGAAGCATTCGCGGCACCTGCGGCATCGGTCCTCAACAAGATGCTGTTTTGCGACGCGCGCTCCATGGCGGCGGCGTTGGCGTTTGCCGTGGCTTGTGTAGCGCCGGTGACTGCCGAGCCTGCGGCATTTTGGGCGGCCCCAACGGTACCGTTTACGCGCTGTTGGCCGGCGGCGACGGTATTGTTGGTGGTGTTCTCGACGCGTGCTTCGGTATTGGCGGCGCGGCGACGCAGGTCGCTGACAGCACGGCCATCAGTGGTCACGCTGGCATTGCCGTTTACCGAGCCGTTGGCAGCAGCACCAAGCGGAACCTGGGCTGCCGCATTCGCGCCTCCGCCGACGGTAGCGCCGCTACGCGAGGCACCGATATTGTCGCCAAAGTTGCCACCCAGTGCGCCCCCGCCTGCGATCCCGCCGAAGCTGCCCGCACCACCGATATTGCCCACACCACCCAGGGGTCCGGCGATTGCGGACATGGTGATAGCGATTGAACCGGCAGCAATTACACCTGCAAAAGTAGAAATGGATTTCATGATGGTCTCCTTATGCAGCCGCGGCCTATCCGCAGCCTACATAGGTAAAAACGACCGGGTATATCGATTTAATCCATGCCGCGCAAAATATTTTTTGCTGCAACCGGCCATCAGCGCGCGCGCTGGGGGGGATTGCGATACTTCATGCCCACCAGACCATAGCCAAATACCGGATCGCGTCCGCTGGCGCCGAGGTCAGTAGCCTCTTTGGCGAGCGCGGCAATGACCCATGCAGCTACAGCGCGATCCGGAACCGTTAGCTCCCTCGCCAGCAGGGCGGCGACAATCGGCGCCGCGAACGAGGTGCCGCGGACTTCCACCAGACGCCCCTTATCGTCGGCCGCCACCATCTCGCTGCCGGGTGCCGCAAACGCAACATGCGGCCCGCGACAGGCTTCGGGCAGTACCCGCTGGCGCGCATCGACCGCCGTCACCGCGACCACCTCGGCGTAGCCAGCCGGATAAAGCGGTGGGGCGGCTGGTCCGTCGTTGCCGACTGCAGCTACAACAATATGTCCGCGCGCGCTGATGATTTTCAGGATGCGTTCGAGCGTCAGGTTGGGCGGACCCACCAGGCTTAAATTGATGACCGCGACGCGCTCGCGCGCCATCCACGCCAGCGCCTCGACGATGGCGTCCACTGCGCCGCCGGCCGGTGCGCCACAATAAACATCAGCCGCATACAGTGTCGCGTTTGGCGCAACGCCCTGAAATTTTCCGGCGTAGCCGGCCATGATCGAGGCGACAGCCGTGCCGTGCGCGCTGGTCACGTTTTTGCCGGCACAGCCCCATTGATTGATAGTCGTGTTGCGCAATGCCGTATGGCTGCGGTCCACACCGCCGTCGATAAGCCCGATCCGGATGGCGCTGCTGGCCGCCGAACCGCCTGCTGAATCCCGTTGCGCTGCGGGTGCGAACTGCAGCGCCGTTACATTGCCGCTATCGCTATATATATGGTTGTAATCATAGATGCCGACAGGATCGATCTCGCGCAAGCGTGCCAATGCCGCGACCAGGGTCAAGTTCAAGGGTGGCCGTAGTATGACCACCTTGGTCTCAAGTCCGGCAAGCTCGCGTTCACCGGCAACCAGAAAACCGGCAGCCACGATTGCGGCGAGCGCCTCGGCAGACGGCCCGATGGCGACCAGTTGCCCGCGCACCACTGTCGAACCGGCCGGATCGAGCTCAAGAATATCCGGGTATCTGCGCACCTGTTCGCGTTGCCGGGTGATGCGAACCCCGATGAGCATGCGGGTATCGACGCCGATTTCAGTATTTCGAATCGAGGTTCTTGCCTCCGGCAAGTCGCCTATGGATGGGGTTGGCAAGGGTAGGGATGGCAATCTGATCTGCGCGTCGGCAACGCCGGAGATCAGCGGCACGGCGATCAGCATGATTGAGAATAAAATACGGTGCATATCATCCTTCCCTATCTCGTTTAACTTGTAAAAAATGCGCATATCAGGATTGACCCGTCCAACCGAATCCACTTGGATATACACCTTCTACACACTAAACGAACCAGCCATGGAAGAAAATCCCATCGCCAATCGTTTAGCTTGTAAGTCATGAATCAGCCAGTGGATTCAGTTCGCGACGAAATTGTCGCCCTGTTGCCGCGTTTGAGGCGTTTCGCACGCACCATTGCGCGCCACCGGGAAGATGCGGACGATCTGGTGCAGATTGCGGTGGAACGCGCCTTGATACGCGCGGAACAATGGCAGCCTGGCTCGCGCCTGGATAGCTGGATTTTCCAGATCATGCGCAATGCGTGGATTGATGAAGTCCGCTCCAGAGTGCGGCACGACCGGGTGTTTGCGCCGGAAGAAGCCGGTGAAAACGTGGGTGAAGCGACGATGGAAGCGCATCTGCAGGCGATGGCGGTACGAACCGCGATGTCACAGTTAAATGAGGATCAGCGCATGGTGATCGGGCTGGTGCTGGTGGAAGGGTTGTCCTACAAGGAGGCCGCCGAGGTACTGGGGATTCCGGTCGGCACCCTGACCAGCCGGCTTGCCCGCGCGCGCGAAACCTTGCAGGCGATCCTGTTGGAACCGAAACGGAGTGGAAGATGAAGTATCCCGATGAAACCCTGATGGCCTATGTCGATAATGAAGTCGATGCCGACACGCGCCGTGTAATCGATGCCGCCATTGCCAGCGACCCCGAGGTTGCGGCGCGGGTCGCGCTGCAACGTGCGCTGGTGGGCCAGTTGCAGACCGCCTATGCGCCGATTATTGCGGAGCCGGTTCCCTCACACCTCCTTGAGGCACTGCGTGACAATCAATCGACACCGCGCACTGACAAGGTGATCAGTCTGAATGCGGCACGGGCGGGCAAGGACAGCGCGAAGGACAAGGCACAGGAAAACGCGAAAGCCGCCCCGCGCTGGTCATGGCAAATGCTGGGCGGAATCGCGGCGAGCCTGGTGATCGGCGTCATGCTTGGACGTAACGGCATGCCCGGCAATGTAGTGGGCATGATGAGCGCACAGGATGGACAACTCGGCGCGCGCGGCACCTTGGC
>JANMXS010000159.1:0-4199 GCA_031394335.1 Burkholderiales bacterium
GCCATGTTGCACCAGCGCTTCGACCGCGCCATTGGTCAGCAGCGGGCACAGCTTGAACGCCATATTGGCGCTACCGAGCATTTCGCTGACCGGAATGGCGATGGTGTGCGGCAAGCCCTGACCGCCGTATTCGGGGGGGCCGGCAAGCAGGCTCCAGCCGCCTTCGATATATTTCCAGTATGCTTCCTTGAAGCCGGCGGGGGTGGTGACGACGCCCTTGTTCCATTTGGCGCCTTCAACATCGCCTGAGCGATTGATCGGCGACAGCACATTGGCCGAGAACTTGCCCGCCTCTTCGAGAATCGCTTCAACCAGATCGACGGTGACTTCCTCGCAACCGGGCAGCGCGCCGATTTTTTCGAGGCCAACCACATGCTTGAGGATGAAGTTGATGTCTTTCAGCGGGGCGGCATATTCGCTCATGGCATGGGCCTTGGTTCAACGGCTGTTGGTAAGAAAATAAAAGTGCCAAATTTACAAAGCAGCGGTCAGCTCCGGCACCAGCTGAAACAGATCGCCTACCAAACCGTAATCAGCCACCTGGAAAATCGGCGCTTCCGGATCCTTGTTGATGGCGACGATCACCTTGCTGTCTTTCATGCCGGCCAGATGCTGGATCGCGCCGGAAATGCCGACGGCGATATACAACTCGGGCGCAACAATTTTGCCGGTCTGGCCGACCTGATAATCGTTGGGCACAAAGCCCGCATCAACAGCGGCGCGCGAGGCGCCCAGCGCTGCACCGAGTTTGTCGGCCAGGGGCTCCAACACCGCGCGATATTTATCGCCGTCACCCATGCCACGTCCACCGGAAACAATGCGCTTGGCAGCGGCGAGTTCCGGGCGATCCGATTTGGTGAGTTCCTGCTTGACCACGCGTGAGACCCCAGCGTCAGCACCGACCGCAATGCTCTCGATCGCCGCATTACCACCACTGGAGGCGACCGGATCGAAACCGGTCGAACGCACCGTGATGACCTTGATTGCGTCAGACGATTGCACCGTGGCGAACGCATTGCCGGCATAGATCGGACGCACGAAGGTATCGGCGGAGTCGACCGCGACGATGTCGGAAATCTGCATTACATCCAGCAGTGCCGCCACGCGCGGCATCACGTTCTTGCCGAACGCATTGGCACCGGCCAGCACGTGCGAATAATTTTTGGCGAGCCCGACGATCAGCGGCGCCAGGTTCTCGGCGACACCGCCGGCATAATGCGCGGCATCCGCCACCAGCACCTTGCTGACGCCGGCAATCGCTGCAGCCGCAGTGGCCGCGGCGGCGCAGCCTTGGCCTGCCACCAGCACATGGATATCGCCGCCCAGTTTTTGCGCAGCCGCAACGGTATTGGTGACGCCGGATTTCAGTGCGTGGTTATCGTGCTCTGCAATGACGAGAGTTGCCATTTAAATCACCTTCGCTTCGTTCTTCAACTTGTCGATCAGCGCGGCGACATTGGCCACCATCACCCCGCCCTTGCGTTTTGGCGGCTCGACCACTTTCAGCGTTTTCAGGCGCGGTGAAATATCCACGCCCAGCGCATCGGCGGTGGTTATATCGAGCGGTTTTTTCTTGGCCTTCATGATGTTCGGCAAGGTCGCGTAGCGCGGTGTGTTCAGGCGCAAATCAGTGGTGATGATCGCCGGCAATTTGATGGCCACGGTTTCCATGCCGCCGTCGATTTCGCGCATTACCTCGGCCTCGCCATTGGCGATGGTCACCTTCGAGGCGAAGGTCGCCTGCGGCCAGTTCAACAATGCCGCCAGCATTTGGCCCGTTTGATTGGAGTCGTCATCAATCGCCTGTTTGCCGAGAATCACCAGTTGCGGCGTTTCCTTGTCGCAGATCGCTTTCAACAATTTGGCCACGCCCAACGGCTGTACCTCAGCGGTGGTTTCGACCAGGATGGCGCGATCGGCTCCCATCGCCAGCGCGGTGCGCAAGGTTTCCTGGCATTGCGTTACGCCGATGGAAATGGCGACGATTTCAGTGGCGATGCCGGCTTCCTTGAGCTTGACCGCTTCTTCGATGGAAATTTCATCGAAAGGGTTCATCGACATTTTGACGTTGGCGATATCGACGCCGGTCTGATCAGCCTTGACCCGGACCTTGACGTTGTAATCAACAACCCGTTTCACGGGAACGAGAATTTTCATGGCGAAAACAGCCTACAGTGGAAAAATCAGGGGGGAAATAAATTAAAACGAACGTTTGAATTATAGACGAGAACCGCCTCAACGCCAGCCGCCGGACGCGATATTTATGCCTGCAGGCCAAGAGTGGCAGCCAAGGTCAATTTGACGCGAGGCGCGACTGGAAAACCGCCCATACGGGCTATTTTTTCCCCCACCGGTGTTCGATCTCGCCAACGATGCCTCGGCGAAAAGCCAATACGCAGACCACGAAGGTCACGCCCATGATGATCGTCACCTTGGAGCCGTAGCCGGAAAGGTAGTTCTGCATGGTGATGATGGTGCTGGCACCCAGCACCGGGCCGAGGATGGTACCCATCCCGCCCAGCAGGGTCATCAACACGACTTCCCCGGACATTTGCCAGGTCACGTCGGTCAGGCTGGCCAAGCCCAGGGCCAGCGATTTAACCGCGCCCGCCAGCCCTGCCAGCGCGGCGGAAATCACAAACGCCATCAACTTGTATTTATCGACGTCATAACCCAGCGACAACGCGCGCTGTTCATTTTCACGGATCGACTTCAGCACCTGACCGAACGGCGAGTGGATGGTGCGGTAGATCAGCCAGAAACCGAACACGAAGAAGGCGAGCACCACGTAATACATGGCGATATCGCTGCTTAAATCGATCAGGCCGAACAGCTTGCCGCGCGGAATGCTCTGCATACCGTCTTCGGCACCGGTGAACGGAAGCTGCACGCAAATGAAGTAGACCAGCTGCGACAAGGCCAGCGTCACCATGGCAAAGTAAATTCCCTGGCGGCGCACCGCCAGCCAGCCGACCACCCAGCCGAGAAGGGCCGCGCTGAGGGCGCCAAGCAGGATGGATATTTCCGGCGTCAGACCCCAGGATTTGGCCGCGTAGCCGCATACATAGGCGGCCGAGCCAAAGAACATGGCGTGGCCGAAGGACAGCAAACCGGTGAAGCCGATCAGCAGATTGAAGGCGCAGGCAAACAAGGCGAAGCACAGGCAGGTCATCAAAAAAATCGGGTACCCCACGAACGGCGCAATGCACAGGCCGGCAAACAGAACCGCATAAAGGATTTTGCCGCGTTTGTTATTTTTATCGGCAGGCATATTCATCGTGGTGACGATAGTCTTTTCCATTTCAATCAAGCCTCACGTCCGAACAGACCCGCCGGCCGGATCAGCAGCACGATCGCCATGATGATGAACACCACCGTAGCCGATGCTTCGGGATAAAACACCTTGGTAAGACCTTCAATCAATCCCAGCGCGAGACCGGTCAGGATCGCGCCCATGATCGAGCCCATGCCGCCGATCACCACCACGGCGAATACGACGATGATGATATTGGAACCCATCAGCGGATTGACCTGATAGACAGGTGCGGCCAACACACCGGCGAGTCCGGCGAGCGCGACGCCGAACGCGTAGGTCAGCGTCACCATCAGTGGCACATTGATGCCGAAGGCCTGCACCAGTTTGGGGTTCTCGGTGCCGGCGCGAAGGTATGAACCCAGCCGCGTGCGCTCGATCACATACCAGGTGCCCACGCAAACAATCAGCGAGGCCAACACCACAAAGGCGCGGTACTTGGGCAGGAGCATGAAGCCGAGATTGAACGCGCCCCTGAATATATCCGGCAACTCATAGGGCTGCCCGGACACGCCGTACTTGTCGCGGAACAGACCTTCAAGGATCAGCGCCAACCCAAAAGTCAGCAGCAGGCCGTAGAGGTGGTCAAGTTGATACAGCCAGCGCAGCATGGTCTTTTCGATCACCACGCCAATCAACCCCACACCGATCGGCGCGAGCAGCAACGACCACCAATAGTTGACGCCGAGCTGATCCAGCAGCAACCACGAAAAGAAGGCGCCCACCATGTACAGCGCACCATGCGCAAAGTTGACGATGTTGAGCATGCCGAAAATCACCGCCAGTCCCAGCGACAGGATCGCGTAGAACGAGCCGTTGACCAGGCCGATCGTCAGCTGGCCCATCAGGGCCTGGATAGGTACGCCGAATATTTCAGTCATTTATT
>JANMXS010000160.1:0-4717 GCA_031394335.1 Burkholderiales bacterium
GTCCGTCCAGGATTTGAACAATACGGCGGACTGGATTCCGGCCTTTCGATGGAGACCCCATTCGGGGCGCCGGAATGACGAATATTGGGTGTGTCGAGTTTGTGGTTTCAAGTCGCGTGTGCTCCATTCACGCGCAACAATTGCTTAACCGAGTGACATGACGGCCATAGCCCTATCGGCTATCATCAACACCCGATTTCCCGCTTTTTTGCCTGCTATGAGCGTTACCGAAACCGCCGACCTGATCATCGCCGCCACCCGCCTCTGGCTGGAACACGCCGTCATTGGCCTCAATCTATGTCCCTTCGCCAAGGCGGTGCACGCCAAGGGCCAGGTCCGCTATGTGGTCAGCGCGGCCACCACGCCCGAAGCCCTGGTTGCTGATCTGATGGACGAACTGCGTTTCCTGGCCTCGGCCGATGCCGATAAAACAGATACCACCCTGCTGATCCATCCGCAGGTGCTGAACGATTTTCTCGATTACAACGATTTTCTGGAAGTAGCCGATGCGGTCATCGAGGAGCTGGAGTTAAGCGGCGAAATCCAGGTCGCCAGTTTCCATCCCCAATATCAATTCGCCGGCACCGAGGCAGACGACATCACCAACTACAGCAATCGCTCGCCGTATCCGACCCTGCATTTATTGCGCGAAGCCAGTGTGGAGCGGGCGGTGGCGGCGTTTCCGGAGGCAGCCGATATCTTCGAGAAAAATATCGAGACGCTGGAGAAGCTGGGGCATGCAGGCTGGGAAAAGCTCGGGCTGAAGACCGCGACGTAAAAAGCCGTCGTCCCTACTTCTTCTTGCCCAAGCCCTTGGTGATGAGCTCCGCCACCAACTCATTCATGCCGAGCTTCTTGCTCTCGGCTTCCGCGTGCAGCGTTTTGATCATCTCGCTGCTGAGCTTGCAGGCAAACGGCACCAGACCTGCCGCCTGATCGAGCTTGCGCTGCTCCTTGCGGTCCGGCACCACGGCGCCCTTGCCGAAACGGTCGGGAATCCCCGCCACTTTCATCAGGTTGCTCATTTTCATCATCTTGCTTTTTTCAAGATCGGTTTTTTTCATGCTCATGATGGGTCTTCCCGTTTATTTGTATGCGCCTATTCTACGCGGGCCGGGTTTTTAATCCCGCAGCGGGCGCCTGCCGATAGCAGCCAGGCTTGCAAAATGGTGATTAAACCAGGCCAAACCAGCCCAGCAGCGCGCCCGCCGCCAGCAGCCACAGCAGATGCAGCCGGGTTTGCCAGATGACGATAGTGGTGATCAGGGTCACCAGCCACAGCCGCCAGTCGGTGGCCGGGTCGTGGTGGGTGCTGGCCAGAATCCAGCCGGTGGTGATCAATAGCGCGATCACGATCGGCGCCATGCCTTGCTTGAAGGCGCGCACGCCGCGTAATTCGCGGTTGCGATGTCCCCAGCGCGCGGCCGTGTAGGTGATGGTGGCGCTGGGCAGCAGGATGCCGATCATGCATACGAATACGCCGAACAGGGCGCTCCACATGCTGCCGCTGTTGAGTCCCACGTTCCAGCCCATCAGCGCGACGAACAGCACATTGGGGCCCGGTGAGGCCTGCGCGATGGAAATTGAGGCATTGAATTGCGCGTCGGTCAACAACTGATGCTCGTACACCAGGTAGCGGTGCATCTCGGGGGCGGTGGCAATCGCGCCGCCGACCGACATCATCGACAGCACGATGAAGTGCAGGAACAGATCGAGCCAGTCGTGCCAGCTGAACGTGAAGTGCAGTACCTCGTTCACGGCCTGAGCTTTCGATACGCGAGGGCGCAAGCGACCAGGCCGAGGCTTGGCAGCACATAGAGCAGCGGCAGTCGCAGCAGGGCGAGGCTGACAAAAGTGGCGGCGCCCATGACGATGCACAGCGTCCGGCCCAGAACATTCATCTTCATGGCCGGGATCAGCTTGATGCCGGTAGCCATGATCAGCCCGGCGGCCACGGCACCCATGCCGCGCAGTGCGCCCGCCACGCCGGGATGGCTGGCGTAATGGGTATAGGCCAGCGCCAGCAGCAGTACCAACATCAGCGGAACGGTCAGCAAGCCGGCCATCGCGGCCAGCGCGCCGCGTATCCCGAATTGGCGCCCACCGTACATCAGCGCCATATTGATCACATTGGGGCCCGGCATGATCTGCGCCACCGCCCAATCCTCGACGAACTCCTCGTTCGTCATCCAGCGCCTGACTTCAACCAGCTCGCGCTGCGCCGACACCATCACGCCGCCGAAGCCTTGCAGGGCCATGACAGTGAAGCCAATGAACAAGTCTTTGAGGGACTGCGGTCTCAGCGGGGATTCAGCGGGTACGGGGTTCATGGCGACATTATGAAGGCTGGGTGTGCTGCCGAGAAATGCTTTACGAATCGTTGCGGTGAAATTTTTTCCCCGTCTTCAATACAACTGCAGCGGCCCCTCTTCCATTGCCGCCACCTGCTCGCGCAATTCCAGAATGCGGTCCTGCCAGTAACGTTGCGTATTGAAGAATGGAAAGGCGTGCGGGAAGGCAGGATCATCCCAGCGTTGCGCCAGCCAGGCGGCGTAGTGAATCAGGCGCAGCGTTCGCAGTGCCTCAATCAAATGCAATTCACGCCGGTCGAAATCGCAGAATTCTTCATAGGCTTCGATCACCTCGCGCAACTGTTTGGCCATTTCCTGGCGGGTGCCGGACAGCAGCATCCATAAATCCTGCATCGCCGGGCCCATGCGGCTGTCGTCGAAATCGACGAAGTGCGGGCCGTCGTCGGTGTAAAGCACATTGCCGCCGTGGCAATCGCCGTGCAGGCGGATATTGTTGATGGCGCCGGCGTGCTTGAAGCATTGCGCCACGCCGCCGAGCGCCTGGTTGATCACGCTCAGCCAGGCATCGCGCAAATCGGCGGGAATGAAATCGTGCGTAAGCAGCCAGTCGCGCGGCTGCGTGCCGAAGCTGTCGATGGTGAGGGCGGGACGATGTTCAAATGGCTTGATCGCGCCGACCGCGTGGATGCGGCCCAGAAAGCGCCCCATCCATTCCAGCACCTCGGGACGATCGAGTTCCGGCGCGCGGCCGCCGCGGCGCGGGAAGGCGGTGAAGCGGAAGCCGGAGAATTCGTGCAGGGTTTTGCCGTTCGCGGTCAGTGGCGCCACCACCGGAATCTCGCGCTCGGCGAGGTCTTGCACATAGGCGTGTTCCTCGACAATCTGCGCATCCGACCAGCGCCCCGGCCGATAGAATTTCACCACCAGCGGCGCCTGTTCATCAATGCCGATTTGGTAGACGCGGTTCTCGTAGCTGTTGAGCGCCAGCAGGCGGCCATCGCAGCGGAAGCCGATGCTTTCGATCGCGTCGAGGATGAGGTCGGGGTTGAGGCCGGCGTAGGGGGTGGCGGAAGTCATTGCTCATTGTACGGTGCGGTATGCCATCAGACGGACGCTGCTTTTGGTAAAGATGAGTGCAATGGCTGTATTTTTTCGTGGCAGCATGAAAAACAAAACTCAAGCACTGGCGCGCCTCTCAGAGCAAAAATGCTCCAAACGCCGCGCCAATGCTGGATCTACGAAATGGGAACTTCTAAAAATCTCGTCGTCCCGGCGAAGGCCGGGACCCAGTACGTCCAAGTGTTTGATGCAACGAAGGACTGGATTCCGGCCTACGCCGGAATGACGAATATTTGAGGTTTCGAGAAGTTGCCAAATGTGTACGGCGGTTGTTCACTGCCGATATGAACCATCCAAACTCAATGCAGATGTCGCCCAAACCAAGTACGATTTGTTTTGACAAGCCGCATTGAACGGTTTGCTGAAGTGCTTTGCTTCACCCCCAAAACCTGCAGGAGGAGACATGTTGAAAACAAAATCGCAGCTTGCCCTTTTCTTATCGTCTGGCGCAGCAACCGTCACGTTGTTGATCGCCGCAAATTTGCATGCGCAGCAGCCTGCCCCCGCCAACCCGCCCACGCCACCGGCACCGGCGGTTGCACCGGTGCCGGCAACACCCGCCGTCGCGCCGGCACCACCCGCAGCGCCGCCGATCCCGCCGAGCTGGGCGCAGGGCCGTACGGCCGAGCAGGAAGCGGCCAACCTGAGCCCGCATCCGCCGGGCATGTCTTCACTTTCACCGGCCGAAATTCCGCTCGACAAGATCAAGCTGCCGCCGGGTTTCGAAATCAGCCTGTACGCCAGCGGCATTCCGAATGCGCGTTCGATGGTGTTCGGCGCCAATGGCACGCTGTTCGTCGGCACCCGTTTTGTCGGCAATGTCTACGCCATTGTCGACAAAAACGGCAAGCGCGAAACCAAAATTATCGCCAAGGGCCTGCATCGCTCCAACGGGGTGGCGTTCAAGAACGGCTCACTTTATGTGGCCGAACTGTCGCGCATCATCCGCTACGACAATATCGAGGCCAATCTCGATAATCCGCCGAAACCGGTGGTGGTGTTCGACGCCTTGCCGAAGGATGAGCCGCACGGCTGGAAGTTCATGACCCTGGGTCCGGATGGCTGGCTGTATTTTCAGATCGGCTCACCGGGCAATATCCTGATTCCGCCGGTGACCCACGCGCAAATTGTGCGTGTAGATCCAGAGAAGGGCGTGCTCGAAACCGTGGTCGCCGGTGTGCGTAACAGCGTCGGCATGGATTTCCACCCCGTCACCAAACAGCTGTGGTTCACCAACAACGCCCGCGACTGGGTGAACGATGAGTTGCCCAACGATACCCTCAGCC
>JANMXS010000161.1:0-4289 GCA_031394335.1 Burkholderiales bacterium
CGCGCCGCCGACGCCACGCGTCAGCGGCTATCTATCGGGATCGGTACCGGCTGATTTCAGCTCGGTCCCGTTGGCATGGTGGTTGATGCGTGCAGGTTCGGCCACACCCATCGAGATGATGTATTTCAAGGCCTGATCAACACTCATCTCGAGCGGAATCACGTCCTTTTTGGGGACGATCAGGAAAAATCCGGCGGTGATGTTCGGTGTGGTCGGCACGAACACGGCATAGTTATCAAAGCCCAGATGATCGCTGACTTCGTGGTGAGGTTCCCCCGTGAGCAAGGCCACCGTCCAGGTGTCGTGCTGCGGATAGCGCACCAGTACCGCCCTGCGGAAGGCTTTGCCATCGGAGGAAAACAGCGTGTCCGAGATCTGCTTCACGCCGCCATACAAGGAACGCACGATCGGAATCCGCTGCAGGATGGCATCTCCCCAGGCCAGCAATTTCCTGCCAAAAAAATTAGCCGCCAACATGCCGGTACCCAGCACGATCAGCAGAGTGAGAATCACGCCCATGCCGGGCACATGAAAGCCGAGCAGCGCCTCGGTCTGCAGATGCGGCGGTAGCAGCAACAAAGTCTGGTCCATGGTGTCAACCAGCAGCTTCAACACCCAGCCGGTAATGACCAGCGGGATCCACACCAACAAACCTGCAACAAGATATTTGCGCATGATCAGGTCAAGCCTTGCTGCCGCTTGCCGCAGGCGTTACGGCGGCAACAGGTGCTGCGGCCGGCGCAGGGGTATCGGTCTTGGCGGATGCCGGCGCGGCAGCGGGCGTTGCGTCCGCCGTTTTGGCGGCAGGCTTGGCAGCGGCAGCATCAGTCGCTGCGGCAGGCGCAGCGGCGGGGGCGCCACCCTTGAAATCGGTCACGTACCAGCCGCTTCCCTTGAGTTGAAATCCGGGTGCGGTTAATTGCTTGGCGTATGTCGATTTGCCGCACGCCGGACAATCGGTGAGCGAATCCGCAGAAATTTTTTGCAGCACATCGGCGGCGTGACCGCAGGACGAACATTTATAGGCATAAATCGGCATTGCTAACTCCGGCGCAACAACATTGTTGGTTTAATTTCTCATTTTAACACAAGGAGTTAGCGCTATTGTGCGGTGCCGCAATCGGCGCCATGAGCAGTGCTACTCGATGCGCAAGCTGTCCAGCTCAGGCGGCCCCGCAGGATAGCGCATGCCGAGCGAGCGTAACGCGTTCAACAGCACTGCCGAAACATATACATCGCGCAACCATTTGCGGTCGGCGGGCACGATGTACCAAGGGGCATGTTTAGCCGACGTCGCATTCATCGCTTCCTCGTAGACCCGCTGATAGTCGTCCCAGCGCGTACGCTCGCCAACATCGCCGGGATTGAATTTCCAGCGCTTGGTCGGATCGTCGAGCCGGTCCTGCAGACGCTCCTTCTGTTCATCCCGGGAAATATGCAAAAAGAATTTGAGGATGATGGTGCCTTCTTCGGCGAGCATCATTTCAAAATCGTTGATCTGGCGCAAACGCCGGATTGCGGTCGCATCGTCGACCAGACCATGCACCCGTGTCACCAGCACGTCCTCATAGTGACTGCGGTTGAACACCACGATCTCGCCTCTGGCCGGCACCCGCTGGTGAATTCGCCACAGATAATCGCGATCGAGTTCCAGCGCAGTAGGCACCTTGTAGCTAACCACGCCCAGGCCCTGCGGATTCATGCCCAGGAAAACTTTTTTAAGCACACCGTCCTTGCCACCGGTATCCATGGCTTGCAACACCACCAGCACTTTGTGTTTGTGTTCGGCATAGAGAATATCCTGCAGCGCGGTGAGTTCCGCGCTCAAGGCAGCAAGCGTCGCAACGGCATCTTCTTTATCGCCGTCGAATCCACAACTGGAGCGCGTATCGATTTTTGCCAGCCGCGTCTTGCCACTGGCTATGATCGGTTTGATCAGGCCCTGACGGTTATCACTGGGCGGGCGCGTCGGTTTGGCCATGGGCGGTTGCTCCCAGGTTGGGTTGAACTATCGATATTGGCCAATATGGCTGAAATCGCCTGATTGGCCCACAATTTTGGCATCATGCATTCTCGGCACGAATTCGTGTCCCATACTCTCATACAGAACCATGCTTCGTTTCGGCATTGATCTTGGCGGCAGCAAAATCGAAATCCTGGCGCTCGGCACCAACGGCAACGAAACGTATCGCCAGCGAATCGCCACACCGCATGGCAGTTACGGCGATACCGTTGACGCCATCGTCAGCCTGGTGCATGCCGCCGAGACCGAGCTTGGGCAGGCCGGCACCGTCGGCATTGCCACACCGGGAGCCGTGTCGCGCAAGACCGGCCTGATCAAGAACGCCAACTCAACTTGCCTCAACGGCCAGCCGCTGGTGACAGACCTGCAGGCCGCGCTTCATCGCGAGATCCGCATCGAGAACGATGCCAATTGCTTTGCGCTTTCCGAAGCGACAGATGGCGCAGCGTCAGGTTGTGAGATCGTATTCGGCGTCATCCTTGGCACCGGTGTTGGCGGCGGCATTGTCGTCAATGGCAGGGTTCTCGCCGGCCACAATGCAATCGGCGGTGAATGGGGCCACAATCCGCTGCCGTGGCCACAAGCGGCCGAGCTGCCCGGAAACCGGTGCTATTGCGGTCGTGAGGGTTGTATCGAAACCTGGCTGGCCGGCCCGGGGCTGGCTGGACATTTTGAGCAACAAAGCGGCAGGTCGTTGACTGCTGCTGCGATCGTCGAACATGCCGAACGCGGCGATGCCGATTGCGAGCAGGCCATGCAGCAATATGAAAATCGACTGGCGCGAGCTCTCGCCTCGATCATCAACGTCATCGATCCCGATGTGATCGTACTCGGCGGTGGGCTGTCGAATATCGCACGCTTGTATGAAAACGTGCCCCGCCAATGGGCGAGGTATGTATTCTCGGACCAGGTTTCAACCCGGCTGCTGCCTCCCCGCTTTGGCGATTCCAGCGGCGCGCGCGGCGCAGCCTGGCTGTGGGACTAAAATACCCGTCATCATCTGCAACGCTTTCATTTCCTTTCAATTCCGAATTTCCAGATCGAGTCCATCATGCTCCCCACCACCATGCGTTACGTCGCCACCCACGGTTCAGGCGCCGCCGAAGTCATGCACATCACCAACGGCCCGTTGCCGGCACCCGCTGCCCACGAGGTGCTCATCAAGGTTCAATATGCCGGCGTGAATCGCCCCGATGTTGCGCAGCGCAGCGGCAACTACGCGCCCCCGCCTGGCGCCTCGCCGATCATGGGGCTGGAGGTGGCCGGAGAAATCGCCGCGATCGGCACGGATGTCAGCGCCTGGAAAGTTGGTGATCTGGTTTGCGCACTCACCCCCGGCGGCGGCTACGCGGAATTTTGCACGGCACCAGCTGCCCATTGCCTGCCGATACCGGCCGGGCTATCGATGCTGGAAGCGGCCGGTGTCCCCGAAAACTTCTTTACCGTTTGGGTCAATCTGTTCGAAACCTGCCGGCTGCAAGCGGGTGAAAAATTTTTGGTGCATGGCGGTTCCTCGGGCATCGGCCTCACCGCGATTCAACTCGCCAAGGCTTTCGGTGCACAGGTTTTCACCACGGTCGGCAATGAGGAAAAAGCGGCGTTCTGCAAATCAATCGGCGCAAACCACGTATTCAACTACAAGACTCAGGACTGGGTCGCCGAGATTGCAACGATCACGCAAAAGAAGGGCATCAATGTGATCCTCGATATGGTCGGCGGCAGCTATATCGAGAAGAACCTGCGCTCACTGGCGCTGGAAGGCCGTTACTGTTTCATCGCATTTCTGGAAGGCGGCAAGGCCGAAATCGATTTCCGGCCGCTGATGATGAAACGCCAGACGATAACCGGATCGACGTTGCGCGCGCGGCCCGATAGCCAGAAAGCAGCGATCGCGACGGCCCTCAAAGAAAACGTTTGGCCCTTGCTGGCCGCAAAAAAAGTGCGGCCGGTGATCAACAAAACCTTCAATCTCGAACAAATCGTCGAGGCGCACCAATTGATGGAATCCAGCACGCATATTGGCAAGATCATGCTCAAGGTTGCTTAGCATTTTGCCTAAAATGGCACATCGATAATCGCCTTCACCGTCCACTTGTCGGCTGCGCCGGTTTGACCGCGGCCGATGCCGAAGTTGAAGGCAAAGGGCTTGCCCGCGTAGTCAAGCGCAAGAAACAGGGTGTTGTCCCGTTCGTCTATAGGCAGCACCCGGGAAACCTTGCCATAGCCGGAGTAATACTCGAACCCCAACGCGACGTCCTTAGCCACG
>JANMXS010000162.1:0-14524 GCA_031394335.1 Burkholderiales bacterium
GATCGCCAATCCCTCGCTCGGAGCGAACAGTTTTTCAACGAGCATTGCATACAGCACCAGTCCCACCACGATTCCGCTTTCGCTTACCGGCGATGGCCCGACCAGCGTCACCGTTGTATCGGTAACCGGCGCCGGCAGCGCGGCGGCGTCGGGCACCAACGCCGTGACGTACACCGCCAGCAGCGTGTCTTATTCTTCTACCGTCAGCATCGTGTACCACACCAATGCTTGCGGGCAGGTGTCGCTCGACCGCACGATTACCGTCAATGTCGGCGCACCACCCGGGCCGGTATTTACCACCCCGGCAACAAACCCCGCGACGGCACCGGCCGGCCAGACGGGCGTGGCGTACAGCTATACCGTGGTCGCCTCATCCAGCAACACTGCGCCGACTTATGCGTTCAGTGCGGGCGCGTTGCCAACCGGGCTTAGCCTCAGCTCGGGCGGCGTGATTTCCGGCACGCCAACGGTGGTCGGGGCGTTCAGCGCGACGGTGACTGCAACCAACCTGAATCCGACTCCCACATCACAAATACTCAACTTCAACATTACGCTGGGTCCGCCGGTAATCACCAGCAGCGCCAGCGCGACCGGCACGGTCGGTGCGGTCTATACCGCCGGCAGTCCGCTCTACCAGATCACTGCGACCAACAGCCCGACCCTGTTCGGCGCACTCGATCCCCTGCCGTCGGGCCTGACCCTCAACACCAGCACCGGCGCCGTCACCGGCACCCCGGTCGCCAACGGCAGCACCGCCGTCCGCCTGACCGCACAAAACGCAACCGCCACCGCGCAGCAAACGGTGAACTTCTCGATCTCGACCATCGCCCCGGTCGTCACCAGCCTGGGCCCGGCGAACGGGCAGACCGGGGTGGCGTTCAGCTTCCAGATCACTGCCGCCAACGCGCCAACCAGTTTCAATGCCACCGGCCTGCCCGCGGGGCTGACCGTCAACACCACGACCGGCCTGGTCTCCGGCACCCCCACCGCCGTCGGCACCACCAGCGTGACCGTCACCGCCAGCAATGCCAGCGGCGCCAGTCCGGCGCAGGCGGTGTCGTTTGTGATCACGCTGGGGCCACCGGTGATCACCAGCGCCGCCACCGCCAGCGGGGCCGTCGGCATTGCATTTGGCGGCTACCAGATCACCGCGACCAACAGCCCCACCAGCTTTACCGCCAGCGGCTTGCCGGGCGGTCTCACCTTGAATGCCAGCACCGGCTTGATCTCCGGCACACCGACCGCCAGCGGCAGCTTTGTCGCCACCCTCGGCGCGCTCAACGGCACGCTGCCGAACGGTAGCCAGAGCGTGACCTTCAACATCGCGGTGGGCATCCCGGCCATCAGCAGCGCCACTACCGCCAGCGGGCAAAGCGGCGTGCCGTTCAGCTACCAGATCGTGGCCAGCAACAGCCCGACCAGCTATGGCGCCAGCGGCTTGCCGACCGGCCTCAGCGTGAATACCAGCACTGGATTGATTTCGGGTACCACCTTCCTGACTGGCGCCTTCAGCGCCACCATCACCGCCACCAATGGCACCGGTACCGGCAGTCAGCCGCTCGCTATCTCCACCACCTTGGGACCACCGGTCATCAATAGTGCGGCCACCGCCAGCGCGGTCGTCACGCAGGCGTTCAGCTACCAGATCACTGCGGCCAATGCGCCTACAAGTTTTGGCGCCAGCGGCCTGCCAGGCGGACTTACGGTTAACACCAGCACCGGGTTGGTCTCCGGCATTCCGACGCAGAACGGTAGCTTTACCGCGACGGTCAGTGCCGCCAACGCGATTGGCAGCGGCACGCAAACGCTGGTGATTACCAGTGTGAATCCGCCGGCACCAGCGGTCGCCGCGCGCAGCGCGACCGTGGCTTTCAATACGGCCACACCGATCGATCTCACCACCGCCGTGAGTGGCCAGTTCTCGAGTATCGCGGTATCAACGCCACCCACCAATGGACGCACCACGGTGAGCGGCAATATCGTTACCTATACGCCGACCACAGGCTATTTTGGCGCCGACAGCTTTGCCTATACGGCAACGGGTCTGGGCGGAACCTCGGCGCCGGCAACGGTGAGCATCACCGTCAGCACGCTGGCGCCCACTGCCGGCGCCGCGACGCTTACCGCGCAGTTGAACACCGCGACGACACTCGATCTGATTGCGTTCATCCAGGGCTCGGCCATCTCCGGCGTGGTGATCGGCACCCCGCCCACGCATGGCACGGCGACGGTTAATGGCACCAAGGTCACCTACACGCCAGCCAGCAATTATTTCGGCGCCGACGCCTTTACCTACTCAGCATTCGGCAACGCGGGCACATCTGCACCGGCGACTGTCAGCGTCACCGTTATCGGACGCCCGGATCCAACCAGGGATGCGGCTGTGCTTGGGCTGCTCGCGGCGCAGGTGGATACAGCCCAGCGCTTTTCGCGTGCGCAGATGTCGAATGTGCAGGGCAGGCTGGAATTCCTGCACCGCACAGACGACCGTGGCGGCAGCAATACGAACACAGGCACGGCCCGGGCGGGTGAGAATCGAACCGCCGCCTCGGCAAGTCCCGCTGCGACCAATGCCGGCAGATCAGGCAGCAAATCGCTTGAGCGCGGCAGCCAACTTGATGGCAGCGCGCCCACTGCGGCCAGCAGCAACTCATTCCTGCAAAACTCTTACGCGATGGCCGGCAACGGGCTGCCCGACACGCCCGGCTTGAGGCCGACTGTTGCGCCGTTCCCGTTCGCGAGCAGTGCGGTTTCTTTGCTGACGACAGGTTCGTTCAACGTTGCATCTCTGGCGGGAGACGCGACTGGCGGTGGCACACCCTCGAGTGCTGGAATCGCGACCAATTTTTGGCTGGGCGGCGTGGCCAATTTCGGTACGCGCAATGCCAGCGGTGGCCGCAGCGGACTCGACTTCACCACCAACGGCATCAGCCTCGGCCTTGACCGGCGCTTCAGCGATGAGTGGGTGCTGGGCATGGCTGCCGGCTTCGCCAGCGACCGCAGCAACATCGGCAATGACGGCTCGCACAGCCGCGCGCATGGCTACTCGGCAATGGTTTACGCCAGCTATCAGCCGAGCGCGAAAACATTCGTCGATGGCTTGATCGGCGCAGGCTCGCTGGATTTCAAAACGCAGCGCTACGTGGCGCCGATCAACGATTTCGCACATGGCGATCGCCGCGGGTATCAGTTGTTCGGTTCGCTGTCTGCGGGCTACGAATACCGCGATAACGGCGTATTGATTTCGCCGTACACGCGAATTGATTATTCTGCCGACCGCCTGAATCAGAGTACCGAGACCGGCGCAGGACTCTATGCACTTACCTATTTCAGCCAGACCACGCCGTCGCTGCAGGGTGCGCTGGGATTGCGTGCCGAAACCCTCAACCGCACCAGTTTCGGTTGGGCGTCACCACGGGTACGCACCGAGTATCGCCATGATTTCCAGGGCAATCGCGACGTCTCACTGGCCTATGCCGATCTGGCCAGCGGACCGCGTTACACGGTATCGACCGGGCCGACGGTTCGCAATTCGCTGGTGCTCGGCATCGGCAGCGACTTCGTGCGTCGCGGCGGCTTGACCATCGCGGTCGACTACCAGTATCTGCATTCATTTTCCAAGGACAACAACCAGTCAATCCGTGTGCTGTTTTCGCAAGACCTGGATGGGCGCGGCTCGCCGTTCTGGGAGAATGCGTTCATCATTGCGCCCACCAAACCGGAGGACATCCAGGTGGATGCGGGCTTCACCTTCGACAGCAACGTGACGCGCGCCAAGGACTCGGTGGACAAACTGCCCGACCGTTCGTACAGCGTTAACATCGGCAAGGGCATGGTGTTCCCGATGACGGAGCACGCGCGCAATGTGCTGACGGGCACGCTCGGCGCCGAAAATTTCCAGACCTACAACGCGCTGAGCCGCGTCAGCGCCGGCCTCCAGGGTGAGTTCCAATACCGCGACTCGGCTGAATTCGATGCGCCCACCTGGGCTCTCACCGCGCAAGGCACGGCAGAAGACTACCGCTCCAAGTTGCGCAGCGGCTCCCGCTATTCGATCGCGGCATCCATACGCCAGCCGATTACCGACCGTATCACCGTGTTTGCCGCGCTGGTGCACAACGAACGCTATGCCAAGAGTACGGTATTCAACAATCGCAACAACGCGCTGCGCCTGAATATCGACTATGCCTACAGTGCATCCGACACCATCTACCTGAGCGGCGAATATCGTCGCGGCCAGATTATTTCCTCGGGCCATGCATCGCTGGGCAACCTCGCCGTCGCCGATGTCCTCGTACAGGACGACGCGTTCCCCGGCGGGCAGTATTTCACCTACCGCTTCAACGGCACCACGGTACTGTCGACGCTGGGTTACAACATCGGCTTTGGCCCGCGTCACTCGCTCGACCTCTCATGGCGACGCGCGCAGTCGACGCCGAACTCGCAGCCGAATTTCGCAACGCCCCGGCTGAATTACATCGCAGACCAGTATTCCATCGTCTATCTGGTGCGTTTTTAAAGGATCCGATCGTGCGCTACGAACGAGCTCTTTCTAATTTGTTTCCTCATTGGTTCCCGCAGTTGTCCCATTTGTCGCTATGCGCAGTACTGCTGCTGGCGGCCTGCGGTGGCGGTGGCAGCCCGGGTGATACGCGCCCCGGCAGTGCCCCCGCGACGGCCTTGGCGGTGTCCGATCCGAACGCCTTCCTGCTGTTCCCCAATCCGCAGCTGCAGTCGGATGGTTCCCGCCAGACCGATACGGCTGCCTATACGCAGGCTTACTACGCTGCCATCGATCCCGCCAACACAAAGGACACGCTGGCAAAATGGAAAGCCGCCAATAGTTTTGACGGCGCTACCGGCACCCAGGTGACGGTGGTATTCGGCGACCGGCGCGACCTTGGCTACGGGCGGCGCATGACGGCACGGCAGAACGTGGATGGCACGGTTGCCTTCTATGTCGAAAACTATCTGGTGCAGGCGGGTACAGCCTATGCTTACTCGCCACTCAACCTTGATGCGGCAGTGGTACGCGATACGCGCTGGCTGCTGGGTATCAATGCGATCGAGTACAGTCCCGGTCCCGCAGGTGGCGCCAGCTTTACGAAGTTCTACAACTTCAATGCAACCACCGGACAGCGCGCGACCGCGGTCGATCTCGACGGTCGTGGCGACAAGGCGATGCCGGGACCCTGCATCACCTGTCACGGTGGTCGCGGTGACGCGCTCACCCCGCCTGATGCGACCGGCCAGCCCCGTTTCAACCTTGTGCAGTATTCACTGTCGCAAACGCGCGGCGATGTGCAGGCACGCCTGCACCCGTTCGAAGCCGATGCCTTCGGCTTTTCGACTGCGACCGGATTCACCCGCCCCGAGCAAGAGGCGGCGCTGAAAATAATCAACAAGATGATTCTGTGCAGCTACCCTTTGCCGGCACCTTCCGCTTTGCCGGAAGATGCATGCCGTCGCCCAGCAACCGTGAGTGAATGGCAGGGAACCGCCGCCGATTTCATCAAGGCCGCCTATGGTGGAGACGGACTGCCGAGCGCGACCTTTTCAGACACCTATGTTCCACCCGCCTGGGCATCCGCCGGACAGACAACGCTCTATCAGTCAGTGATCGCACCCGCATGCCGCACCTGCCATATGATGCGCGGCACCGGCGCCCAGTCCGACCTCGATTTCACCACCTTCGCCAAATTCCAGTCTTACGCCGATCGTACCAAGGCGCATGTTGTCGATCGCGGCAATATGCCACTGGCCAAGATTGTCTATGACGCTTACTACGCATCGAATCGGCCCGACGTGATGGCGACCTTCCTGCAAGGCGAGGGCTATGCGGTGAGAGATAGCACAGGCGCCGCCCTGCGCCCCGGCCGCCCGGTCGCCGATCCGGGACCGGACCGCGTCATCAGGCAGGGCGCCACCACACTGTCCGCTGCCGGCAGCCTGTTTTCAACTGCCTACACCTGGTCACTGGTTTCGGGTCCCAACGGCACCACACCGGCGACCGGCGCGACCTTGAGCAACGCCACGTCCGCCCAGCCCACGTTTACTGCCACCAGCGACGGCACTTACATCCTGAGTCTTATCGCCAGCAATGGCGCGACCCAGAGCACGCCTGCGCAATTGACGCTGGTAGTCAACAACGCGCTGGCACCGGCTCCTGTAGCGATCCGCTTTGCCGACATCAAGACCGTGCTGCAAACTGGGCAGTGCACCAACTGCCATAGCGCCAGCGGCACCCTGCCGCGGCCACCGGTCTATTACACCAACTACGATCGCAATGGCGATGGCGCCATCGACGCAACGGATGATGCGTGGTTCTACGCCGAAATACGCAGTCGCATCAATTTCACCGATGCCGTGTCAAGCCCCTTGCTGCGCAAGCCTTCCGGACATCACCACAGCGGTAACTTGCAGGCTGGTTTCAACAATACCGGCGCGCCCGGAGGGGCGGCGCGGACAAATTATGATTTGTTCCTGAACTGGATTGTGAACGGCGCACCGCAATAAAAAGACATGAAAAAACGGCGGGCACCGATGCCCGCCGTTGATCTGCCGCAATGTCTGCGCTTAGTACGTTCTGCGCGGTGCGGTGTAAGCGTCGTTTGAAAATACGAACGGCGGCGTGCGCCCCACCAGGGTTTCAATCAGCGTCAGCTCCTGATCGGTGTGATTGATGAATGGTGCATTGCGGATATTCTTGCCGCGTCCACCATCGTTGACGATATATATCGGTCGGTCATGATGAGTTGCAACGACCGTTGTCTTGCTGTCCGGATCGTTTGTGGATGCAACCTCGGTCGCACCATAGCAGGTGCAAAAGTAGGTTTGTTCGGGCTCCGCTTCAATATAAAAGCCGGTGCCGCGAATACCGACTGTCGCGTTCGAACTGCGTATCCGCATCGGCGTATTGCGTGACACCGACAATAGCGCCCCGGTGAGCATTCTGAGGCCGCTGACAATCAATGAGCCGGAAGATTTTTCCGCTTCGATAATGACGGTGCTGCCACCGCGAACGATCATGGCATTGCTGTTGACCACGAATACGATCTCGCTGCCTTTTGCAGTCGTTACCGTGTCGCCCGGTTTTATCTGCGTTTGCAGGTTCGCTTCTTTGTCGTTGACGGTGGCCTGCCCGGAAATGCGATAGATCGACTGGCTCCCGGGTAGCTTTGATGGCTTGCTGCCAAAAATGCTTTGCGCCATTACGCTGCCAACCGGCAACGCTGAAAACAAACCCAGCGACAGTGCCTGGATCAGCAACCGTCGGCGCGGATCATCGGCCTCACCAAATTCTTTCATGGGAACTCCCGTTTATTGGCTGTATTTGCATTGATAGCCATATCCTGTAACTGATCGAGTTTATCGTATTACTACTCTCAATAATATCGCCAGGCGCCCGGCGAAGTGTCCGACGCCGTACCGCGTTTACGGGATAGCCACCGAGCTGGCGTACAGGCGATCCGCTGGTTTGCTCGTTAACCGTCGTATGATCCCCAGACGGAATGCCAGCAACCTGCAGGTCACAAGCCTAAACCCCGGTATTGGCGCGGCTTGCGGACATATTGCCCGGGCGCAAGGCAGGGCGCAGCGTTTCGCAGGCTTCGTATTGGCAGCCGGTCGCCATTCGGGCGATGGCATACGGCACCGACCCAGTCAGTTCCCAATGCCAATGGCAAATATGCAACAATTCAGCCGTGCGGCAACTGCAATGATAAAAACACACAGCCGCGTGCCACCTCCGCCACCAATCAAAAGTCATAAGCGGGCCGCCAATGAAAGCCAAGTTCAATATCAGCGCCATCTGGACGAAATATTTTTCCTCCATCAATGTGATTATCCGTGCAAGCTTGGGCCTGGGCATCGTGGTGCTGTTCATCGCGAACTATGCGCTGAATGAACCCGTCACTTTTTTCAAGCGCCTCGAACTGCAGGCCTACGATACCCGGCTGCGCGCGACCATGCCGCAAAAAATCGACCCGCGTATTGTCATCATCGACATCGATGAACGAAGCCTGAAAGTAGAAGGCCGCTGGCCATGGGGACGCGACAAGGTTGCCTTACTGGTCAAGCGCTTGTTTGATGATTACAAACTGAAGGTCGTCGGCTTCGACATACTTTTTTCGGAGCCGGACACGAGTTCGGGCCTGAAAAAACTTGACGCACTGGCGCTGACTGCCTTCAAATCGAGTGCGGAATTCAAGGAGAAACTCGAAGAGCTGCGCCCTGAACTGGATTTCGACAAGCGTTTCGCCGAGGAAATCAAAAAGCATTCGGTAGTGCTGGCGTTCGCCGCAACCGCAGAGAGAACAGGCACCGATACGCTGGCCATCGGCGCACTGCCAAAACCCACCTTCTCGGTTGGTGCGTTCGGCAACAAGCCTTTATGGACCCGCGATATCCTGGGCTTCAGCGGCAATCTGCTGGTCTTTCAGGAGGCCGCCGCCGCTACCGGACATATTCTTCCCAGCATAGATGCCGAGGATGGCGTGCTGCGGCGCATACCGATGTTCATCAAGTATGGCGAGGGCTATTATGACTCGTTGTCCATGGCGGTATTTCGTACCTACCTCGATAACGAACCGGTGCGCATCAAGCTTCGCGAGGATGAGAATGATGGATTCGCAAAACTGAAGAGCGTGCAGTTTCGCGGCGACCTCACCGTGCCAATCCTGGAGGACGGCACGGTACTGGTTCCGTTTCGCGGTAACAGTCCGATGTTTCGATATATATCCGCAACCGATGTGCTCCAGGGGAAATTGACCCCTGGGGAGCTGGAAGGAAAAATTGCGTTTGTCGGCACCTCGGCACAGGGACTTTTTGATCTACGCAATACGCCGGTCGGCGAAGCCTATCCCGGCGTTGAAACCCATGCCAATCTTGTGTCGGGCTATCTTGATAACAAGATCAAGCAGAAGCCACCGTTTGAATTGGGGGTCAAAGTTTTCACCTTGCTGCTGATCGGCATCGCCCTTGCGGTCGCATTGGTCAAGATGAACCCGATATCATCGACGCTCACGGTATTGATTGTGGCCGGACTGCTGGTCGGCTTCAATATGTACTGGTGGTATCGCGATGTGGTGCTGCCGATTGCCGTCCCGCTGCTGATGATCGGATTGCTGTACCTGCTCAACATGGCTTACGGCTTCTTCATCGAGTCCCGCTCCAAGCGTCAGATCACTGGCATTTTCGGCACTTATGTACCCAAGGAACTGGTTGAAGAGATGGCGAAGAATCCCGCCAGCTATTCCACGCATGGCGAAAGCCGCGACATGACGGTATTGTTCTCGGATGTGCGCAACTTCACTTCGATCTCGGAAGGTCTCACCGCCACCGAACTGACCGCGATGATGAATGCCTACCTGACGGATATGACGCAAACTATCCAGGCCCAGCGCGGCACCATCGACAAATATATCGGTGATGCGATCATGGCGTTCTGGGGCGCACCGGTGAAGGATGAGAAACATGCGGAGCATGCCCTCCTCTCTGCGCTGGCAATGCAAAAGCGCATCAAGGAAATCGGTCCCGACTTCATCAAACGCGGCTGGCCCAGGCTTGAGATTGGTGTGGGGCTCAATTGCGGCGTGATGAACGTGGGCGATATGGGCTCGACCTTCCGGCGTGCGTACACGGTGATGGGCGATCACGTGAATCTGGCGGCGCGTCTGGAAGGCCTGACCAAGGAATACGGCGTGGGCATCCTGGTCTCGGAAAATATCGTCAACAGCGTGCCGAATGTCGTTTATCGGGAACTGGACCGCGTGCGCGTCAAGGGCAAGCTGGAACCGATCAGCATCTATGAACCAGTAGGCATCAAGGGTGAGGTCGTCGAGCAGGTTCTGGATGAAATCGACCGTTTCCGCCGCGCGCTGGATCGCTACAAGGAACAACGTTGGGATGATGCCGAGCGCCTGCTGGTCGTGCTGTCCCAGGCTGATCCGCAGCGCAAGGTCTACAAGGTTTATCTCGAGCGTGTGGCGAACTTGCGCATGAACCCGCCGGGCAAAAACTGGGACGGTGTGTTTACGTTCACCACGAAGTAATCCAAGGATCCCCGCGCTAGCCGCTCATTCCCGCCGTTTAGCCGCAAACGGCTGAGGCACAGCTCATGATCACCTACCCTCACGAAATACCGCCGGCCGCTGGCGAATCGATTCTGGTTGCGCCAGGCATTTACTGGATTCGCATGCCCTTGCCGTTCAAGCTCGACCATATCAACTTATGGCTGCTTGAAGATAACGATGCCGATGGCGACGGCTGGACCATCGTTGATACGGGTTACGGGGTCGCCGGCACTCACGCGCTTTGGGAACGGCATTTCATCGAGACGATGCGCGGCCTGCCGGTAAAGCGCATCATCGTCACGCACTATCATCCTGACCACGTTGGCTGCGCCGGTTGGTTGCATGAGCGTACCGGCGCACCGGTATGGATGACCGCTACCGAATTCCTGTCGGCGCACGCGGCGGCCGAAGACACATCCGGTTTTGATCGCGCCAATACCGCACAGTTGTTCATGGCTCATGGCCTCGCCAGGCTGCGCCCCGATTTTGCCGTCGCACAGCAGGCGCGCAGCGGTGCCTACAAGCGTGGCGTACCGACAATGCCCAAACAATATCACCGCCTCATGGCCGGCGACGCCGTTCGCATCGGCGCACGCGATTGGCGCGTGATGACAGTGTTCGGTCACGCCCCGGAGCACGCTGTATTCTTTTCCGCGCAGGACAATGTGCTGATCTCGGGCGACCAGGTGTTGCCGCGCATTACCACCAATGTCGGGGTATGGGGCAATCAGCCCGCTGCCAACCCGCTCAAGCAGTTTCTGGACAGCATGCGCGAGTTTGCGCCACTGCCGTCATCCACACTGGTGTTGCCCTCGCATGATCGCGTCTTCACCGGTCTGCATGAACGTCTGGACCAGTTGCGAGTGCATCATGAACAGCGGCTGGCTGAACTGGAGAACGCGATTGCCGCGCCAAAATCGGCGGCTGAAATTTTGCCGGTTCTGTTTCGCCGCGAGCTGGACGACCATCAACTGGTATTCGCGATCGGTGAGGCGATCGCACATTTGCATTACCTCTGGTATGCGGGACGCGCAGTCCGCACGCAAAATACAGAGGGTATCTATTTATTCAAGCGTACTGGTTGAGTACCGCACCGGGGAAATATATCCCCTGTGCGCGGGCCCCCTATGCAGCAGGCCGATCCCCGCCCGACACGCGTTCCAGACGGTAGCCGAAGTTGTAGATCGGCGTCAGGCGCAAACCGCGCTCAGGTCCAAAGTCGAGTTTTTTGCGGATGCGGCTGATGTGCGTATCGACGGTGCGCGATTGCACATCGCCGGAGCGTCCCCACACGCTTTCGGAAATATGGCCCCGCGACAGCAACCTGCCCAGGTTGCGAAACAGGAACAGCGTCAAATCGTATTCCTTGTCGGTCATTTCGACGCCGACGCCATCGAGTTTGACGCTGCGATCACCAAGGCTGACGTGGTAGGGAGGCAGTTCGAGCACGTCGGATTCTGCGGCTTTTGGGCGCGAGCGACGCAGCAGCGCTTCAACGCGTGCGAGCAACTCGAGACGGCGCACCGGTTTGATCATGTAGTCGTCGGCGCCGGCGCTCAAGGCGGCAACGATATCCTCTTCAAGATCGCGGCTGGTTGCAAACAGCACCGGAGTCACTGATTTCTGCGTTTGGCGCAGCCATTTGAGAACGTCTGCCCCGGACAGATCCGGTACATGCCAGTCGAGCAGGAACAGGTCGAAACTTTCCCGCCCGGCTTCCCGCACGATTGCTTTACCAGATACAAAGTGATGAACGCTGTGTCCCGCCACCTCAAGCCATTGCTGCATCGCGGCACCAACATCGACATCGTCTTCAAGCAGGGCAATTCTCATGCTTTCATCCTCACGATATGCAGTGTGGATGTATTTTAGACCGAATGCGCCATCAACCGCGCAAATCGCATGCGCGGCAGTCCTCGGTTACTGACCAATCAGGCAATCAGTGATGCTGCAAATCGGACGCGGACAGCACCCGCTCAAGGCGGTAGCCGATGTTGTAGACCGGCACCAGACGATAGCCGTTGCCGGGCTCGAGCCCAAGTTTTTTTCGGACACGGGAGATATGCGTATCAATGGTTCGCGATTGCGGCGTGGCGTGACGGGCCCATACGCTTTCGGAGATGAAGTCGCGCGATAACAACTTGCCGCTGTTCTGGAAAAGGAAGATGGCGAGATCGAATTCTTTTTCGGTGAGATTGATCGCGTCCCCCTGGAAAAAAATCTGCCTTGACGCCGACACAATCCGGAAAGGTGGAAACGAATGTTCAATCGGCTCCCGGCCTGAATAGGTTGCACGCCGCAGCAGGGCATTTACCCGCGCCACCAGCTCACTGCGGCGCACCGGCTTGACCATGAAGTCATCGGCTTTTGCCGCAAGTACTGTTACCACATCACTTTCAGCGTTGCGCGCGGTAAGGAACAACACCGGCACCATGGCGCCACTCTCTTCACGCAACCACCGCAGGATCTCCCTGACCGGGATACCCTGTACGCCCCAGTCAAAAATGATGGCGTCGAAAATCTCTTTGCTACCCTGACCAAGGAATTTCTTGCCGGACTCAAAAACCCGGACGCGATTTCCGGCTTCTTCCAGCCACTTCTTCATCTCCGCCGCGATCTCGGCGTCATCTTCAAGAATGCCGATATTCAATGAGTCCCCCTGGGCAAGAATGGTATTTTGTGGAGTTAGCGCCGCACTTTGAAACGCTCCGTTTGTGCACTTGCTACAGCCATCCGGGTGCGATTTACTTGTGTTCCACAGGATAAGGACATTTAAAAATATCTGGGGGTTTTCCCTACTAAATTTTACAAAAATTTACATTGTTGAATTTTCGTGAATTATCGTTGGCATGAAGGCATGCTGGCCGAAATAAGAAAAAGACGCTGATTCCAGGCCGATTACAGCAGGGCCTTCATCGCGGATTCAAGTCCGGCGCTGGTCATCGGGTACATGCGATCATCCATCAGTTCCCGCGTGATTTTGATCGACTGCGTCCACTGCCAATGCTCGGCGGGCGTGGGGTTGATCCACGCTGCGTGCCGATAAAAATCGGTCATTCTTTTTAGCCAGATACTGCCGGGCTCGTCGTTCCAGTGCTCAACGCTGCCGCCAGACTGCAGGATTTCATAGGGACTCATGGCGGCATCGCCGACGATGATCAGCTTGTAATCGTGTCCGTATCGATGCAGCACATCGACAGTCGCGTGCTTCTCGCTGTGGCGCAGGCGATTATTGCGCCAGACTGATTCGTAGATAAAATTGTGGAAATAAAAATATTCCAGATGCTTGAATTCGGTTTTGGCCGCCGAGAATAATTCCTCACATCGATGCACATAGTCGTCCATCGAGCCGCCGACATCGAGAAACAGCAACACCTTTACGTTATTGTGCCGCTCCGGCACCATTTTCAGATCCAGATAACCCGCATTGTTGGCGGTGGCCCGGATCGTGCCATCCATGTCCAGCTCTTGTTCAGCGCCTGTACGCGCAAATTTGCGCAGGCGCCGCAGCGCCAGCTGGATATTGCGGATACCGAGTTCAACATCGGTATCGTAGTCACGATACTCGCGTTGATCCCAAATTTTTACGGCGCTGCGGTTGCGCGATTTGTCCTGGCCGATACGCACGCCTTCCGGGTTGTAGCCGTAAGCGCCGAATGGTGACGTGCCTGCCGTACCAATCCATTTGGACCCGCCCTGGTGGCGGCCTTTCTGTTCCTCGAGGCGCTGCTTGAGCGTCTCCATCAATTTCTCCCACCCGCCCAAGGCCTCAATCTGCGCCTTTTCTTCCGCGCTTAAAATACGCTCGGCCAATTTGGTAAGCCAGTCCTCTGGAATTTCCTGGGGCAATATAGTTGCAAGTGCCGCATCCAGCGCTTCCACGCCCTTGAAATAGGCGGCGAAAGCACGATCGAAACGATCGAAATTGGTTTCGTCCTTGACCATGCAGGCGCGCGACAAATAGTAAAATTCATCAACACTGCCGTAGGCGATTCCCGCCTGCAGAGCCTCGCACAGCATCAGGTATTCCTTTACCGATACCGGCAGACCGGCCTGCTTCAGGCCCAGGAAAAAATTGATCAACATGCGCGACGCGCTTGCCGGCTATCTATTTCGCTTTGACAGGAAGACAAGACGCTCAAACAAATGCACGTCCTGTTCGTTCTTGAGCAAGGCGCCGTACAGTGGCGGGATCAGCTTGCCGGTATCACCGGATTTAAGCGCGTCTGGCGGGATATCTTCGGCAACCAGCAGCTTGATCCAGTCCAGCAGCTCCGAGGTCGACGGCTTTTTCTTCAAGCCGGGCATTTCACGAATATCGAAAAACACCTCAAGCGCTTCCTTCAACAAGGCCTTTTTCAAGCCGGGGAAATGCACATCGACGATTCGCTGCATGGTATCGCGATCCGGAAAACGGATGTAGTGGAAGAAGCAGCGCCGTAAAAACGCAT
>JANMXS010000163.1:0-12977 GCA_031394335.1 Burkholderiales bacterium
GCATCCAGTTGGGCGATATACTTGTCCAACCAGGAGATGTGCTTCTCGACATTTTTGCGGGCAACCGCCGCCACCGTCCCCAGCCGCGCCTTCTCCTGCGCGCGCATGACCACCAGTTGGGTGCGACGCCCCAACACATCATCCAGCGCTCGCTGGGCCTCGTCCGGCAGGGCTCGCAGCATCGGCTTGAGGCGTTCGCCAAACAAGGCCAGCACCTTGGCGTCGAGTCGATCCGACTTGGCAAAATGGCCCATGGCTTTGGCGAAGTCTCTGACTTGCTTGGGGTTGACCACCACCACCGGTAAGCCCGCAATAGCCAAAGCGCTGGCCACCGCGGTTTCATATCCACCCGTAGCTTCAATCACAATGCGCTCCACCCCGCTGTCCTGGAGCAAACCCACCAACGCGGTAATGCCAACCACATCGTTGGTGAATTGCTGCGCCGCGCTGACCGGCCGACAATCAAAATCCAGTGTTAACTTGCTGACATCAATACCGACAAACTTGGTTTCCATGTTGACGACCCATCCTTGTGTTCAATCCGGTGTGCGACCGTCCAACCGTTCGGGTTTGCACAACACGGCAACCAAAAAAAGAAGAAGCACGGATCTTCGCTTCGCTACGTACTTGCCTAAACTGCAGTACCAGGCTGGGTCGATCTCGTGCTTCTCCGCCAGCTACAACCCCATTTTGCGACATACAAGGCTGGGACCCAGCCCATCCAAGTGTTTGATTCAACGAAGGACTGGATTCCAGCCTTCGCTGGAATGACGAGTATTTGAGGTTTCGAGAAGCGCCCAATTTCGCAGGTCGCCATTCGGCGCGCCTTCCAGGGCTTTTTTCTTCCAGACACCCCGCCAAATGGCGTTCTACGAAAAATTCATCGGGCAATCGGATATCGGTCGATCACGTTTATGGATGAGGCCGTTGCACTCTGCATGGCAGCCGCTCCCGCTATTTCTTCTCGCCCTCGATGACGCCACCCAAGGCTTCAACCAGATCCGCAATCATCTGCCGCAGCTCACCGGTCATCAGCGTGAAGTCGGAATCGAAGCGCTCTTCTTCGACCTGCACCACGCCGTCATTGCCTTCCTTGATCACATCAACCGGGGCGATGCGTTTCAAGGTGAGCGATTCGGTGAGCACGAATGAAACGCGGTTCTCCCAAGTGAGCGCCAGGCGCGTGCATTGCTTGCCGGCGGAAATATGGCGCTGCACTTCCTTGGCGTCGAGCGCATGCCGCACGAATCGCACTGTGGCTTTTTCCTCGACCGGCGATTGCAGCTCGGTGTCCTGATCGACCGAGAATCCGGGCGGCACTTCGTCGGCAGCCAGCCAGGCGGTCATCGCCACCATCGGCGACAGAGCCACATCGAGTCGTTCGAAATGAATACCATCGACGGATTTGTTCAGCAGGGCCAGTACTGCGTCGGCCTTGCCCGGCGAGCCCGCATCGATCACCAGCCAGCCGGTCGCCGGATCAATCCACACCAAGGTATTGCGGCGCACATTGAAGGCGCGCGGCAGCAGCTCATCGGTGACTTGATCTTTCAATTCGCGCAGCTGCTTGCGACCTGGCTTGAAACCCTGCCGTTGTTCCAACTCGCTGGCCTTGGTTTTGGTTACTTCCTTGATCACCGAGGCCGGCAGCAATTTCTTTTCGGTACACAGTGCAATCAGCAACTGGCCATTGACCGCATGCACCAGCAGATCATTGTCGCGCGGAGAAGCCCAACCCTGGGTTTGCAATTCGTAACTGGTGCAGGAGCGGAATGCATGCCGCCCCAGTTGTTCACCGAGGCGCGCGGGGGTGATATCCCAAGGCGCGGGGAAGCGATAAACCTGCAGATTCTTGAACCACATAAAGTCCCGTGAAAAAGCGTCGTAGTTTATACGAGCTTGGGGGCTCACCCGAAAACGAAATAGACGGGCTTTCGGAAAGCCTCGACCAATTCACCCGTGCCAGGGTCGCGGGTACTGCCGGATTTTTCTGCCGTGCGATCAACGCTGCCAACTGCGCCAGGTTGTTGGCCGGTGCGCGCACGCCGGCATAGCCACGCAGATCGCGCATTGCCTTCGCCCAGGCCTTCGCGCGCGTACGGGATGAATTGCCGGCGCAGACTGTCGAGATCGGCAGCGGAAAACTTGCCGCTGCGATGAACCCAGGTCGAGAGAATTTCATAGCCGAAGGTATCGCGCAGTTCAGGGTCGATCGACGTGGCATAGCCCGCGAGCAGATGCAAGCGAAAGCGAAAATAGAAAGCAAAAATCAGCAAGGGCCTGGCTAAAACCGCTCACTGTCCGACAGATAGCACCATTGACCCAACGGCAGTTTCGCCATTGCGACCCTGCCGATGCGAATGCGTTTCATCGCTGTTGCCTGCACGCCGGCGCGGCTGCAAAGATGCGCGACCTGGCCCGGCCGCGCGCCCTTGATGGCGAAGCGCAGATGGGTTTCGTTTTGCTGGCTGACCTTGGCCGGCGACAGTTCACGCCCCTGGTAACTTGAGCCCTGATTGAGCTTGTCGAGGCTTTCCCTGGACATGGGCCCCGTAAACTCGACGATATATTCCTGCTCAATCGTCGCCGCATCGTCGACGAGCTTGCGGGTGATGCGCCAGTTCTGGGTGAATACGCGCAGGCCGGAGGCGCCCTCTTCTATCGGCAGCGTCGCCGCCAGGCGCAGCAGATGGCGCTTCAGCATGTGAATGCCGGAGCGATCATCCGCCCAGCGCGTCGCGGCAGAAAACGCCGGCATGCTCAACGCCGCCGCCGGCTGATGGAACAGAATGGTCGCCGGCTCGACCGGCAACAGGGTCGCATCGGCATGCAATTCAATGTGCTGCGTGGATACCCGGAACTGCGGTTCTTCCACCACCTGTCCATCCACCTTTACCCAGCCACCCTCGATATACAACTCGGCCTCGCGGCGCGAACAGGGGATCATTTCGGCGAGACGTTTGGCGAGGCGCAGCGGTTCGGTCATGAAGAGTATTCGGCGTGAAAGTCCATATTGTAGGCGCGCATCGTAAAATCGCGGTCATGAAACCACCAAACAATCCGCGCAGTCTCGATGGGGTCACGCTCGAGGCCATGCTTGACCATCTGGTCGCCGTCATCGGCTGGGAAGAAATGGCGGCGGCCGTACCGATCCGCTGCTTCAGCCATGACCCCAGCATCACCTCCAGCCTCAAGTTCCTGCGCCGCACGCCCTGGGCGCGGCAAAAGGTGGAAGCACTGTACTTGCAGCAGCGCAACCGATAGTTGGCAAGGGCCCCGATCGCGGCGACCGAAATATTTTTTATAATTTACCGGCATTGAAAGCTTCAAATCAGCTGTGCCTGCTTACAATGCCGGATGAATTTTTTTTCCCACCACCTGGGTCCAGCGCTGGTTGCAGCGCTGGCTGCCTGCACCACCATTCAGGCCCCGCTTTCGTCCGCTCCTGTCGACGGCGCGAAACCGACCCTGATCCTGATTTCCATCGACGGTTTTCGCCCGGACTTCCTTGATCGTGGCCTCACGCCGACCATGTCAAGGCTCGCGGCAGAGGGCGTCGTGGCGCGCCAGGGCATGCGACCGGCATTTCCGGCGCTGACCTTTCCCAGCCATTACAGCATGGTCACCGGCCTGCATCCCGACCGCCATGGCATCGTCAACAACAATATGAGCGATGCCATGATACCCGGCATAAGCTTTTCGCTGGGCAATCGCGCCGCGGTGCAGGATCGTCGCTGGTGGGATGCTGCCACCCCGATCTGGGTCAGCGCCGAGCAGCAGGGCATTCGCACCGCCACCATGTTCTGGCCCGGTTCCGAAGCGCCGGTGCAAGGCGTCAGGCCCAGCGAATGGCGCCAGTACGACAGCAGTTTCCCCGCTGAAGCGCGCGTTGACGAAGTGCTTGGCTGGCTCGACCGACCGACCGTCACCCGGCCGGCCTTCATCACCCTTTACTTCGACAACGTCGATACCGCCGGGCATCGCCATGGCCCGGACTCGGTACAGAATGCCGACGCCATTCGCCTGGTCGATGCTGCCATCAAGCGCCTGCTCGATGGACTGACGGTGCGCGGCAGGATACACACCACCAACCTGGTGATTGTTTCCGACCACGGCATGGCCGCGACATCGAAGGAGCGCGTGGTGTGGCTGGACGAGCTAATCGATGCCAATGCGGTGGCGCCGTTCGGCAATGGCGGACCTTTTATCGGCATCACGCCTCTGCCCGGAAAAGAAGTTGAGATCACTCGCGCTTTGCAAGTTCCGCACGCGCATCTGCAATGCTGGTCCAAAGCGAATCTGCCGGTGCGATTCGATTACGGTCGCAACCCGCGTGTGCAGCCCATCATCTGCCTGGCCGACACCGGCTGGTGGATCAGCACCCATGCCCTGGCGGAACGCACCCCGCCCAGCGGTGGTGCGCATGGCTTCGATCCGGACGATCCGCTGATGACGGCATTGTTCATGGCGCATGGTCCGGCGTTCCGCGCCGGGCAAGGCCTCGATCGCGTCAATACCGTGGATGTTTACCCCCTGCTGGCGAAGCTGACCGGGGTCAGGCCGCTGCCGAACCAGGGCAGCCTGGCGATATTCGCAAACGTCTTGCAACCCTGAGTGGGCAGGTGTCTTTGCTGTTGAAAAACGCGGTTTGACGCGTTGCCGCGAACAGGAATAGACTGCTGCCTTCATTCATCGCGGCCTGTGCAGTCGCCGGTCTGGCCGCTCTCAAAGGGAGCAGATTCATGAATCGTCCTGCTGGTTTCCTGTGCATCTCCCTGCTTGTCGCGAGCATCGCATCAGCCCCATTGGCGGCGTCTGCGGCCGCTGGCATCAGCGTTTCCAAAGTCGTCAACGTCAGCCGCGACCAGACCGCGCAAAACGAGACGCCGCTGGCGGTCAACCCGCTCAATCCGCTCAATATGATTACCGGCGCCAATGACTGGAACTATAACGACGGCTGCGCCGTCAATGCCAGCTTCGATGGGGGCAAGACCTGGACCACCACCTTCCCCAACGGCTTTCTGCCCGGCATCACCAAGTACACCAATGATCCCGCCGTTGCCGGCACCGGTGCCTATGACGCCGGCGGCGATCCGGTGATCGCGTTCGGCCCCGATGGCACCGCCTATTTCGTGTGCCAGGCCTTCAATTTCACGCCGCCCTACCAGATCGCCATGCTGGTGAGCCGCTCAACCGACGGCGGACGCACCTGGCTCAACGGCTCAAGCGAGAAACTCACTCAGGTGAATACCTGGAACGGCAATGGCAAAAGCAAGGGTTCAAACGGACAGTTCCCGGACCATGAATCGATCTATGTCGATATGAATCCGGCCAGCCCCTATTACGGCTCGATCTATGTGACCTGGGTACAGTTCGATGGCAACAGCCACTCGCCGGTCAACGTCGCGGTCTCGCGCGACGGCGCACGAACATTTACGACACCGGTACAGGTCACGACCGGCGCCATCCGCAACAATCAGGACGCACGCATTGTCTCAGCCCCCGATGGCACCCTCTTCATGACCTTCGACAATGGCGTGCAGGGTGGCAAGGGCACCGTGATCTACGCCAGCAAGTCGACCGATGGTGGCGCGTCGTGGAGTAATCCGGTGCTGGTCGCTGCCATCAGCAATCCGGTATGCACTTTCCCGCCCTATTGCTTCAACATCGCCGGACAGGCTTTCCGCTCGGGCGGCAGCTATCCCGCGCCCGCCTTCGACCCGGTGCGCAACCGGCTGGTAGTGATCTGGCCCGATATCATCGGCAGCTACGCACAGATTTACATGACCTTCGCAGCCGCCGATGACCTCACGCGCTGGAGCACGCCGACCGTGATTGCCGCCGGCAACGGCGACCGTTTCCAGAATGAAATGAGCATCGCCGGCAACGGACGCATCGACATCTCCTTTTACGATCGCGGCTACAGCGGCAACACCTTGGTCGACATGAGCTATGCCACCAGCAGCGACGGCGGCGCCACCTGGCGCACCGCACGCGTCACGCCCGCAGGCTTCAACCCTGCGTCCTGGGGCGTGCCCAGCGGCAGCGGTTTCCGTCCCTTCATTGGCGACTACAACGGCATCGTCTCCCTCCCCGACAGCGCCGGACTAACGTGGACCGGCGTGGGTAGCAGCGGCGCGCCGTTCAACCTGGAGATCAATTACGCAACCGTGACGCCATGACGATAATGCCGGCGGGCGGAAACCCGCCGCCCGAAAGCCCATAACAAAAGCCATAAAAACGGCCTGCAAACGCAGGCCGTTTTTATGCTGGCAACCACCCGACCTCGATGTACTGTCTTTCGACGTGCATCATCGCCGTTATTGTCTGCCGGTGCGGTCTATTTACTGCGAACAGCGACCACTTCAATCTCGACCAGCCAGCCGGGGTTGGCCAAGCCGGCGACTTGCATGGTGGAGCGGGTGGGCAAGTTGGGCTGGCCAGCAGCAACACCGAAGAATTTGACATAGCCTTCCATGAAGCCGGCGAAATCCATCTTGCCCTCCTTGGCCGGATCACCCACCAGGAAAACCTGCATCTTCACCACGTCCTTCATATCGAGCTTGAGGCTCTGCAGTTGTGCACGAATTTTTTCCAGGGTGTTGATGGTCTGGTCGCGGGTATTGCCATAAGCGGCCGGGCTGCTGGGTGGAAGGGTCTTGTCGGCAATGCTCGGGCCGGCGCCGCTCAAATAAACTTGCGTCCTGCCGGCCGGAATTTCGACCGCCGCCGCAATCGGAAAATCAGAATTGGGTATCTTGTGCCGAATCACATCAGCCGCCAGTACCTGGTTGCTCAACAACACCGCGCCCAGCAGAAATACCCCGGAAGAAATTTTCATTTTTATCCTCATGATTATCGATTGATGAATGGTACCGGCCAGATGGTGAAAATTGTGTGTTGCGAATCCGGTAACGCGCGGCGGCTCAGCGCAGCCTGGCGACATCCGCGGTACTGACCACATCGGTGTAATGGTTGCCCATATTGCTGCGGACATAATTTGTCACCGCCGCTATTTGTGCATCGCTGAGAAACTGCCCAAAACCGGGCATGCCCCGGCGTCCGTGCACCACGTTGTAGACCAGATAGCCGGATGCCGCCAGACGCGGGTTGTTGGCCAGCGCCGGATACATGCCGGCGCCTTTGGCGCCCTGGCCCTCCGACATATGGCAACCCTGGCAAATGGCGCGATAGATGCCGGGACCATCCTGCTCGACGAAGCGGCCACCACCAAACGGTCCCGCATTGGCCGTATCGGAAATGACCGGCGGAGGCGGGTCGCTCGCATGCAAGGGGGTAACGGTCACAAGGCCGCTCACGAGCAGCAAAAGCAAGCCGGGAAGTGAACTGGTTTTCATGTCGAGTGCTCTCCGCTCAGGCGTTGGATTTGATTTTGGCATGCAGGCGGCTGATGGCATCGTGTGCCGACAGCACGGCGCCCTCCTGCCAGGCGGGAATCAGCGAGGCATGCTCGCCGGCGAGCACAATGCGGCCATCGATCTGGCAAAGATTCTTGTAATGCGTGCTGCGTGCCGCGTCCGACCAGTTGCCGAAACAGCCATTGGTAAAGGGCACACGGTGCCAGCCCACGGCAATGCCGGTTTCAAACTCCTGCAAATACTGCGGATGAATCTTCGAGCCGTAGTGAACCGCGAGTCGCACCCGCTCTTTGGGATCGAGAGCAGTGAACTCATAGGCGTTCGGTCCCCAGATATAGCCGCCCAGCATCACGCCCTTGCCGGGACTGCCATAGCCGGTAGAAGGATAGGAAACCATCTGGATCGGCAGGTCGGTATAGGAAATACCGCCGTAGATCGAATCGTCCTGCTCCCAGAAGCGGCGCTTGAATTGCAGGCCGATCTTGACCGAGGCTTCATAGGGCACCGCCTGGATGGCGTCGAGCATGGCAGCGCCGACCGTGATATCGATCTGGCTGAGAATCGACAGCGGGATGGTGCACACGCACCAATCCGCCTTGGCCTGCTGCATATTGCTGCCGGCTGCGTCGGTATAACTGACGGTCACGCCCTTCTCGCCCTGCTCGATTTTGCTGACCTTGGCGTTGAACTGCACCAGATCGGCAACCTGGCGGTAGATGGCCTGCGCAATCTGGTCCATGCCGCCGACCGGCTGGAAGATGGCCGAGTGATGCGTCTCATCGTGGCCTTGTGCGAGATGGGACCACAGGCCGGACTGCAGCAATTCACTCAGCACCAATGGTTTGGACGGCACCGGGCGCGGCATCAAGCCGCCGCCGGGCGGCACCTCGAAGCCCCGCCGGCCGCTGGATTCAAAGCCGGCAAGGTAGCGATAGTCCTTGTCGAGCGCGCCCCAGTTTTTCAGCGAGGCCAGCAACTTTTCCTTGTCTTCGTTGGTGACCGCCTGGTCAAGCTGGTTCTTGTTGACCGCTTTGCTCAGCAATTCAGCCACATGGCCCTGGTAATCGGCCTGCACATGGCGAAAGCGCTGCGGCACGCCGCCATAGGCTTTTTTCGAATGCAGATAGGCGTTGTAATTCACCTGCATGAAGGGCTCCAGCGGCACGCCGAAGCGCTTGGCGTAATCGAGGATGCCGTAGTGGTGATAGGGAATGCGCCAGGGGCCGGGATTGATATATAGCCCCTTGTCGAATTCGCAGCGCTGGGTGGCGCCGCCGAGCTCGGTGTATTCATCGCCGCCGCGCAGCGTCCATGCGCGGCCGCCAGCGCGATTGTTGTACTCGAGCACCTTGACCTGATAGCCGGCATTGCGCAATTCAAACGCGGCCACCAGACCGGCGACGCCGGCACCGAGGACGAGGATAGTGGTGCCCTTGGGCGCCCCCTGCAAATTGATGCGCCCGGCATAGGGCGATTCGGCCGCGAAGCCCATGGCGTTCATCGCGGTATACATGGCGCTGCCGCCAGCCACTTTACCGATCATCGACAACAACTCGCGTCGGCTGATCATATCTTGCGTACTTTTCGGGTTGCTCATATTTTCGGGGACCTGTGCCTATCGATTCAAGAGAATTCCGGGAAGCGCCGCCAGCAAAGACTTTTGCAATGTACGCCGGTCATACCCTTGTGAGCAAGCAGCGTGCCAGAAATATTGATTCGCTTGAACGATCATCATCTGGCGCAACAAAGCGCAACCTGATGGCCTGAAAAAAAATCGGCCTGCATCTGCAGGCCGATTTTTCACAATGGCATCAGGCCAGTCCTTGTTACCAGATCGTCACACGCTGCTCGGGCGGCAAATACATCTTGTCACCCGCCTTCACATTGAAAGCCTCGTAAAAGCCCGGCTGGTTTTTCAGCGTGGCATTGCCGCGTACTTCGGAGGGCGAATGCGGATCAGTCTTCAGCAGCACGATGGTGGAATCGTCGCGCGCCTTGCCGCGCCACACCTGCGCCCAGCCCAGGAACACGCGCTGCTCACCACTGAAGCCGTCGATTACCGGGGATGGCTTGCCGGCCAGCGACATGCGGTAGGCCTTGTAGGCAACCGCCAGGCCGGAGTTGTCGCCGATATTTTCACCCAGGGTCAGTGCGCCATTGACGTTATAGCCCGGCAGGGGCGAATAGCCGTCGTACTGCGCCACCAGTGCCTTGGTTTTGGCGGAAAATTTCTCGCGGTCGTCGGCGGTCCACCAGTTGCGCAAATTGCCCATCGCATCCGACTGGCTGCCCTGGTCATCGAAGCCGTGGCCGATTTCATGGCCGATCACGGCAACGATACCGCCATAGTTCACCGCGTCGTCGGCAGCGGCATTAAAAAACGGCGGTTGCAGAATGGCTGCCGGAAACACGATTTCATTCAGGCGCGAGTTGTAATAAGCATTCACGGTTTGCGGCGTCATGCCCCACTCCTCACGTTCGACCGGCTTGCCGAGTCGGGCGATATTGCGCTTGTTCTCGGCGGCGCTGACGCGCTTCAGGTTACCGATCAGATCATCCCTGGCGATGGTGATAGCCGAGTAATCGCGCCACTTGCTGGTGTAGCCGATCTTCGGATTCATGGTCGCCAGTTTGGCCCGCGCTTCTTTCTTGGTGGCGGGGCTCATCCAGTCGAGGCCGTCGATGCTTTGGCCGAACGCCGCCACCAGGTTGGCGACCAGTTTTTCCATGCGCGCCTTGTTCTCCGGCGGAAAATGTTTTTCGACGTAACGCTTGCCGAGGGCCTCGCCCAACGAGCCTTCGACTACGCGAATACCGCGCTTCCATGCCTCTTCGTTGGCCGGTACCCCACGCAGCACGGTGCCGTTGAACGCGAAGCTGTCCTCAACGTAGGATTTGGAAAGATAGGGCGCGTATTGGCTGATCAGATGCCATTTGAAATACGCTTTCCAGGTCGGCAGCGAGGTAGCTTCGACCGCCTTGCCAAAGCCGGCAAGGTAACTTGGCTGGCTGACGATTACCGAGGTGACTTTGCCATCGAGGTCGGCGGCGCGCAATTGCGCATTCCAGTCATAGCCGGGTACCAGCTCGGCCAACTTCGCGAGTTCGAACTTGTTGTAGGTCTTGACCGGGTTGCGGTTTTCAACGCGGGTCCATTGCGCTTTGGCGAGTTCGGTTTCCAGCGCGATAATTTCCTTCGCGCGGATGGCCGCATCTTTTTCACCGGCCTGCGCCAACATTTTTTCAATCAGCGCCTGATACTTGGCGCGGGCGTCTTTCAGCTTGGCGTCGGTCTCGTTCAGGTAATAATCGCGATCAGGCAGGCCCAGCCCGCTTTGACGCAGGTACACCGCGTATTGGGTCGCATCCTTGGCATCCTGGGCGACACCCAGCGCGAACGGCGTGGTAATGCGCATCTGGTTGAAATAGCCGATCAGCGCCGGCAACTCGGTCTTGTCCTTGAGCGCATCGATGCGCGCAAAGTCGGATTGCAGCGGCTTCAGGCCCAGCGACTCGCGACGTGCTTCGTCCATGAAACTTTCGTACAGATCGCCGATTTTTTGCGCTTCACTGCCGGCCGTCTTGTCTTTTTGCGCGACGATGCCGTCAACAATGGTACGCAGATTGCCCAGCGAGTTCTCGCGCAATTCATCGAATGAACCCCAGCGTGATTTGTCGGCCGGGATCGCGGTGTTCTGCAGCCAGGCGCCATTGGTGTATTGGTAAAAATCATCCTGCGGGCGAACCTTGGCATCCATATTGCGGGTATCAATCCCGGATGACAGCGCCGTCGTCGGGGCTTGCGCCTGCGGCGTGACCAGTTGACAGGAGGCCAGCACGAGGGGCAACGCGCCAATGAGCGCGCTCAATAAACGTCGATTCACAATTCGGTCCTTAGGGTGGCAGTTTTCGAGAGGTGAGAGAGGTGCAAACGCACAGGGATCGCCGCGCGTGGCGGCATTATTACCGAAACCGGGAATTTGTGCGTAATCGCGCGATTTCCGCTAGTTGACAGGCAGCTTCTTTATCTTCTTGTTCATTGCCGCCGCGATCGGTGCTTCCCGTGTCAAGGTCGCCAGCACCGAAGCCTGCTTGGTCGCTTCAAGCTGATTGCCACTGTGCAAGTACGCCATCGCCAGGTAACGATGGACTTCTTCAAAGCCGGTGCTCAAGGCCTCGGCATGTTCGAACGCGCTGACGGCTTGCCGGTAATTTTCTTTCTGGAATTGATCGAGGCCCAGACCGATCCAGTAATAGGGATTTTTCTCGCGCCGCGCTTCCAGCACTTTTGCATATGCCGCAGCCTCGGTGTCGCGACCCTGCGAGGCCAGCAACTGATGCAGGGAGCGCATGGCGACATCATCTTCATCGTTCAGCGCAATCGCGTGTCGCAGCAGATGCTCGGCGTTTGTCAGCAAACCCTGACGCTTGTAAAGCAGCGCCAGGTTGGCGTAACTCGGCGCAAAATCGGCATCGGTCAGGATCGCCGCCTTGAAGTGGGCATAGGCCTGGTTGAGCTTGCCTTCCGCTAGATATTCTGCCGCCAGATTATTGTAAAAACGCGCCAGGATGCCATCCTCGGTCAAGGCTGTGCCGGAGCGCTGCGAACCGATTTGCGGTTCGAAATCGATGATCACATCGCCAATGCCGAAACCCTCGACCAGCTGCAGGCGCCCGCCGTTTTTGATCTGTAGATTGACGTGGCCCGCGACATAGTCGACACCGCCGTAGCGATCGAATATCGGCGGGACGCGCACCTCCTGCATTTTTACCGGCAGGTCCATCGCCTTGGCGATGGAATAAGCCAGCACCAGCAGTGACAGACAGTCGCCACGCTTGCGGCGCCAGGTCTCGGCAGCGATGCTCGAGTGGCCGGTTTCGTAGGGAAACTCCTGTAGCTTCGAGCCATATTTGGGCCCATAAAGTATCGCTGTGAGCCGGTTGACGCGAGTTTGCGCACTCGCCTTCTCCAATCGCGCGCCTTTGAGCGCCGCCAGCAAATCTGCATCGAGTGCAAACAGCTCCTGTTTGCTGACCGTAACCAGGGCGGGATCATAGCCAAATGCCTGATCCTGCCAGAGCAGCTGCGCCGGTATTGGCGCTACCGGAACCGACGCACAGCCACCCAAACCAATGACACATACAACGAACGCGAGCGCATTGATGTTCATGGAACCTCCATTGCAACAAAGCTGTGAAGTCATCTTAGCGCAACGGCGAACTATCCGTTGGGCGCGTCGGGAACGGTATTGGCAGATGCCGGCTGCGGTCGCGATGAACGGATATAGCGACCGTCGAATGCCGTCTTCCAGGTGTTGCCACCGTCGACCGAAGTACCCCAGTGCCGGCGTACCGAGCCATCGCGATTGGGGGTCCAGATGATTTCGTTAATGGCTTCGGTATTGGTATTGACGCCGGCTTTGCCGGGCATCCCCCGGTCGGAGAGCGTCATGCTGCCGCCATCCGCGTTCCCACTCGAATGGGTAGGCGCTTTTTGCAGCAAACAGGCGTAAAAATACAAATGCCAGATGCGCTGCCACCGACATACTGCCAATGGCGCGATTATGGAATTTCGTCACCGACCCAAGCGGGAGATCC
>JANMXS010000164.1:0-3467 GCA_031394335.1 Burkholderiales bacterium
CAAAGGCTCGGCGCCGCGCACTTCACCGGTGGTCTGATCGGTGGTGGTGATCTGGCAGCGCGTGCAGGGTTTGACGCCACGGAATACCGCCTCGCCGATGCGGAATTCGCCCCAGGTATCTTCGGCAAACGGCGCGCAACCCCTGACCACCAGATTGGCGCGGAAACGGTCTATTGTGACCGCGTTACCGCCGTTGCGAACGATGCGCGCATTCAGGTCCGCCAGCGATGCTTCAGAAACCACCAGCAATGGATAGCCGTCGGCAAAGCTGACGATTTCATCGTTCTTTGCATAGTCCGGTGACACGCGACGCTGCGCGGAATCCGGCATATAAACCAGCTTCGCGTCCACACCCAGATGATTCGATAGCCATTCGTCCGCCTCCGCTGAAACGATATGCGCCTGCACCTGGCTGGTCCAGACCCGCACGCTGCGCGTTGGCATCGGGCGCGGCTCCAGCGGTATTGAAATCGAATCACCGAAAGCCGAACTCAGGACCAGCGTATCGCCATCGATGGCGGTGCGTATCGTCGCCATCTGCGGGACTTCACGCTGGGTAATAAATTCATGATCGGCATCGATCAGCATGAAGCGACGATCGTAACGCAGCCCGCGCGCGGTGATTTGGGCGGTCGACAGCGAAATTCCGCCCAGCGATTTCACGGGATAGATATGGATGCCGGCGAGGATTATTGTCATGAAAGCCAGTCGTTCAAACGTGATAATGTGCAAATCGCGTATTGTCGTGCAGCAAGTATTGTAGCCCCGGTTTTACAGGCAACGGCACTTGAACTGCGCACCTTGAGCCTCATTAATGAAGTAGTTAAGACTCGTCAGGAGCACTACCACCATGGTCGATCTCTGGAAAAAACTTACCGGTGAATTGATTGATATCGTCGAATGGCTCGACGATTCCACCAATACCCTGGTGTACCGCTTCGAGCGCATGAACAACGAAATCAAGTACGGCGCCAAGCTCACGGTACGTGAGGGGCAGATGGCGGTGTTCATCAACGAGGGCCAGCTGGCGGATGTGTACAAGCCCGGCATGTACACGCTGACCACGCAGAACATGCCGATCCTCGCCACGCTCAAGGGCTGGAAATATGGGTTCGAGTCGCCGTTCAAGGCCGAGGTGTACTTCGTCAATACGAAGAAATTCACCGATCTCAAATGGGGTACGCCGGGGCCGTCGACGATGCGCGACAAGGAGTTCGGCATCGTGCGTGTCACTTCCTTCGGCATCTATGCCATCCGCATCAAGGACCCCGGCATTTTCATCCGCGATATTTCCGGTACCGAGGGGCGCTTCACCACCGATGAAATCCAGGAAAACCTGCGCGGCAAGATCGGCTTGCGCATCAAGGAAGTGATGCCCGAGTTGGGCCTCTCCATCATCGATCTCGAACCCAGGGTCGGCCAGCTTGGCCAGATGCTGCGCGAGCGCATCGCGCCGGATTTCGCAGCGATGGGCCTCGAGCTGGTCGAAGTGCAGGTGCAGGACATCGGCCTGCCGGAAGAGGTTGAGAAAGCCATCGACAAGCGCGGTGCAATCGCTGCAGTAGGCAATCTGCAGGCCTACACGCAGTACGAAACCGCCAGCGCGATTCGCGACGCGGCCACCACGCCGAACAGCGCGGCCGGCGCCGGCATGGGCCTTGGCGCGGGGATTGCGATGGGCGCCAATATGGTCGGGCAGATGTCCGGGGCGATGGGTGGAAATTCGAGCGGCGGTGGCGGATCGGCGCCGCCACCGATTCCCGGCGCGATCGCCTTCCATATCGCCGTCAATGGCCTGCAGACCGGGCCGTTTGATATGAACACCCTGCAGGCACAGGCAGGCAGTGGCGTGCTGAAGCGCGATTCGCTGGTGTGGAAAACCGGCATGGCGCAATGGGCCAAGGCGGCCGACATGCCGGAATTGGCAAGCCTGTTTGCCAATGTGCCGCCGCCGGTGCCTGGCAGTTAGGCAGCAACGCAAAACGCGAACGAAAAGACCAACAAGCCGATGGCTTGAACGCCAGGCAGGGCGCGGCGTTCAGGGCATGTTGCCTGGAGAGGCGCATGGATAGGGCTTCTCCGGGCAGGCGCCTATTTAAAGTGACGACATCAGTCCATGCGCGGCGCCAGCCAAACCCAATAATGGAAAACCCGAACCCTTCCCAAACCACGCTCACCGAAATGGCCAGCAAGGTGCGCGCCTTTCCCTGCACATCCTGCGGCGCCAGGCTTTCATTCGCGCCCGGCAGCAAGACCCTCAAGTGTCCATACTGCGGCACCAGCAACGACATCCCGGAATCCGATGCGGGCGTTGAAGAGCTCGATCTCAATAGCTGGCTGGCCAAACTCGAAGCCGAGCATGAGACCCACGAGCAGGAACATATCAAGTGCAATAACTGCGGTGGCGAGCAGACGCTGCCGGCGAATTTGTTTGCCACCTCCTGCACCTTCTGTGGCTCACCGATTACCTCGAAAAGTTATGCGCAACGCCTGATCAAGCCGAAATCGCTGGCGCCGTTCAAGATCACGCGGCAGCAGGCGCAAAACAAATGGCGCGATTGGATCAAGGGGCTATGGCTGGCGCCGTCGGCACTGAAAAAATTCGCGCAGGGTGATGCCGGCATCAAGGGCATCTATGTGCCGTACTGGACCTATGATGCCAGTACTTACACGGCCTACAGCGGGCAGCGCGGCGATGACTATGAAGAGAGTTATCAGACCGCCAATTCCAACGGCGAGCGCGTCACCCAAACGCGCACCCAGACGCGCTGGTTTCCGGTGTCGGGCACAGTATCGTTTTTTCATGACGATGTCCTGGTCGCCGCCAGCAACACCGCCTGGGGGGCCGCTACCCCGACGGCAAACGCGCTGCCAATCCTGAGCGCATTCGGCGCCGGCAATCTGTGCAAATGGAATACCAAGGAACTGCTGCCGTATCAGGATGAATATATCGTCGGCTTTCAGGCCGAGGCGTATCAAGTGAGTCTGAAAGAAGGTTTTGTTGAGGCCAAACAACTGATCGACAGCAAGGTGCAGTCGCTGGTACGCGCCGACATCGGCGGCGACCATCAGCGCATCGAAAGTCTTGATACGCAATACAGCCATCTCACCTTCAAACACATCCTGCTGCCGATGTGGATATCCGCCTATCTGTTCGGCGGCAAGACCTATCGCTTCGTGGTCAACGGCCAGAGCGGCGAAGTGCAGGGCGAATCGCCGAAATCGGGATGGAAGATTTTCTTCCTGGTGGTGGGGGTGCTGATTTTGCTGTTCTTGTTCATGATGTTGGGTGGGAGACAGCGCTAGAGGTCCAACAAATCCCTAGAGACAGCCGCAGGCAAAAAAATTGGTGAGGGGGTGAGCGGTTTTTGCGATCCCCCTCACCAATTTTTTGCGCGCAGGCATCAGTCAGCTACACTGCAACCAGGCAACGGTGATTTGCACTAGGTGTTGTGGATTGCGCGCAG
>JANMXS010000165.1:0-16520 GCA_031394335.1 Burkholderiales bacterium
GCGCTTGCCGTCCGGGTCGGCGAGCATCGAGCCGCGCAGCGGATTATCGACATTGGTATAGGCGCGGCGCACGCCCTCGTTGACCATTTGTTCGAGCGACAGGCTGGCCTCGAAGCGAACCCCCATGCCGACACGTACGAACGCAATGCAGATGCCGGTATCCTGGCAGATGGGCCGGTGCCCCTCGGCGGCCATCCGTGAATTGATGAGAATCTGCGCCATCGCATCCTTGGCGGCCGGCGATTCCTCACGCAGATAGGCCTCGTGCAGGGCCTTGATGTAATCCGCCGGGTGGTAATAGCTGATGTACTGGAATGCATCGGCTACCGACTGAATGAAGTCTTCCTGCTTGATGACGGTTTGTTGAGACATTTGCAAATCCTTTTCGCGAAATGCGCGACGATGGTTAATGGCCGCCGCCGGCGGATTTGGCGGGCTTCTCCTGATGCGCCATAATGCGATCGGAGTAGGCGATCGCAAGCGCGGATAGCAGGAATGTAATGTGGATAACGGTTTGCGCTATCCATTCTCCATTTGCCATATATGCCTTTGCATTGATAAAGGTCTTGAGCAAATGGATGGAGGAGATGCCGATGATGGCAGTGGCGAGCTTGACCTTCAGCACCGAGGCGTTGACGTGGGATAGCCACTCCGGCTGGTCGGGATGTCCGTCCAGTCCCATACGCGACACAAAAGTCTCGTAGCCACCGACGATCACCATGATCAGCAGGTTCGAGATCATCACCACGTCAATCAGGCCCAGCACCACCAGCATGATGGTGGCTTCGTTCAGCTTGGTCGGGGGCAGTGCGCCTTCGACGGTGACGGCATCTAGAATATGCTTGAGGGCGTGTTCATTGCCGAAGGCAGAAAGAACCAGGTAATACAGCTCTGCCCAGAACTGGTAAACGTATACACACTGAGCAAGAATCAGCCCGAGGTAGAGCGGTACCTGTAACCAGCGACTCAAGAAAATGAGGTTCGGCAGCGGTCGCAGCCGCGGCACGTTGGTTTTGTCGTTCATGGTTTCATCCGCGCAAAAAAATGGAAAAACCCTCGCGAGCGTTCGCCGCGAGGGGTGAATAGCCAGTGAAGTGTAAATTAGTTCTGTGACTGCGCCGTGGCTATTTCGGGATTGATTTCCCGACGTAAAATTTTACCATTCTTGGTGCGCGGGAAATCGCTGGCGAAATAGATTCGCTTTGGTGCCTTGTAAGCAGCAAGGTGTTGCTTGCCGAAACTGAGCAAAACGTCCGGGCTTACCCCTGCTCCGTTTTGCGGAACGATGTAAGCGACGACGATCATTTTGTCTTGCTCGATTATTTCACCTACACAGGCGCAGTCGGCAACGGCGGAATGCGATTTCAACACCCGCTCAACTTCATAGGGTGACACCCGGTAGCCAAAACTTTTGATAATGTCGTCTCGTCGGCCAAGGAACCACAGGTAGCCATCGGCATCGATGCGCGCATAGTCGCCGGTAAAGAAGTAGCCGTCATGCAGGTATTTGGCTGTTTCGTCGGGCAGATTCCAATACTGCAGGAACAGGCCAGGATCATCCTCCGGTACGGCGATCATGCCTTCATCACCGGCAGCGACTTCTTCCAGAGTGTCCGGATTCAGCAGCTTGATGTGATGGCCCGGTTGGGCGAATCCGGCGGAGCCGGCGCGGATCGGGCGGTGGATGCTTTGTGAAAGATAGTAGGAAAATTCGCTCATTCCCACCGCTTCAAAAATATCCATACCGAATCGTTCGCGCCAATGAGCCAGCATATCATCGCTAAGATGTTCGCCGGCGCTCATGCAAAATCGCAGGGTAGGTACGTCCTGCTTGCACATCGAGGTTTTCTGCACGATCTGGCGATAGATGGTCGGTACCCCGATGAAAATAGTCGCGCCATGTTTGGCAATCAGTCTTGTCCATAAATTGGCGTCGTTCTTGCCCTCATGGACGATTACGGTTTTGCCGCGATACAGGGGATCCATCAAGCCGGATCCGAGTACATAGGTCCAGTTGAATTTTCCTGAATGCAGGATGCGGTCGACGCTCGCGGGATTGAAATTGAACCAATACTCGGCAGCCGGCTCTCGACCGATCAGTGCGCGATGCGCATGCAGCACGCCTTTCGGATAGCCGGTAGTACCGCTGGTATACACCAGATAAGCCGGGTCACTGGCGCGCGTCGCATGCGGGGCCGACCAGACCGAGATGGTGGCAATCGCCGGCGCGAGATCAAGTGCTGTCATCCCTTCGCAATCCACGCGTTGTCCCGCCCCGGTCAGAAGCACCAATCTGGCGTTGGGCAGTTGCGAGCGTTCGGCGGCGACACGAGGACCCAGTTGTTGCCACATGACCTTGTCCATTACCAGTACTTTTGCACCGGAGTCCTTGATGAGATATAGCACCTCATCCGCAGTAAGCAGGGTCGACGTGGGTACGGCGATGCAGCCGGCTTTCATAGCGCCCAGAAACGCGGTGGGATAGTCGATGCTGTTGGGCAGCCGAATCAGCACACGGTCTCCCGGCGCTATTCCCTGTCGGCGCAACAATTGTGCGAACTGGCTGGTACGCTGCGCGAGGTCGGCGTAAGTTGATGTAACAGTGCCCAGCGCATCATCTTCCACGATCATGGCAACCTGGTTACCGGTCTCGCTGTCGAGGTGGGCGTCAGTGCAGGCCACACCGATATTGAAGAACTCGGGCAGATGCCAGTTCCAGGCGGGGAAGGGGAGCAGGTTGGTTTTGGCGTTCATGGTCGAGTCCGTTCAGAGAATTACGCCATACGGCCAGTTTTCGCGTACCACCTGGGCCGGCAGTTTTCTGAGCACCTCGATCGCAAATCGCGTGTCATCAGCCGACAAGGCGTGCAGGGCGTGCGCGCGCAACAGCGTTTGCAGCGCTTTACCGAACATGGGTGGGTCGAGCATTTCACCGTTGAATTTGATGGCGCCGCCAAGGAGGGCATCGGCCTCGATAGCCGCTTTGAGAATCGCAATCTTGGTTTTGGTATCGGTTGGCGAAGGTGTGTAGGCGACTTTGCAGGGATGGATATGCGAAGGATGAATGACCTGCTTGCCGGTCATGCCCATCGCCGATTCTTCGCAAGCGTGTTTGTAAACGACGCGCGACTCTTCGTCGCCATGCAAGTCCAGCCAGCGGCGTACATCGTCGGGCTCGACGAAGGTTTCCGGCATGGTGGTGTTGCCAATCAGCGTTTCCACGCCGCCGATGACGCCCTTGCCGGCGATACGCGCTTCAAACAGCACCTGATTCATGAAATAGGCGAGTTCTTCAGTCCAGTGCCGGGGCGTGATATGTATGCCCATCGCTTTTGAAAAGTCGTGGATGCCGAACACCACGTGTTTGACTGTCGCGTACTGCATCAGGTCGGGAGCGATCTTGAGCGATTTCGGATGCTCAATGATCGGCTGAATGGTCATGCGATGGTTCAGGCCCACCAGCACGGCGGACAGATCGCGAATTTCCGGTGAACCATAGGCTTCACCGGCTTTGGCGAGCATCACCACGTCAATGTGATCGGCGAGGTCGCGTATCAGCTGCAAGTCCTTCTCGTATTCATCGGTGCGAAAGGGGTTGATGCGGATGGCCACCTGTACTTCCTTGCGGCGGGGCAGGGACGGCAGTTCGCGGCGCAACAACTCGCGAGACATTTCCTTCTGCCGGCAACCGTCCTCAAGGTCAAAAATCAGGGTGTGCGATTTAGTGCCCCAGGCATGCTTCTTGAAGCGCGAAGACGCCTGCTCGAGATCTTCATAAAGCCCGAGTGCCGGCGCGTATTTCACCGGCGGGTAGTAGATCTGTATCCCGGGCCAGTAATCGCCGAGCAGCGCGGCGGCAAGCGGCGAAGGACTTGCTTCCGCCAAATCACTCATGGCTGCTTTTGCAATGGTCGGCACAAGTGCATCGTTCATGGCGTTGCTTTCAAGCGTTAGTATCAAACTGAAGCTACACGGATTGTTGCAGCGCGTCAATAACTCTTGTATAAGATATAAGATAACTTATATTGTTGCGACAAATTCCTTGAATCTTTGCGGATGAACGTGCTGGCCTTACGGTCGAGTGCCGGACAGAATGGCTTTTGTGCTATAAAGATTTCAAACAAGACGCGTCCGGGAACGGTAATTGCCGGCCAGCGGGGAACCATCCGCTTTACCGCCAAATACGAGGAGAAGAAAATGCCGGGTATTGAATCGATGATGCAAGAGAGCCGCTTGTTTGCCCCGTCGGAGGCAATGGTCGGGCAGGCGAATATTTCGGGCATGGCGAATTACCTGGCCATGTGCGATGAAGCGGCCAAGGACTATCGCGGTTTCTGGGCCAAGCATGCCCGCGAGGCGCTGTCGTGGCACAAGCCGTTCACCGAAGTTCTCGACGAATCCAATGCGCCCTTCTTTCGCTGGTTTCACGACGGTGAACTGAACGCGTCTTACAACTGTCTCGATCGCAATCTCACCAATGGCAACGCCGAGAAGACGGCAATCATATTCGAGGCTGATGGCGGCGAGGTGACGAGAATCACTTATCGCGCCTTGCACAAGCGCGTATGCAAATTTGCCAATGCGATGAGATCGTTAGGCATCAAAAAGGCGATCGCGTCATTATCTATATGCCGATGACCATCGAGGGCATCATCGCGATGCAGGCTTGTGCGCGCATTGGCGCTATTCACTCCGTCGTGTTTGGCGGTTTTTCTGCCAAAAGCGTTAACGAGCGCATCGTTGATGCAGGTGCCGTGGCCATCATTACGGCGGACGAGCAAATGCGTGGCGGCAAGGCGCTGCCAATCAAAGCCATCGTCGATGAGGCATTGGGCATGGGGGGATGTGAACATCTCAAGGCGGCAGTTGTTTACAAGCGTACCGGCAACAAAGTGAACATGGTCGATGGCCGCGACTACTGGTGGCATGAGCTTGAAGCTGCACAAAGCGAAGTTTGTGAACCCGAGTGGGTGAGCGCGGAACATCCGCTGTTTGTCTTGTATACCTCCGGCTCGACCGGTAAACCCAAAGGTATTCAGCATTCGACAGGAGGTTACCTGTTGTGGGCTGCGCTCACCATGAAGTGGACGTTTGACATCAAGCCGGATGATCTTTTCTGGTGTACAGCTGATATTGGCTGGGTCACTGGACACTCATACATCACCTACGGTCCGTTGGCAGTTGGCGCGACCGAAGTGGTGTTCGAGGGTATACCGACTTATCCGAATGCGGGACGTTTCTGGGACATGATCCAGAAACACAAGGTCACTGTTTTCTACACGGCGCCGACCGCGATTCGCTCGTTGGTCAAGGCATCGGAAGTCGATCCAAAAACGCACCCCCGAAACTATGATCTCAAATCGCTGCGCATTCTCGGCTCGGTCGGTGAGCCGATCAATCCGGAAGCGTGGATGTGGTATTACGAAAATGTTGGCGGCAATCGCTGCCCGATTGTCGATACCTTCTGGCAGACGGAAAGCGGTGGCCACATGATAGCGCCTCTGCCTGGCGTGACGCCGCTGAAGCCGGGATCCTGCACATTGCCCTTGCCTGGCATCATGGCAGCGATCGTTGATGAAACCGGGCACGATGTTGAAGACGGTAACGGGGGAATTCTGGTGGTGAAACGCCCTTGGCCGTCGATGGCGCGAACCATCTGGGGTGATCCGGAGCGCTTTCAGAAAACCTATTTCCCCGACGAGTTGGGCGGAAACCTTTACCTTGCTGGCGACGGGGCAGTGCGCGACAAGGAAAATGGTTATTTCACGATCATGGGCCGCATTGATGATGTTCTTAACGTTTCCGGGCATCGCCTGGGAACGATGGAAATTGAATCTGCGCTGGTCTCGAACTCGCGCCTGGTTGCCGAAGCGGCGGTGGTCGGCCGTCCCGACGATCTGACTGGAGAAGCCGTGGTGGCCTTTGTCGTGCTGAAAGGTGCGCGACCCTCTGGCGACGAAGCAAAGGCCCTGGCCAAGGAATTGCGCGACTGGGTAGGCAAGGAAATCGGCCCGATCGCCAAACCCAAAGATATTCGCTTTGGCGACAATCTGCCCAAGACCCGCTCCGGCAAGATCATGCGTCGTCTGTTGCGCTCGATAGCCAAAGGGGAGGCGATAACGCAGGATATCTCTACGCTGGAAAATCCGGCGATCCTCGATCAACTTAAGCAAAGTACGTAGAAACATTCGGAGCGACGATATTTGAAATCACAGCGTCGTTCCCCTTATTTCGAAAATCCGCTACACTCGATCGAATAACGAAAAAAACAAGGTGTGTAAAACAATAAAAACAAGGTGTGCGAAAACAATAAAAACACTGCAGTTCCGAGTTGGTTTAGTCGGTCTAAATTGCAATTTGGTTGTCAATAACACTTAGGAGGATTCATGGCTGTTACTATCGCAGGCCCGAGCAGGTCAATGACCCCCGGAGAACGGAAAGTCATTTTTGCATCGTCTTTGGGTACCGTGTTCGAATGGTACGATTTCTACCTCTACGGCTCGCTCGCTGCCGTTATTGCCAAGCAGTTTTTTTCCGGCCTCGATCCTACATCCGCATACATTTTTGCGTTGCTGGCATTCGCAGCGGGTTTTCTGGTGCGCCCGTTCGGGGCAATCGTGTTCGGGCGTCTCGGCGACATGATTGGCCGCAAGTACACCTTTCTGGTAACGATCACGATCATGGGCATATCAACCTTCGTGGTTGGCCTGCTGCCGTCCTATGCCAGCATCGGCATGGCGGCGCCTATCATCCTGGTTGCATTGAGGATGTTGCAGGGTCTCGCGCTGGGCGGTGAGTACGGCGGTGCCGCAACTTACGTGGCGGAACATGCGCCTCATGGGAAGCGTGGTGCTTACACCTCATGGATTCAAACGACGGCGACATTGGGCCTGTTCCTGTCCCTCCTCATTATTCTGGGCTGTCGCGAATCGATGTCTGCCGCTGACTTCGACTCCTGGGGATGGCGTATTCCGTTCCTGGTCTCGGTCATTTTGCTTGGCGTATCCCTGTGGATTCGATTGTCCCTGAACGAATCACCGGCCTTCCAGAAAATGAAGGATGAGGGAACAACCTCCAAGGCGCCGCTGACCGAATCATTTGGCCAGTGGAAAAACCTCAAGCTCGTCATCCTGGCGCTGCTCGGCCTGACCGCCGGGCAAGCGGTGGTCTGGTACACGGGTCAGTTTTATGCCCTGTTCTTCCTGACCACGATTGCCAAGGTTGATCCCAAGACGGCCAATATCCTGATTGCCGCGTCGCTGTTGATCGGAACACCGTTCTTCGTGGTATTCGGCATACTCTCGGACAAAATCGGTCGCAAGATGATCATCATGGCCGGCTGCCTGATTGCCGCGCTGAGTTACTTTACAATTTTCCCGGCGTTATTGCACTATGCCAACCCGGCTTTGGAAAAAGCGCAGCAATCGGTACCGGTTTCAATCACGGCTGATCCGGCACACTGTTCGTTCCAGGGAAGTCCGATCGCCCGTGATATCGATTTCACGAGTTCGTGTGATCTCGCCAAGCGGACGCTGGCGCAAAATTTCATTCCGTACAAGAATGTCGTTGGCGCACCGGGCAGTATGGCGGTCATCAAGATCGGCGACAAGGAAATTCCCTCACTGAATGCGGTGCTCAGCGATAAGCGGGATGAGTTTTCAGCGGACAGCAAAAAGTCGATTGGAGAATTCCGCAAGACGGTTGTCGATACCGCCAAGGTTGCCGGCCTGACTACCAAAGCCGACGAAAACTCGATGGATAAAGTGATGGTTATTTTCCTGCTGGTTCTTCTGGTGATTCTGGTCACGATGGTCTATGGGCCGATCGCGGCAATGTTGGTTGAAATGTTCCCGACACGTATCCGTTACACCTCGATGAGCCTGCCTTATCACATTGGTAACGGCTGGTTTGGTGGATTGCTGCCGACGACTGCGTTCGCGATGGTAGCCGCAACGGGCGATATTTATTACGGGCTCTGGTACCCGGTCGTGATTGCGCTGATGACGTTCGTGATCGGCATGATTTTCATCAAGGAAACCAAGGACGTCGACATTTACAAAGACGACTGATTTTTCTTTGGCAAATGAACTTGAAGCCCGCGAAAGCGGGCTTTTTTATTCGCATATGCTACTTGTGGCCGGCGGCAGTGCTTGGTGTGCGTCGCTTCCATGATTTTGCCTATACCCTCATAAGCAGTGATAATGAGTGATCAGAATCCCCGTGCGCAGATAGCCAAGATGATGTTTTGTTTCCGATGACCACTTTATTTCGCTACCTCGCCAAAGAGATATTTATCGCCACCGCGCTGCTGCTGGTTGCGCTGCTTGCATTGTTCGCGCTATTCGATCTCATCCGTGAGCTTGGCGAGGTGGGCAAAGGCAATTACAACCTGACGATGGTATTGGCGTTTGTGACCTTTTCACAACCTTCGCATGTCGTTGTGATTTTTCCCGTCGCGGCCTTGCTCGGCACGCTGCTGGCAATTTCGCGACTCTCAGCCCAATCAGAGCTGACGGTGATGCGTGCCTCGGGACTATCACTGACCAAGCTGGCCGGATTTGCAGTACTGCTGGGACTGGCTTTTTCCGCAGTGATTTTTACGTTCGGCGAGTTTGTGGCGCCGGCTTCCGAAGAGGCGGCAAAACGATTGCGCCTAGCGGCGACCAGCTCGGTAAAGGGAGGCGAGTTTCGCTCAGGATTCTGGGTCAAGGACGATCTTTCATTCGTCAATATCCAAACGGTCACGCCGGACACGCAGCTCCTCAACATGCGCATCTATGAGTTTGACCGCGCCAGCCGGCTGACCTCGATCAGCATCGTCAAAAGCGCCACCTATGCGACGAATAACCGCTGGGTGCTTAAAGACGTTGAAAAAACCACGTTTGAAAATTCGCGTGCGCGCATCGAAAATTTGCCTACAGCGCAGTGGAATTCGGTGATGACGCCGGATCTGCTATCGGTCTTGCGCATTGATCCCAATGAGATGTCGATTGCCAACCTGTGGGCCTATATCGATCATTTGCGAGACAACAAACAAAGCAGCACCCGTTATGAACTGGCGCTCTGGGGCAAGGTGTTCCAGCCTGCTGCAGTCATTATCATGATGCTGCTGGCGATTCCATTCGCGATTCAGTCCAATCGGGCGGGTGGGGTCGGTGCCCGTTTGCTTTTGGGAATCATGATCGGACTGGGGTTCAACTTCCTCAGTCAATTGACCTCGCATTTGACGACGCTGAACGACTGGCCGCCGCTTCTGTCTGCGTCGGCGCCCCTGCTGGTGTTTCTGTCGGTTGCGCTAGGCATGATCGGGTGGAAGGAACATTCAATGCAACTGCCAAAACGAAAGCGCATGAGTACCAGGACGTATTGACACTAAACCTTTACGTACGGCGACTGAAGTGCGGACCCTGATCAATTTGCGGTGACATCAACTAACCGTGTTCCGGCCAAGCGGTCGTGCAGATATTGCCGGTCGGAATCAAATTGGCTCCACCATAGTGTGGCTATCATCGGCAAAAATGCCCACATCGTAACGACCGGGCTCACCCTGTCAGGGAAGAACAACAAAACCAGGCCGGTAACGGCAGGCCCGTAGAAAAGAAGGGCGTACAGGAATCGCAGAAACGCCTGCGCCGGTCGTAAGGATCGGCCTTTGGCGTTGACGACTTTGAAGTGCCAAGTCTTCATTGGTAGTGTCTGGCCGCCGTGCTGCCAGAACCAGATGAAGTAGGTGGCACTTACTACAAACAGATAAAACTGAAATACCAGGTGCGGTGTACCCGTGAGTGTCATGCCTTTGAGGCCTGCAATCGGGAACGACGCTGCCAGCATCAGCGCAAGCAGCAACAAACCTTCATAGGGAAGGGCGGCAACTCGTCGCCAAAGGGGCGGGGCCCGCAATGTCCACACGTCCAGACCCGCTGTGGTGTCAGGCGCTAGCGGTGGTGAACCCACGAACTACTTTGAGGCCGGAGGGGAATTTTTTGCCGGTGCCAGGCTATCCGCCTTGGCCTGGCTTTTCTCGTTCCAGCGCTCCCGTATTTCGTACTGTTTTTCGGGCGGCAAACTGGCGAGATCCTTGTACTTATTGCGTGCGGCATTCCGCTGTTCCAGGGTCAGCGAGGTCCACTCCTTGAGCCGCGCCTGAAAACGCTCCTGCTGTATGGGGGCCAATTTCGGATATGCCTTGGCAGCGCCAATCAGCTTGCGTTGTTGCTTTGGGCCGAGGTGATCCCAATCCTTTTCCAGCGGCGCAAGTATTTTCTGTTCCGGAGCGGGTACTTTGCTCCACTTGACCTTGGGGAGCGGTGGGTTGGTCTTGATCGCCGGTGCAGCCTGTGCAGAAACAGAAAAAGACGTAAACGCCGCCGCGATTACCACGGCAACAGCCGCAATCAGCGCGATGAGTCTTTCACCCACGATTGGAAATCCTTGTCGAGAAATGCATTGATGGGGAGTTCGCCAGTCAGCAAACGGGCATCCAACTCACCCGACTCATCGACGATATCGTCGTCTGAAGTGAAGGTATAACTCGCGAACAGCACCACGGCCGCCAAGATAGGCAACCAAAACAAGGGTTTACGAATCCATGACGAAACATTGAGGGTTTGGCCTGAAACCGTAACCAAGCCAAGAACGTTAATGGGTTCACAGTATTGGGACATGGCTTGCTGGCGTGCAGCACGCAGCTTGGCCAGTTTGTCATCTTCAAGGCGGGTCAGGCCCCAATTCAGGGTGCGCGTAATTTTTTGAGAAAACTCTTTTTCATTCATGATCTTAGCCTGGGTATTTAGGCGGACTTGAGGATCGAATCCAGCGTGATTCCTTTTGCTCGGAGCAACAGTGAAAGCGCATGAACCGCCCGCGAACAGTGGGTTTTAACACTCCCTTCGGAGCAACCCATCGCCGCCGCAGTTTCAGCAACGTCCAATTCCTCCCAGTAACGCAACATAAATGCTTCGCGTTGACGTGCCGGCAAACGTTCAATGGCTTCTTCAATAATTTTCAGGGTTTGCGCCTGTTCCAGCTGGTCGGCAGGGGTAACCGGTATGTTGGAGTTGTCTTTGGACTCCAAAGTTTCCAGAAAATCGCGATCTTCCTCATCTTCGTTGTTCCCACCAAAGGAAGAAAAGAGCGTGGTCCATGTAGAGCGTACCTTGCTGCGGCGATACCAGTCACGGATGGTATTTTGCAAAATGCGCTGGAACAGCATCGGCAGCTCTCCGCCGGGCTTGGCCGCATATTTTTCAGCGAGCTTCATCATCGCGTCCTGGACTATGTCCAGCGCGGATTCATCGTTCTTGACGGCGAACACGGCCTGCTTGAAAGCCCGTCGTTCAACGGATGCCAAAAATTCCGACATTTCCTTTGCAGTAGCCAGAAATTTCCTCGCAGGTCAAAACCCAGAATTATTCGAAAAAAGTGCCAATTGACCGGCACCAGCCTCGCTACAGCGCCAGAGTCTAGCAAGTTTCCGAGAGCACGGCATATCGGCAGGCTTGACCAGCCTGTCATCAATCGGTATGGTATTAAATTCTGCACTGCACAATCCTCTGGGTGACCCCCGACAAGTCTGGATTGGACGCGGTGAGTAGGTTTTGGGTGCCCATTAGACCGCACAACGGTTAGAGCCCAATACGATCTCGGGGAAACGCCCATATCAGCGTGCCATGAAAGTGCGCTCGAATGCCGTTTCCGGTTTTGGCCCGCTCATTGCGATCTCAATATGAAACTCTCGGAATTACCGCAGTCTCAAACTGCCGCTGGCCACCAGTCACTTTCCGGCGCTGAAATTCTTTGTCGCGCGCTGAAAGCTGAAAATGTCGAATATGTATTCGGCTATCCCGGCGGTGCCGTACTTGTTATCTACGACGAAATCTACAAGCAGGAAGCATTTCAACACATCCTCGTCCGTCATGAGCAAGCCGCTGTTCACGCGGCGGATGCATATGCACGTGCAACCGGCCGTGCCGGTGTGGCGTTGGTCACTTCAGGGCCAGGCGTGACCAATGCGGTCACCGGAATCGCCACCGCGTATATGGATTCCATCCCGATGGTGATCATCACCGGGCAAGTACCTACTTACGCAATTGGGCAAGACGCGTTTCAGGAATGCGATACAGTCGGCATTACCCGACCCTGTGTGAAGCATAATTTTTTGGTCAAGGACGTAGCCGATCTGGCGGTAACGCTCAAGAAGGCATTCTTCATTGCCACCACGGGTCGGCCCGGCCCTGTCGTGGTTGATATCCCCAAAGACGTATCGATGGCGAAAACGCCGTTCCATTACCCCGATATGGTGGAAATGCGTTCATACCGGCCGGTCAGCAAAGGTCATAGCGGGCAGATCAAGAAGGCCATGCAGCTATTGCTCAACGCCGAACGGCCGATGATCTATATCGGTGGCGGTGCAATTCTGGGTGATGCGTCCGAGCTGGTGACCGACTTAGTGCGTCTGTTGGGCTACCCCTGTACCAATACGCTGATGGGCCTCGGTGCCTACCCTGCCTCGGACCGGCAATTTCTGGGCATGCTGGGTATGCACGGCACGGTCGAGGCCAATATGGCGATGCAGAACAGCGATGTGTTGATCGCCATCGGCGCGCGCTTCGATGATCGGGTGATCGGCAACCCTGGGCATTTCAACGCCGGCAATCCGACGCGCAAGATCATCCATATCGATATCGATCCCTCCTCGATCTCAAAGCGTATCAAGGTGGATGTGCCGATCGTCGGCAATATCAAGGATGTCGTCATCGACCTGCTGGCCCAGTTGAAAGCGGCCGAGCAAAAGCCCGGCAAGATCGCGGCCTGGTGGAAGCAGATTGAAGAATGGCGCGCCAAGGATTGCATGAAGTACAAGGCTTCAAGCGAGATCATCAAGCCGCAATATGTGGTGCAAAAACTCTGGCAGGTCACCAAGGGCGACGCGATCGTGACCTCGGACGTCGGCCAGCACCAGATGTGGGCAGCGCAATATTACCCCTTCGACAAGCCGCGTCGTTGGATCAACTCTGGCGGCCTCGGCACCATGGGTGTCGGCTTGCCCTATGCGATGGGCTGCAAGCTGGCATTCCCGGAGCTCGATGTCGCCTGCATCACCGGCGAGGGCTCAATCCAGATGAACATACAGGAGTTGTCTACCTGCAAGCAGTACCACCTGCCGGTGAAGGTGATCCTGCTCAACAACCGCTATCTCGGCATGGTGCGCCAGTGGCAGGAGTTCTTCCACGGCAATCGTCATTCGGAATCGTATATGGACGCCTTGCCGGATTTCGTGAAGCTCGCCGAATCGTATGGTCATGTCGGCATGAAAATTGACAAGCCGGGCGATGTCGAGGGCGCACTCAAGGATGCGTTCGCGATGAAGGATCGCCTGGTGTTCATGAACTTCATCACCGACCAGACTGAAAATGTGTTTCCGATGGTGCCGGGCGGCAAGGGCATCAGCGAGATGATTCTCGCCGAGGACCTTTGAGCACGCCTGCGCGCAACGTTCCACCGCAACTTGCGGCGGCGGGATTCATCCAAAACAATTCAAACAAGCCTATCGAAATGCGCCACATCCTTTCCCTGCTGGTTGAAAACGAATCCGGCGCCCTGTCGCGCGTGGCCGGCCTGTTCTCGGCACGCGGCTACAACATCGAATCATTGACAGTGGCGCCTACTGAAGACGCTACGTTGTCGAGGATGACCATCGTCACCTCCGGGTCCGACGAAGTCATTGAACAAATCACCAAGCAGGTCAACAAACTGGTCGATATCGTCAAAATCGTCGACTTGAATGAAGGCAAGCACGTCGAGCGCGAGCTGATGCTGGTGAAATTGCGTGCCCTCGGCAAGGATCGTGAAGAGCTGAAGCGCATCGCCGATATTTTCCGCGCGCGCGTGATCGACGTCACCGAAAAAACCTATGTCATCGAGCTTACCGGCACCGGCGACAAACTCGATGGTTTCCTGGAAGCGCTCGATCGTTCGCTGATTCTCGAAACCGTTCGCACCGGCGCCTGCGGCATCGGTCGCGGCGAGTGGGTCGTCAAGGCTTGATCCGCCAGCGCGTTGCATCGACGATGCCAGTATTTCCCATTTTGTTAGTCATTTACAGGAACTGAAATGAAAGTCTATTACGATAAAGATTGCGATCTTTCGCTGATCAAAGGCAAGAAAGTCACCATCGTGGGTTACGGCTCGCAGGGCCATGCGCATGCGCAGAACCTGAACGAATCCGGCGTCAAAGTCACCGTCGGTTTGCGCAAGGGCGGCGCATCCTGGGACAAGGCCAAGAAGGCCGGTCTGAAGGTTGCTGAGGTTGCCGACGCGGTCAAGAGCGCCGATCTGGTGATGATGCTGTTGCCCGATGAAAATATCGGCGACGTCTACAAGAGCGAAGTTGAGCCCAAGATCAAGAAAGGCGCGGCATTGGCGTTTGCGCACGGCTTCAATGTGCACTACGGTGTGGTAACACCGCGCGCGGATCTGGACGTGATCATGATCGCGCCCAAGGGCCCCGGCCACCTGGTGCGTTCGACCTATGTCGGCGGCGGCGGCGTGCCGGCCCTAATCGCAATTCATCAGGACACGTCCGGCAAGGCGCGTCATCTGGCGCTGTCTTATGCCAAGGCCATCGGCGGCTCGCGCGGCGGCGTGATTGAAACCAATTTCCGCGAAGAGACTGAAACCGATCTGTTCGGCGAGCAGACGGTGTTGTGCGGCGGTATTGTGGAGCTGATCAAAGCCGGTTACGAGACCCTGGTTGAAGCCGGTTACGCGCCGGAAATGGCCTACTTCGAATGCCTGCACGAGACCAAATTGATCGTCGATCTGATTTATGAAGGCGGCATCGCCAACATGAATTACTCGATCTCGAACAATGCCGAGTACGGTGAATACGTCAGCGGCCCGAAAATCATCACCGATGAAACCCGCAAGGCGATGCGCGAGGTATTGAAAGACATTCAAACCGGCGAATATGCGAAGAGCTTCATCCTCGAAAACAAGGCCGGCGCGCCGACCTTGAATGCGCGTCGCCGTTTGCTGGCTGAGCACCCGATCGAGGAAGTGGGTGCGAAACTGCGCAGCATGATGCCGTGGATCAAGAAGAACAAGCTGGTCGATCAGGCCACGAACTGATTAGAAAAAATGAACAGGCCGGGTAACCGGTCTTTTTCTTTATGGTCATCGGCGGTGCAGATTTTCGAAAACAGTCGCCGCATGGCGCGGCGTTTATAATCAGCGCCTGTCTTCGCCAACGGTGTTCCACGTGTCTGATCGCCTTGCAGTATTGCCGCAATACCTGATGCCCAAACAAGCCATGACCTGGCTTGCCGGCAAAATTGCCAACGCGCGCGCGGGGAGTGTGACGACGCGCCTGATCCGCTGGGTCGTCGAACGCTACGCCGTGGACATGGCCGAAGCGGCCAATCCGGATATTCGCAGCTATCAAAGTTTCAATGAGTTTTTTACGCGCGCCTTGCGTGCCGATTCACGGCCGCTGGCATCCGCAGATTTCATCTGTCCGGTCGATGGCGCCATCAGCCAGTTCGGGGCGATCGAAAATGACCAGATTTTTCAAGCCAAGGGACACCACTATTCAACCGCTGCCTTGGTCGGTGGCGACCGCGAATTGGCCGCGCAGTTTGAGGATGGCAGCTTCGCCACGCTTTATCTGAGCCCCAAGGATTACCACCGCATCCATATGCCTTGCGATGGTCAACTGACGCGCATGATCCACGTGCCGGGCGCGCTGTTCTCGGTCAACCCGACGACTGCGTGTGGCGTGCCGGGTCTGTTTGCCCGCAATGAACGCGTGATCTGCGTATTCGAATCGATATACGGTCCCTTCGTGTTGACGCTGGTCGGTGCCACCATCGTCGGCAGTATGGCTACCGTGTGGCATGGTGTGGTCAATCCGCCGCGTAGCGCGCAGATACAGGAATGGCGGTATGAAGGGCAGCAGGTGCTGTTGCGGCAAGGCGAAGAAATGGGACGCTTTATGCTGGGTTCAACGGTGGTGATGCTGTTTCCAAAGGATCAGTTGCAGTTCAATCCCGCATGGGTTCCCGCCCGCGCCATCAGGCTGGGAGAGGCGATGGGCGCGAAGATGGCGGCCATGCGCCCTGATGACGCGGCGTCCCGTTAGCAAGACCAAAATGGCAAACTCAAGGCGTAGCGCGGCGTTTGGAGCAAAAATGCTCCAGAACCCGCGTCAATGCTGGGGTTTCCAGATTTGGCCAGACACCTATTTCGCTCTTCAACGCGGCCATCCGTTACAATGAGTTACGTAATTTTTTAAATCAAAAGCGTTCGCAAAGTGTAGATGTTGCGGCTTTATCCCTTAGCCACTGCGCTTTCCGACCCAGATAGGCCATGACCATGTCCAGCTCCCCGGAACCACGTAAAAAAGGGCTGCTCGATCGCGAGCGCCGCCGCAAGGGCATCTACATCCTGCCGAACCTGTTTACGGCGGCGGCTTTGTTCGCCGGTTTCTACGCCATCGTGCAGGGCATGAATGGCAAATTTGA